>NZ_CP042172.1:304128-608257 GCF_005937985.2 Arthrobacter sp. KBS0702 | reverse complement strand
TCGTGGTTGCGCAGGAAGGTGCCCCACTGTGCGCCCTCGGGAATGTCCGGGGTGTCCTTCATGGTCTCGATGATCGGCGCGGCCTTCTGGTCCCGCAGCGCGTAGTAAAGCCGGGGCATGATCGGGAAGTGGAAGGCCATGTGGCATTCCGGTTCCTCTTCGGTGCCGAAGTACTCCACCACTTCGGCGGGCGGCTGGTTGGCTTCGGCGATGATCACGCGTCCCGGGTAGCTCTCGTCGACCATCCGGCGCAACTGGCGCAGGAACTCGTGGGTGGCCGGCAGGTTCTCGCAGTTGGTGCCTTCCTCCTCGAAGAGGTACGGGATGGCGTCGGCGCGGAAGCCGTCAATGCCCTGGTCCAGCCAGAACCGCACGACGTCGAAGAGGGCGTCGATCACCTTGGGGTTCTCGAAGTTCAGGTCCGGCTGGTGGCTGAAGAAGCGGTGCCAGAAGAACTGGCGGCGGATCGGGTCGAAGGTCCAGTTGGACTCCTCCGTGTCCACAAAGATGATGCGGGCGTCCTGGTATTTCTCGTCTGTGTCACTCCACACGTAGAAATCGCCGAACGGTCCGTCCGGGTCCTTGCGCGACTCCTGGAACCAGGGGTGCTGGTCCGAGGTGTGGTTCAGCGGCAGGTCGATGATGACCCGGACGCCGCGGGCGTGGGCCTCAGCGACAAGCCGCTTGAAGTCGCTGATGGTGCCGAATTCGTCCAGCACAGAGTTGTAGTCGGAGATGTCGTAGCCGCCGTCGCGCAGCGGGGACTGGAAGAAGGGCGGCAGCCAGAGGCAGTCGACGCCGAGCCACTGCAAATAGTCCAGTTTGTCGATCAGGCCGTGGAAGTCGCCGGATCCGTCGCCGTTCCCGTCCGCGAAACCCCGGACCAGGACCTCGTAGAAGACCGCCTTCCGGTACCAATGCGGATCGTGTTGGAGGCCGGGCGCGTTCAGTTCGAACGATCCCTTCGGGGTGAAGTGCTGGTTGGGGTTGCTCGGGCTGAAACTCACGGGCGCTGCCTCCGGATGCTCAGGATGTGGGCGGGTTCGACGTGTGCGTCAAGGCGTACGTAGTTGTACTCGCCCCATTCCCAGCTTTCGCCGGTCAGCAGGTCATCGACGACGAAGCGGCCGTTGTGCGTCAGGTCCTCCGGGTCTAGCTCCAGTGCCGCCAGGTCCAGCGTCACCGTGCTCTCCCGGATGCCATGCGGATCCACGTTGACCACGACGATCAACGTGTCCTTGCCGCCGTCCGGGAGGGTCTTGTGCTTTGAGTAGACCACGGTGGCGTTGTCCGTGCTCTGGTGCACCGTGAGGTTCTGCAGGTCGCCGAGGGCGGGGTGGGAGTGCCGGATCTCGTTGAGCCGGGTCAAGTACGGGGCCAGGGTGCGGCCGGATTCCGTGGCCGCGTCCCAGTCGCGGGCCTTGTACTCGAACTTCTCGTTATCGATGTATTCCTCGGCCCCGGGCCGGGCGACGTGCTCGTAAAGCTCGTAGCCGGCATAGACGCCCCAGATCGGGCTGGCCGTGGCGGCCAGGGCGGCACGGATCTTGAACGCCGGCGGTCCGCCGAACTGCAGGTACTCGGTGAGGATGTCCGGGGTGTTGACGAAGAAGTTCGGCCGGAAGTACGCCGGGGATTCGTGGCTGACCTCCTGGAAGTACTCCTCCAGCTCCTCCTTGGTGTTGCGCCAGGTGAAATAGGTGTAGGACTGCTGGAAGCCGGCGCGGCCCAGGGCGTGCATCATGGCCGGTCGGGTGAATGCCTCGGCGAGGAAGACGACGTCGGGGTGCTTCTTGTTGACCTTGGCGATCAGCCATTCCCAGAACCACACCGGTTTGGTATGCGGGTTGTCCACGCGGAAGATCTTCACGCCGTGGCTGACCCACAACAGAACGATCCGCAGGATCTCGTTGGACAAGCCGGCGGGGTCGTTGTCGAAGTTGAGCGGGAAGATGTCCTGGTACTTCTTCGGCGGGTTTTCGGCGTATGCTATGCTGCCGTCCACGCGGGTGGTGAACCACTCGGGGTGGCTCTGCACCCAGGGGTGGTCCGGGGCGGCCTGCAGCGCGAGGTCCAGGGCCACCTCCAGGCCCAGCTCGCCGGCGCGCGCTACAAATGCGTCAAAGTCCTCGAAGGTCCCAAGGTCCGGGTGGATGGCGTCGTGGCCGCCCTCCTTCGCCCCGATCGCCCACGGCGACCCCGGGTCATGCGGGCCGGCCAGCAGGGTGTTGTTCGGGCCCTTGCGGTGCTGGGTGCCGATCGGGTGGATCGGTGGCATGTAGATGATGTCGAAGCCCATCGCGGCCACGGCGTCTAAGCGCTGCGCGGCGGTGCGGAACGTTCCGGAGGTCCATTCGCCGGTTTCGGGGTTGCGGACAGCGCCCTCGGAGCGGGGGAAGAACTCGTACCACGCGCCGCGGCCGGCCAGTTCGCGCTCCACCAGCAGCGGATACGGCTCGGAAACGGTGACCAGTTCCCGGATCGGCTGGCGTGCAACGACGGCGGCCACCTCGGCGCTGAAGCCGGCGGCGAGGCGCTCTTCCGGGGTCTTGGAGACGTCGGACAGGCCCACGACGGCGATCCGCAGCGTGCGCCGGTCCGCGGAGGGGCGGGTGGCGTCCTCGGAGGCCTCGGTCAGCAGGGCGGCGCCCTCGGCCAGCATCAGGTCGACGTCGATGCCCGCCTCGACCTTGACCTCGGCGTTGTGGTGCCAGGTGCCGTAGCGGTCGTGCCAGGCCTCGATGACGAACGACCACTGGCCGGTTCCCGACGGCGTGAGCAGGCCTTCCCAGCGGTCGGTGCCCTTGCCCCGGTCCCCCCGCGGCGGCGCCAGCCGGACTCGCTGCCGCTCCTTCCCGCGCGGGTCAAGCAGCACGGCGCTGACGCCGAGCATGTCGTGGCCCTCCCGGAATGCGGTGGCTCCGACGACGATGCTCTCGCCCACGACGGCCTTGGCGGGGAACTTTCCGCCCTCGACCGCAGGCTGTACGGCAGTGATCGGAAACCTGCCGAATTTCAGCCCCTCCGTGATCAGGGCCTTCGGCTTTTGCTTGGACACGGCACTGGTTCGCGAGTTAGTCGTCACAGCCTCGACGTTATCTACAAATCGCTCAGAATGCTAAGGCTGCTCAGTTTTTCCCAGCGAATCCTGGAGGCAATCCGACATTTACCGGAAAGAAACCCAAAGCTGTTCCGGGGCCCTAAGTTGTCCGTTAGTGTTTCGCTGGTGAAGGCTATCCGCAGATTTACCGTCCGAACTGTTCTTCCTGAATCGATCCGGCCTTTGGCGCGGCTCGCCACCAACCTTCGCTGGTCGTGGCACTTGCCCACCAGGGAGCTCTTCGAGCAGCTGAACCCGGCGATCTGGGCCGAGAGCGCGCACGATCCGGTGACCTTCCTGGGCTTGGTCAGCCGGGAGGAACTGCAGCGCCTCGCCGCGGACCAGGAGGTGGTCCGCCGCGTCCATGCGGCCGCCGCGGACCTGGACCATTACCTGGAACAGCCCCGCTGGTACCAGAGCCTGGGCGAGGACGCGCCCCGCTGCATTGCGTACTTCTCCCCCGAGTTCGGAATCACCGAAGTCCTGCCGCAGTACTCCGGTGGCCTCGGCATCCTGGCCGGCGACCACCTGAAAGCGGCATCGGACCTCGGCGTCCCGCTGATCGGCGTCGGGCTGCTCTACCAGGCCGGCTACTTCAAGCAGTCGCTGTCCCGCGACGCCTGGCAGCAGGAGACCTACCCGGTCCTCGACCCGGACGGCCTGCCGCTGACCCTGCTCCGCGAGGCCTCCCCGGACGGCAACGGCCGGCCCATCCAGATTTCGCTCCCGCTCCCCCACGGACGCCGGCTGCTGGCACACGTGTGGCGGGCCGACGTCGGGCGCGTCCCGCTGCTGCTGCTGGATTCCAATGTGGCCGGCAACGACGACGCGGCGCGCGGCATCACCGACCGTCTCTACGGCGGCGGCGGCGACCACCGGCTCCAGCAGGAGCTCCTGCTGGGCATGGGCGGGGTCAAGGCGCTGCGGGCCTACCAGCGGCTGACGGGCGCCCCTGCGCCGGAGGTGTTCCACACAAACGAGGGCCACGCCGGCTTCCTTGGCATCGAGCGCATCCAGGAGCTGATGTCCGGGGACAACCCGCTGAGCTGGGACGAAGCCCTGACTGCGGGCCGCGCCTCCACCGTGTTCACCACCCACACCCCGGTTCCGGCCGGCATCGACCGCTTTGAGACCTCGCAGATCGAGCACTTCTTTACCGCCGGGCTGGCCCCGGACGTCCCCATCGCGAAGATCCTCGACCTGGGCCGGGAGGACTTCGCCGACGGCAACCCGTTTGTCTTCAACATGGCCGTGATGGGGCTGCGGCTGGCCCAGCGCGCCAATGGCGTCGCGAAGCTGCACGGCGTCGTCTCCCGCGGCATGTTCTCCGCGCTCTGGCCGGGCTTCGACCACTCGGAGGTCCCCATCACCTCGGTCACCAACGGCGTCCACGTGCCCACCTGGGTGGACCCCCGGGTCTCGCAGCTGGCGCGCGAGCAGTTCGGCTCCGACGCCGAGACCCAGGGCCGCTGGGACCTGGCCTACAACGTCAGCGACGAGGCGCTGTGGGCGCTGCGGCGCGAAATGCGGGTCTCCTTGGTCGAGGACGTCCGCCGCCGTCTCCGGGCCGCCTGGAAGAAGCGCGGGGCGGCCGACGCCGAGTTGTCCTGGACCGACTCGGTGCTGGACCCGGACATCCTGACCATCGGCTTCGCCCGCCGCGTGCCCACCTACAAGCGCCTGACGCTCATGCTGCGCGACCCGGAGCGGCTCAAGGCCCTGCTGCTGCACAAGACCCACCCGATCCAGCTGGTGATCGCGGGCAAGTCCCACCCGGCCGACGACGCCGGCAAGAAGATGATCCAGGACCTGGTCCGCTTCACCGACGACCCCGAGGTCAGGCACCGGATTGCCTTCCTGCCCAACTACGACATCGCCATGGCCCGGACCCTGTTCCCGGGCTGCGATGTCTGGCTCAACAACCCGCTCCGCCCGCTGGAGGCGTGCGGCACCTCGGGAATGAAGGCCGCCCTCAATGGCTCGCTCAACCTCTCCGTGCTGGACGGCTGGTGGGACGAGATGTACGACGGCGAGAACGGCTGGGCCATCCCGACGGCCAACAACGACGCGTCCCCCGAGGAGCGCGACGACATCGAGGCGGCGGCGCTGTACGAACTGCTGGAAACCCAGGTGGCGCCGAAGTTCTACGGCCTCACGGTCTCCGACGGCGCGGGCGCAGCGGGCCCCTCGCAGTCCGGGCCGCAGAAGGTCCCCACGCACTGGGTCTCGATGATCAAGCACACGATGGCGCACCTGGGCCCGGCCGTGTCCGCGGACCGGATGCTCCAGGACTATGTCAACGTCCTCTACCGGCCCGCCGCGATCTCCGGGCGGCATGCCTCGGCGGACAACTTTGCCGAGGCAAAGGCCCTCGCCGCCTGGTGCTCGCGGATCCGTGCCGCGTGGCCCCAGATCCAGGTGGAACACGTGGATTCGGTGGGGGTGTCCGAGGACCCACAGATCGGCGACGACCTGCAAGTGAATGCCTACGTGGCGCTCCATTCGCTGCCGCCGCAGGACGTGTCGGTCGAGGTGGCCTACGGCCGCGCCGAGGACAGCGACGAACTCGCGGACGTGACCGTGGCGGAGCTGAAGTCCGTCGAGGACCTCGGCAAGGGACGGTACCTGTTCAGCGGCACCCTCGTGATCGACCGTTCCGGTTCGTTCGGCTACACCGTCCGGGTGCTGCCGAAGCACGAGGGGCTCGCGTCCAAGGCGGAACTGGGCCTGATCGTCAACGCCTAGAGGCAGACCGCTATGACGGCGAGGTCCTTGCCGGCGTAACGTTCGGCGTCCTGGAGGATTTCGCAGACGATGCCGAAGGATCGGTCGCCGCGGAAGACGGCGGGAACCTGCCAGATGACGGTGACCGGCCGCTGGCCGTCCTCGGCCACGGCGTCGGCGAAGTCGTGCAACGAGTCGTTGAGGGCGTCGAGGTTCACGCCGTAGTGCTCGGGGAAGTCCAGGGCCTCGCCGAAGGTCTCCAGAACGGCTTTCTTGGAGTCCGCGGCGGGGATCACGAGGGCCCTGCGGCCGGCGTCGTGGACCTGCGCCCGCAATTCCTCGAGGGTCCAGGTATCGGCGGAAAAAATCTTCATGGTCCCCTACTTGCCTTCGGCGATGAATTTGAACGATTCGTAATGATCGGCGGTGTAGTATTTTTCGCCGGCTTCCCCGGCCACGATCCGGCGGGCGCCCCGGTCCGACTCCCCCGGGGTGCGCACAGTGAATTCCCGGTAATAACCGGAGGCTTTGCGCGGGAGGATCCGTTCGAAATTCCCGAACGGGACATTATCCCGGGAATACGGGTACGGGCCGCCCCTGGTGATCAGATCGAGGGTCTGCCGGGCCTCGGGCGGCAGCTCCGAAGCCTTGATCACCGGCAGCCCCGAGGGATTGGCGACGCCGGCCGTCGGGGTCCGGGACGCAGAGGTACTTTGGGAGGGTGCGGCCGGGCCGGCGTCCGTCGGAACGCTCCCGGTCTGCGGAAGGCCGCCCAGCACGAAGGCCAGCACCACCAGCCCCAGCAATACGGCGAGGAGGGCGGCGAGCCGCCGTACCCTCACTGGGGGCTCCTCGGTGACGGGGGATGGGACAGGCTGCTAGACACGGTAGATGCTGATGCTGTTGGCCTGGACCACGTCCCGTTCGCCCGAGGAAATGCGGACTCCCTGGCGGCGGTCGTGCAGTTCCGAGGTGGTCAGTCGCAGCTCATAGAGCCGGCCGCCGCCGTCGTCGCTGGGGATGACCGGCAGCGTGACCTTGACGTCCTCGGCGCCGCCGTTGACCACCACCAGGCCGTCCACGCGGCCGTCGTCGGATCCCAGCAGGAGCTGGACCACGCGGTGGCCGGGGTCCTGCCAACGGTCGCCGGACATCGGCTCGCCATGGACGTCGAACCAGTGGAAGTAGGACTGCTGGTCCCGGGCCGGATAGTCGTGCGGCTGACCGGCGAGGAACTCCTTGCGCAGCCGGATCACGCGCTTGGTGCTGCGCAGCATGGAGTGTGATTCTGGCGTGCTGGTCCAGTCGATCCAGGTGATCGGGTTGTCCTGGCAGTAGGCGTTGTTGTTCCCCTGCTGGCTACGGCCGATTTCGTCGCCGGCGGTGATCATCGGGACGCCCTGGGAGATCATCAGCGAGGCCATCAGGTTCCGGCTGGTCTGCGCGCGCCGGGCGAGGACTTCCTCGTCTTCAGTGCGCCCTTCAAAACCGTGGTTGTAGCTGCGGTTGTCTCCGTGGCCGTCGCGGTTCTGTTCGCCGTTCGCCTCGTTGTGCTTGCGGTCGTAGGAGACCAGGTCGGCCAGGGTGAAGCCGTCGTGGGCGGTGATGAGGTTGACGGAGGCCAGCCGGCTCCGTCCCGAGGCCGCGAACAGGCCCGCGGACCCGGACAAGGCGTCCGCCAGCCGCGCCACCGAACCGCCTTGGCCGCCGGCGTCGATCGCGGCCCGGTCTGCCAGCCAGAACGTGCGGACTGCGTCGCGGAAATGGTCGTTCCAGTCCACCCAGCCGGTGGGGAAGCGGCCCGTCTGCCAGCCGCCGTAGCCGACGTCCCAGGGTTCGGCGATGAGCTTCGTCTCGGACAGCACCGGGTCTGCGGCGATGGCGACCAGGAAGGGGTGCCTCGGGTCGAACTCGTTGGCGGCATTGCGGCACAGCGTGACGGCCAGGTCGAAACGGAACCCGTCAATGTGGAACTCGTTCACCCAGTAGCGCAGCGAATCCAGCACCAGCTGGACTACCCGGGGCTCGCCGAAGTTCAGGGAGTTGCCGCAGCCGGTAGTGTCCACATACTTACCGTGGCCGTCGTGACGGTAGTACTCCAGCTCGCCGAGGCCGCGGAAGCTCAGGGTGGGCCAGTCCGCGCCGCCCTCGGCAGTGTGGTTGTAGACGACGTCGAGGATGACTTCGAGCCCGGCTGCGTGCAGGAGCTTGACCATGCCTTTGAACTCGTCCTGCACGGCCTGCGGGCCGGCGTCCTGGGCCGCCTGGGTGGCGTAGCCGGGGTGCGGTGCGAAGAACGCGGCCGTGTTGTAGCCCCAGTAGTTGGTCAGTCCCAGGTCCTGCAGGTGCAGCTCGTCCATGTGGAAGTGCACCGGCAGGAGCTGGATGGCTGTGACGCCGAGCGAGATGAGGTGCTCGACCGTGGCCGGGTGGGCCATCCCGGCGTAAGTGCCCTGGAGATGCTCGGGGATGTCCGGGTGCAGCATCGTCTGGCCGCGGACATGGGCCTCGTAGATGATGGTGTTCCGCCACGGCGTACGCGGCCCGGAGTCGACGCCCCAGTCGAAGTCGCCGGCCATCCGGACGTTGGTGATGAAGCCGTCGCGTTCGTCCACGCCGCGGCCGTACGGATCGAGCAGCAGCGGCTGCTCGCCGTCGTCGTCGAAGTCCATGGCCGGCACGGGGAGGGGAAGGGCATCCTCCGGCGAGGCGCGCAGCCCGTAGCGCGATCCGACCGGCAGCCCTTCGACGATGCCATGGTGCACCCCGTCCGTGACGTTCGGCAGGGTCTTGAGCTGCCAGCTGCCGCCGGGGGCCTGGTAGGCGATGTCCAGGGTGGCGACCCCGGGGGCGTAGACAGCCACATTGGCGAAGGCACCCCGAGGATCGTCCGTCGCCGGGGAACCCGTGCGGGGGACGCTGACGCCGAGCGGAAACGGCCGCGAGGCGTCTACGGTGGTAGCTGGCTCTACTAAGGACTTGACCATCGCTTAAAGCTTAGCCGGGGATGACAAATGGGCGTCGTTTCGATGGCGCACGGCGCGCGCTGTGCGCGGACCGGCCGCGCATACTTGGACTAAGCGCTGAATTGGAGGTAAATGTGCGGGTTGCTATTGCTCAAATCATCACCGGCCGCGAGCTCGACCGGAATCTGGATCTGGTGCGGAATTCCGCCCGGGAGGCCAAAGAAGGCGGCGCGCAGCTGATCGTCTTCCCCGAGGCGACCATGCGCGCGTTCGGCAACTCACTGCTGGACATCGCCGAACCGCTTGACGGCCCGTGGGCCTCGCAGGTCCGAGCCATCGCCGCGGAAGAAGGCATCGTGATCGTCGCGGGAATGTTTACCCCCGGGAGCGGCGGGCAAAAGGTCCGCAATACCCTTCTGGTCACCGGGCTCGGCGTCCACACGAGCTACGACAAGATCCACCTCTACGACGCCTTCGGCTTCGCCGAGTCGGACACCGTGGACGCCGGCACCCAGCCGGTGACGTTCGACGTCGACGGCGTCACCTTCGGCCTGGCCACCTGCTACGACGTCCGGTTCCCGGACCTTTTCACCGAAAACGCGGAGCGCGGCGCCCAGGTCAACATCGTCTGTGCCTCGTGGGGTGCCGGCCCGGGCAAGGTCGAGCAGTGGAAGCTGTTGTCCCGTGCCCGCGCGGCGGACTCCACCACCTTTGTGCTGGCGTGCGGCCAGGGAGATCCTGCCAGCGTTGGTGTCGCGACCAAGGGATCCGCGCCCACCGGCGTGGGGCACTCCGCCGTCGTCTCCCCCTTTGGTGAGGTCCTCCAGGAGCTCGACGGCGCCCCGGGACTGCTCTTCGCCGACCTGGACCCCACCGTTGTCGACGACGCCCGCACCAAACTCCCAGTCCTCGCCAACCGCCACAAGTTTTAGACGACCCTCCCGCACCGCCGGCGGCACGACAAGAAACGCTCCCTCACCAAAGGCGAGGGAGCGTTTGCCGTGCACCCGTCAAAGGTGAGGGAGCGTCCGAGCCGGCGGAAACCACCCACCGCGCCTCTTACTTGGTGGCGCGCTGGCGGGAGATCTCGTAGAGGGAGATGCCGACCGCCATCGAGGCGTTGAGCGATTCCATCGCGGAATCGATCGGGATGGAGACGATCTGGTCGCAGTTTTCGCGGACCAGGCGGCTCAGGCCCTTGCCTTCGGACCCAACGACGATGCAGACCGGTTCGGTGGCCAAGGCGAGGTCCGGCAGCGAGACGTCGCCGTCGCCGTCCAGGCCCAGCACGTAGATGCCCATGTTCTTGAAAGCCTTGAGCGTGCTGTTCAGGTTCGCGGCGCGGGCCACGGGGACGCGGACGGCGGCGCCGGCGCTGGTCTTCCAGGCCGAGGCGGTGACGCCGACGGAGCGGCGTTCCGGCACGATGACGCCGTGGCCGCTGAAGGCGGAGACCGAGCGGATGATCGCGCCGAGGTTGCGCGGGTCGGTGATGCCGTCAAGGGCGACGAAGAGCGGCGCGTTGGCGATGTGGCCCTTCTTCCACCCCTCGATGGTCTCCTCGGCCAGTTCGTACGCGTCCTGGTACTCGTACGGCGGGATCTGGAGCACGAGGCCCTGGTGGATGGCGTCGTCGGTCATCCGGTCCAGCTCGGGCTTGCCGGTCTCGAGCAGCGGGATGCCGCGTTCGGCCGCGAGCTTCAGCGACTCCTTGACGCGGTCGTCCATCTCGATCCGGATCGCGACGTGCAGGGCCTTGGCGGGGATGCCGGCGCGGAGCGCCTCGACCACGGAGTTGCGGCCGGTGACAACCTCCTCGGTGGCACGGCCCTTGGGGCCCGAGCGGGCACCGGCGCCGGCACTGCGCGCACCCGTCCCGCGCTTGGCGGCCGAGCGTTCCGCGAGCTGCTTGCTCTTGTGGGCCTTGTGGTACGGACGGTCTTCCGCCTTGGGAGTGGGGCCCTTGCCCTCAAGGGCCTTGCGGCCGTGGCCGCCGGTCCCGACGGTGGGGCCCTTCTTCATTTTGACCGAGCGGCGACCGTTGTTGGCCATGAGTTTCACCCTTTTAACTACGCGATTCGTTGATAAGTCTGAACTCCAGTCTACTGACTCGAGTTAAATCTTCGACCGCGGGGGCCGCCGTCGGCCCGCTTCGGGCTACCGCGGCGCACGGCGTCAGCCGCGCTTCAGGCTCCAGCTGGCGCCGTCCGCGCCATCCTCGACGACGACGCCGGCAGCCGCCAGCGTGTCCCGGATCGCGTCAGACGCGGCCCAGTCCTTGCCGGCACGGGCCTGCGCGCGGGCCGCGAGCTGGGCTTCGACCAGGACTCCGAGGGCGGTGGTGGCCTGCTCGTCCACTGCCGGGGCCGCCGTGTCGTTGAGACCAAGGACACGCATCATGTCCGTGACGCCCGCCAGGGCCTGCCGGGCATCATCGAGCTGGCCGGCGGTGAGCGAGGTGTTGCCGGCGCGGACGGTGTCGTGCAGGACGGCGAGGGCCTGCGGCACGTTCAGGTCGTCATCCATGGCGGCGGCGAAGGCATCCGGGACGCTGCCATGGCCGGCGTCGGCAGCGCCGGCGTCGGCTCCGGAAAGAGCCCGGGCGGCGCGGCTGATGAAGCCTTCAATCCGCTCCACCGCTGCCGAGGCCTCCTGCAGCGAGGTGGGCTGGTAGTCCAGCACCGAGCGGTAGTGGGCCTGGCCGAGGTAGTAGCGAACCACGCGGGGCGGAGCCAGCTCCAGCATTTCGGCGGGGCTGATGGTGTTGCCGATGGACTTGGACATCTTCTCGCCCGCGTAGGTGACCATGCCGTTGTGCATCCAGAAGTTCGCGAAGCCGTGGCCCGCGGCCTGCGACTGGGCCATCTCGTTCTCGTGGTGCGGGAAGCGCAGGTCCAGGCCACCGCCGTGGATGTCGAATTCGGCCCCAAGGTATTTGGTGACCATCGCGGAGCACTCCAGGTGCCAGCCCGGCCGGCCGGCGCCCCACGGCGAGGCCCAGCTCGCCGTCGTCGGCTCGCCGTCCTTGTGGCCCTTCCAGAGGGCGAAGTCGCGGGGGTCCTTCTTGCCGCGCGGGTCGGCATCCGCCGCGCCCTGCATGTCGTCGATGTTCTGCCGCGTCAGGGAGCCGTACTTGGACCAGGAGCGTACGTCGAAGTAGACGTCGCCGGAGCCGTCGAGGGCAGGGTAGGCGTGGCCGCGGTCGATGAGTTGCTGGATCAGGGCGTGCATCTCGGGAATGTGGCCGGTGGCGCGCGGCTCGTAGGTGGGGCGCGAGACGCCCAAGGCGTCGTAGGCCTTGAGGAATTCCTGCTCGTAGCGGTAGGCCAAGGCCCACCATTCCTCATTCCGGACCGTGCCCGGCTCGGCGGCGAAGTCCGCGGCGAACGACTCCGCGGACTTGGCAAGGATCTTGTCGTCGATGTCGGTGACGTTGCGGACCACCGTGACCCGGTAGTCCCGGTACTGCAGCCAGCGGGTGAGCTGGTCAAAGGCGATCGCGGAGCGGATGTGCCCGACGTGCGGCATTCCCTGCACCGTGGCGCCGCAGTAGTACAGGCTCACATTGCCTGGAACCAGGGGGACGAAGTCGCGGACTTCGGCGGAGGCGGTGTCGTAAAAGCGCAGGGTCACCGCTCCAGATTAGCCGATGCCCTTAGAGCGCAGGTCCGCCGACCTACTTGCAGTGCTGGCCGATCTGGTCCATCTGCTGCCTGAGCTGCGTCAGCTGCTCGGAGGTCTGGATCCCGGTCGAGCTGTTGCCCACCTGCTTCATAATGTCCGCCATCTTCTGGATCGGTTCGGCGACTTCCGGCGCCACCTTGTCCGCGACCTCCTGGTAGTGCTGGCCGATCTGGCCGGCCTTCTCCTTATCGCTCCCCTTGGGGACGAAGGTATCGGTGTTGAGGAACTTGCAGCTTTCCTCGACACTCATCCGGGGCGTGGCCGACGGGGCCGGGGAGCCGGAGCACCCGGCCAGCAGCGTTCCTGCAACAAGGACGACGGCGGGCAGCAGCTTTTTCACGGGAGGTCTCCTGACGGTTCCGGAGGGGGTTGTCCCTTAAGCGTAGGGCAGTTCGCCTGCTCCGGCTCAGCCGGCCGGGTAGACCAGGGCGGTGGCCGTGG
The DNA here is from genome assembly GCF_005937985.2 of Arthrobacter sp. KBS0702. Lineage (NCBI taxonomy): Bacteria > Bacillati > Actinomycetota > Actinomycetes > Micrococcales > Micrococcaceae > Arthrobacter > Arthrobacter sp. KBS0702. The sequence goes on along the minus strand of NZ_CP042172.1, from coordinate 595,342 downwards.
CCGCGATGCCTTCGCCGCGGCCGGTGAACCCGAGGCCGTCACTGGTGGTGGCCGAGACACTCACGGGTGCGCCGGCGGCTTCGCTGAGGACCCGCTGGGATTCCTCCCGGCGCGGGCCGAACTTCGGGCGGTTCGCTACGAACTGCACCGCAATGTTGCCGATCTCGAAGCCGCCGGCGCGGACGATCCGGGCCGCTTCGGCAAGCAGCGTGACGCCCGAGGCCCCCGCGTATTCCGGGCGGTCGGTGCCGAAGTGCGTCCCGAGGTCCCCGAGGCCGCTGGCGGAGAAGAGCGCGTCTGCGGCGGCGTGGGCCACCGGGTCGCCGTCGGAATGGCCCGCCAGGCCCCGCTCGCCGTCCCAGTGCAGGCCCCCGAGCCACAGCGGCTGCGGGGCGTGCGCTGGGGCGTAGGCGTGGACGTCGATGCCGATCCCTGTCCGCGGGAGCAGCATCCGGGGCTGCTGGTTTCCGCCCATTTAGCCCTCCACCCAACGCGCGCCGAGCGGGCCTTCAAGGAGACCCTCGGCGAGGATGAGATCCAACGGTGTGGTGATCTTCAGTGACTGACTCGCCCCGCGCACGGCGTACACCGGGACGCCGAGCTGCTCCACCAGCATGGCGTCGTCCGTGACTGCAGCCTCTCGGGCGTTGTCGTATTCCGCCGCAGCCTCGTGGGCCCGCCGCAGGGTGGCGAGGTCGAAGCCTTGCGGGGTCTGGACGGCACGCAGCATTTCCCGGGGCGCGGTGCCGGTGACGACCTCGGGGGCGATGTCGGCGTCGGCGCCCAAGCTGGGGTCCACGGTCTTGATCGTGTCCACGACCGGCATCACGGGGATCACCGCCACCGCACCGGCGGCGAGGGCGGCAGCCACGCGATGGAAGACGGCTTCGGGGGCCAGCGCCCGGGCAGCATCGTGGACGAGGACGGCCTGCATGCCCGGCAAGAGGGCGGACAGCGCGGCCCGCACCGACTCGGCGCGGCTGGAACCGCCGTCGACGACGGTCACAGCCGGCAGCTGCACCCCCTCCCCCGACCCGGCGGTTCGCCGGTGCTCGGCCTGCAGTTCCGCTTCGAAGGCCTCGCACTGGGCTCTCAGTTCCGGGTCACCGGGCGGGATGGCAACGCAGATCTGCCGGGCGATGCCGGCGGCGGCCACGCCGCGCAGGGCGTGGGTGAGGATGCTGTCGCCGCCGAGGGGCACCTTGGCCTTCGGCATGCCGTAGCCCAGGCGCTGGCCGGATCCCGCGGCGACGAGAATGACCGCGGTGACGTCGGCTCTCGATGCAGTGTTCATGCGGACAAGACTACGTCCCGGGGCGAGACATCAGCCCAGGCAGCCCGCAGTTGGGCCGGTTTTTGGGCAAAAAGAAGCCCGGCGGCCGTTACGCCACCGGGGTTCGATTCTTAGTTAGGAAGCCAGGACTTCGTCGAGAACGCTTGCGGCCTTCTCTTCATCAGTCTTCTCAGCCAGTGCCAGTTCTGAAATCAGGATCTGGCGGGCCTTGGCCAGCATGCGCTTCTCCCCTGCGGAGAGACCCCGGTCGTGGTCTCGGCGCCACAGGTCGCGGACGACCTCTGCCACCTTGATGACGTCACCGGAAGCAAGCTTCTCCAGGTTTGCCTTGTAACGACGCGACCAGTTGGTGGGCTCTTCAGTGAACTCGGCCCGCAGCACGTCGAATACGTGCTCCAGGCCTTCCTTGCCCACTACGTCCCGGACCCCAACAAGGTCAACGTTTTCTGCTGGAACTTCAATGGTCAGATCACCCTGAGCCACCTTGAGCTTGAGATACATCTTCTCTTCGCCCTTGACAGTGCGCATCTTGATTTCTTCAATTTTGGCTGCACCGTGGTGAGGGTAAACTACTGTCTCGCCGACCTCAAAAACCATGTGGACATTCCCCTTTCCCGCAGACCAGTTTATCACGATTAAGGCATACAACTGCCATGGATCCTGCTCCGAAACCGCATGAATCCGCGGAAAACAGCCCGAATCGACCCCTTAAACCCCTTGACGAACGCGGATAATAGTGCATTGGGCATCCGCTGCCAAGGGCCTGCTGGTCCGATGGCCGGCTGTCACCGAGTCCGCGTTTGAGCGCCATTGCGGATAGGCTATGGCTGAATAATGTTTCAAGACTCTCAAGGAGTGCGTGACGTGCGTTTCACTGCGATGACTCGGGGCCGGCGCGGCAAGCTGGCAATGGCAACGGCTGCACTTGGCATTGGCCTGCTGTCGGTGACCGGTTGCGGCTACATCAACCCCCAGCAGACCTCCGTGCAGTATTCGGCGTCGGACGGAACCCGGACCGACCTCGGCCCGCTGCAGCTCCGCAACATGATGATCATCTCCGACGGCGAGAGCAAGCCGGGCCGGGTGATCGGTGCCGTGTACAACACCTCGTCCAACGACGTGAAGCTGACCATTAACGGCGCCAGCGGTTCCCAGACCCAGGTCTCGGTCAAGAAAAACTCCTACGTCCTGCTGAACGACAGCACCGACGCGGCGATCCTCAGCACCTCCGGCGGCAAGCCCGGTTCCTTGGTCGAGGTGACCATCCGCGAGGACGGCACCAACGCGGACGCCAAGTTCAAGATGCCGGTCCTGGACGCTTCGATCACCGATTACAAGAAGTACCTGCCGATTGCCGAGCCCACGAGCTCCGGCACGGCCTCCGGAACTGCGACGCCGACGCCGTCGGCCACGACGTCGGCTACGGCAACGGCGACCCCGTCGCCGACCAGCACCCGCTAGCCTCCGGCGCCGCACGCGGCGCGGCGGAACGCACAAAGGAGGGGCACCCACACCGGGTGCCCCTCCTTTGTGCATTAAGCGCCCGGCCGGCGCCGGCCGGCTAGGGCTCGAACTTGTAGCCCAGCCCGCGGACGGTGATCAGGTACCGCGGCGCGGAGGGGTCCGGTTCGATCTTGCTGCGCAGCCGCTTGACGTGCACGTCCAGGGTCTTGGTGTCGCCCACGTAGTCGGAGCCCCAGACCCGGTCGATCAGCTGCCCCCGGGTCAGCACCCGGCCGGAGTTGCGCAGCAGCATCTCGAGCAACTCGAATTCCTTCAGCGGCAGCGACACCTGGTCGCCCTGGACGCTGACGACGTGCCGCTCGATGTCCATCCGGACCGGGCCGGCCTGGACGGTGCTGGAGACCAGCTCCTCGGGCTCGCCGTGGCGGCGCAGCACGGCCCGGACCCGGGCCACCAGCTCCCGCGAGGAATAGGGCTTGGTGACGTAGTCGTCGGCACCGAGTTCCAGCCCCACCACCTTGTCGATTTCAGCGTCCTTGGCGGTCAGCATGATCACCGGGACGGAGGAGCGCTGGCGCAGCTGGCGGCACACCTCGGTCCCGGACTGCCCGGGCAACTGCAGGTCCAGGAGGACCAGGTCGGCGCCGTTGCGGTCGAATTCGGTGATGGCGTCGAGGCCGTTGTCCACGACTTCCACCTCGAATCCTTCCTTGCCCAGCAGGTAAGAGAGGGGGTCACTGAACGATTCCTCGTCCTCGACAATAAGAATCCGGCTCAAGCGCTAGCTCCTTGTTCATGGACGCCGGCGGCGTCGCGTCGTTCTGGTCGTGCGGTGTGCGAGGTCCGGCGGGGATCCGTCGCGGGCTGGTCCTGGCCCTCCATCTCGGGAAGGCGGATGGTGAAGGTGGAGCCCTGTCCGGGCTGGGACCAGAGCGTCACCTCGCCGCCGTGGTTGGCCATCACGTGCTTGACGATGCTGAGGCCCAGTCCGGTGCCCCCGGTGTGGCGGGAGCGGGCGGAGTCCACGCGGTAGAAGCGTTCAAAGACGCGCTCCTGGTCCTCGGCACTGAGTCCCTCGCCCTGGTCCGTCACGGAGACCGCCACCAGGCCGTCCCGGGCGCGCACACCGACGCCCACCCTGGTGTTCTCCGGTGAATACCGGATGGCGTTGTCGATCAGGTTCCGCAGCGCCGTGACCAGCAGGTCCTGGTCGCCATAGACCATCGCGTTGGTCCGGCCGCCCACCACAATCTCGATGTTCTTGCTCTCGGCGGGGAGCTGGGACCGGTCCACGGCCTCGGCGACGACGGTGTTGATGTCCACAGGGTGCGCCTGCTGGGCCACATTGGCCCCCTGCAGCCGGGAAAGTTCGATGATGTCCTGCACGAGGGCGGCCAACCGGGTGGATTCCTTGTGCATGCGCTTGGCGAACCGGCGGACGGCTTCCTCGTCGTCGGGCGAGGCTTCCAGCGCCTCGGCCAGCAGCGAGATGGCGCCGACGGGGGTCTTCAGCTCGTGCGAGACGTTCGCCACGAAGTCGTTGCGGATTTCCTCGGTGCGGGTGATCTCGGTGCGGTCGTCCGCAAGCAGCAGGATATATTCCTCGCCGAGCATGGCCGCGCGGACCTGCACCACGATAGTTCCCTGGCCCAGCGGGCCGCGGGGCAGTTCAAGCTGCTTCTCGAGGATCACGCCGTCGCGCCGGACCTTGGCCGTCATTTCCAGCAACTGCTGGTGCACCACGGTGTGCCCCCGCACGAGGCCGTACGCGTAGGCGGCGGGGCTGGCCCGCACCACGCCGTCGATCGCGTCAACCACGACGAACGCTCGGCCGACGACGGCGAGCACCTCCGCGGCGCCGTCCGGAAGCGAGGGGTCGCCGGTCTCCACGTCGCTGATTTTGCGCTGCTGCTCACTGACCCGGAAGGCGAGCACGCCGAAGATGCCGAGCGACAGGCCGACCAGGCCCGCGATCACACCGATGAGCATTGGATCCACGGCTCCAGCTTATGCTCTGCGCCCCGCCGGAAATCGAAAACTTGTGCGATTGGGGGGCTGGTTCAGCTAACGTTCACCTATTGAGGCGTAACAGTTCACCGGAGAGTGGAAGGGTGGCAGGTTGAACGCCGCTACGGTGAAACGAAACGGACCGGCCACAGCGTGCCCGGCCATGTTTCCGAGGAAAGGACGCACCCGTGCGTAAGGTTTTTCAGGAAGAGCTCGCCCAGGTGGGCGAGCAGCTCGTCGAAATTTCGAAGCTGGTCAGCGAGGCCTTCGAGAAGGCAACGACGGCCTTCGAGGGTGCCGACATCGACCTTGCCGAGGACGTCATCGCGGCCGACGCCCGGATCGATTTCCTGCAGAACAGCCTCGACGAGCGTGCCATCGACATCCTCGCCCTGCAGGGCCCCGTGGCCAGCGACCTGCGAATGATCGTGGGTTCGTTGCGGATGAGCGCCTCGCTGGAGCGGATGGGCGACCTCGCCCGGCACATCGCCCAGCTCGCCCGCCTGCGCTACCCGGCAAACGTTATCCCGGAGCCGCTGCAGGAGACCTTTAAGAGCTTCGCCAAGTTCGACCTCGAGATCGCCGAGAAGCTCACCGTGCTGCTGGAGACGCGGGACCTTGAGGTTGCCCGCGACATCCTCAAGGCCAACAGCGCCGTCAACGACCTGCACCTGAGCGTCTTCAAGTCGATCGCGCGCAGCGACTGGACCGAATCCGCGGCCACCACCGTCGACGTTGCCCTGGCGAGCCGCTACTTTGAGCGTTTTGCCGACCACGGCGTCTCCGTCGCGCAGAAGGTCACCTACCTGGTCACCGGCGCCTGGCACCCGAACAGCATCGAACACAGCTGACGCCTCCGCCGTTTCCACGGCAGACAGTACGACGGCGGCCGGTCACCTTGGGGGTGACCGGCCGCCGTCGTTGTCTCCGGGGTGCGGAAGGTGCTACTTCTTGCCCTGGTTCGCCACTGCCTTGATGGACTCCGCGGCGGCTTCCGGGTCGAGGTAGGTGCCGCCCGGGTTCAGCGGTTTGAAGTTTTCGTCCAGTTCGTACACGAGCGGGATGCCGGTGGGGATGTTCAGCCCGGCGATGTCCTCGTCGCTGATGCCGTCAAGGTGCTTGACCAGCGCACGCAGGGAGTTGCCGTGGGCCGTGACCAAGACGGTCTTCCCGGCCCTGAGGTCCTCCTTGATCTCCGATTCCCAGTAGGGCAGCAGCCGGACCAGGACGTCCTTGAGGCACTCGGTGCGCGGCATGGCGTCGCCGAGATCCTTGTAGCGCGGGTCCCCCACCTGCGAAAACTCGGAGTCGTCCGCGAGGGGCGGCGGCGGGGTGTCGTACGAGCGGCGCCAGGTCATGAACTGCTCCTCGCCGTATTCGGCCAGGGTCTGGGCCTTGTCCTTGCCCTGCAGCGCGCCGTAGTGGCGTTCGTTGAGGCGCCAGTCGCGCTTGACGTCGATCCAGCCGCGGTCCGCTTTCTCCAGCGCGAGGTTCGCGGTGTTGATGGCCCGCTTCAGGCGCGAGGTGTAGAGGATGTCCGGGAGGATGTTGTTCTCCACCAGCAGCTCGCCACCGCGCACCGCCTCGGCCCGGCCCTGGTCGTTCAGGTCAACGTCCACCCAGCCGGTGAACAGGTTCTTGGCGTTCCATTCGCTGTGGCCGTGGCGCAGCAGAATCAGCTTGTAAGTCATGCTTTTCATCCTAACCGAGCGCCCGCGCGCCGTGCCCTGCGTTACACCGCAGCGGGAACACCACTACGCGGGGATAGGGTTGGCGTGTGGTGCAGAAGGCTGAGCGGGTGGCGTCCCCCCGGAACCAGGGTGGGACCCGGACTGGACGGCCGGTGGGGAACGTGACTCGCGGGACCACCAACCCCAACCGGATGCGGCGGGTCGACCGCTGGCTCACCGGCCCGCAGGCCTGGCGCCTGCGAAGCGCGGAGGATCCGCTCGTCGTCGACCTCGGCTACGGCGCGTCCCCGGCCACCGCCGTCGAACTCTTCGAACGCCTCTCCGCCCTCCGGGCCGACGTCCGCGTGGTCGGAATCGAGATCGAACCGGAGCGGGTCCGGCAGGCAAAGGCGCTGGAACGCCCCGGGCTGAGCTTCCAACTGGGCGGTTTCGAACTCCCGATGCCGGTCCGTCCGGTGCTGGTGCGGGCGTTCAACGTGCTGCGGCAATACGAGGAGGTGGACGTCCCGGCCATCTGGCGGCTGGTGCAGGGCCGGCTGGCCCCCGGCGGCCTGTTTATCGACGGCACCTGCGACGAGATCGGACGCCGGGTCACGTGGGTGGCGCTCGACGCCGACCGTCCCCTCAGCCTGGGGCTGTCCATGCGCTTCGGCGCTTTCGAGCTGCCCTCGGAGATCGCCGAACGGCTGCCCAAGGCGCTCATCCACCGGAACCTGCCGGGTGAAAGAATTCATTCCTACCTGCAGGCGCTGGACAAGGCCTGGCTGGAGGCGGCGCCGCTGGCTTCGTTCGGGAACCGGCAGCGCTGGACGGCCATGTGCCGGGCACTGCGCGCCGGCGGCTGGCCCGTGCAGGATGGCCCGGCGCGGTGGCGCCTCGGCGAGCTGACCGTGGACTGGGATGCCGTGGCCCCGGAAGGCTAAGAGCTTAGGGAGCCGGTGGTGGGGCCACGCCGGCAGGGTTCCCTGGGCGAGCTTGCGAGCTTAGGGAGCCGGTGGTGGGGATTACCAGGGCCCGTAGGGCCCCATGTTCCTGCTGCCGCCGCGGCCGACGTCCTTCACCGCGGGGCGGACGTCGGCGAGATAGACGGAGGCTGCCGTCACGGCCGCGAGCCCGAAGAGCCCCAGCGGGCCGAAGAACCCTCCGCCGCCGCCAACGATGGACAGCAGGCCGATGGCCAGGGCGCCGCCGGTCAGCGCGAGCCAGAAGGTCTTGGTCCGCTTGGACACCGCCTCGAAGGCGTTGGCCTTGTGCCGCAGGCAGTCGAAGAACGCCCACACCTCAAGGCCCAGGGCCACGAGGGCAAGGAGGAAATAGATTCCCCTGTCGGCAATTTCAATCAGCGCTCTTCCGTCCATGCCCCCAGCCTAGTCGTCCAGTGTGGCCAAAGCCTGCTGCAAATCGGCCCACAGGTCCTCGACGTTTTCAATTCCGACGCTCAGCCGGACCAGGTTGTCCGGCACGCTGGCAGGCTCCGCAGTGTGCCGGCGCCGGCGCTCGATCAGCGATTCCACTCCGCCCAGCGACGTGGCCGGCAGCCACAGCTGCAGGGCCCGGATCATCCGGTCGGCGGCGTCCGCGCCGCTCAGGCCGGCCTCAGCCACCGGCGCCATTTCGATGCACAGCACGGAGCCGAAGCCCCGCATCTGGGCCTTGGCCCGCTCGTGGCCGGGGTCTGTGGGGAGTCCCGGGTAACGGATGGCCCCGACCCGCGGGTGCCCGCTCAGTTGTTCAGCGAGGAACGCCGCGGAGGCCTGCGAGCGCTCAACCCGCAAGGCAAGGGTGCGCAGACCCCGCAGGGCCAGCCACGCCTCGAACGGCCCGGCGATCCCGCCGTGGATCGTGCGGTGGTGCAGCAGACTCGCGTGCACTTCGGCGTCGGAGGTCACCAGGGCGCCCAACACGACGTCGGAGTGGCCGGACAGGTATTTGGTGACCGAGTGCAGGACGACGTCGGAGCCCAGGCTGAGCGGCTGCTGCACGAGCGGGGTGGAGAAGGTGTTGTCGGTGACCACCAGGGCCCCGGCCGCGTGCGCCGCCGCGGTGAGCGCACGGATGTCGGCCACGCCGAGCATCGGGTTCGTGGGGCTCTCCAGCCACAGCATGCTGGCCGGTTTGCCCCCGACGGGCGCCAACTGCTCGAGCACGGCGTCGGTGTCAGCGATGTCCACGGTGCGCAGCTCTAGCGCGCCCTTCTGCGCCAACTCCGTCGCCATCACCAGCGACCCGGCGTAGCTGTGGGACGGCATCACCAGCACCCCCTGCGCCGGGACCAGGGACAGCGCGGAACTGACGGCGGCGAGACCCGAGGCATACAGCAGTCCCGGGAGCGCCGCGCCTTCCAGCTGCGCCAGGGCCTGCTCGAACGGGTCCCAGGTGGGGTTGGAGTAGCGTCCGTAGCCTCGGTCGCCCGGGCCCAGCGGGCCGGTGCCGAAATAGGTCGAGGAGAGCACGATCGGCGGGTTGACCGGGGCGTCGCGTTCGCGCGGCGGCCTGCCTGCGGCCACCACAAGGGTTTCGGCGGAGAGCGTGGCGACCTGTTCTTCGGAGAGACTCATGGACACAGGGTACTTTGGAGCCGCGCCGGGCCGGAAAGGCGTTACTCGCAGGCCGCCATAGTGTCGGTGATTGTCGGTACGCTAGAGCAGTGACTATCGAGACTCCCGGCCCGTTCCCCGGACTGTTCATTGCCTTCGAGGGCGGCGACGGAGCCGGCAAGTCCACCCAGGCCGCGGAACTCGCCCGGGCGCTGGAGTCACGCGGGTTGACGGTGCTGCGGACCAGGGAACCTGGGGGCACCCCGATTGGCGAGAAGCTCCGGTCCCTCGTGTTGGACCATGGCCACGGCCACATCGACGCGCGCACCGAGGCCTTGATCTTCGCGGCCTCCCGCGCCGCCCATGCCGCCCAAGTCATCCGGCCCGCGCTGGAACGGGGCGAGGTGGTTTTGACCGACCGGTATATCGACTCCTCGGTGGCCTACCAGGGCGCCGGCCGCGACCTCGGCACGGACGCGGTCCGCGAAGTCAACGACTGGGCCACCTCCGGCCTGCAGCCGGACCTCACGGTGCTGCTCGACGTCGACCCGGCCGACGGACGACGGCGGCGCACCGCCGGGGACACCCCGGAGGACCGCCTCGAATCGGAGGCCGACGAATTCCACGCCAAGATCCGCACCGCCTTCCTGGCGCTGGCGGCGGCCCGGCCGGAGCAGTACCTGGTCCTCGAGGCGCACCTGCCCGTGCCGGAGCTGGCCGCCCGGATCCTGGAACGCGTCGAGGCCTTGCTCGCGCTCCGCCAAGGCAGCTCGGCATGAGTGTCTGGGACGACCTCCAGGGCCAGCCCGCCGTCGTCGCCCAGCTGCGCCAGGCCGCCGAGGGTGACGGGCTGACGCACGCCTGGCTGTTCACCGGGCCACCGGGCTCCGGCCGCTCCAACGCCGCGAAGGCGTTTGCCGCGGCCCTGAACTGCGATCAGGAAGACGTGGCCCGGCGGGGCTGCGGCGTGTGCCCGGCGTGCCGGACCATCGTGGGCGAAACGCACTCCGACGTCACATTTGTGCGGACCGAGAAAGTCACGATCACCATCGACGAGGCCCGCGAACTGGTCTCAACCGCGGGCAACCGGCCCTCCTCCGCGCGCTGGCGCATCATCGTCGTCGAGGACGCGGACCGCATGGCGGAGCGCACCACCAACGTGCTGCTCAAGGCCATCGAGGAACCCACGCCCCGGACCATCTGGATGCTCTGCGCCCCCTCCCCCGCGGACGTTCTTGTCACCATCCGCTCCCGTTGCCGACCGGTGGCGCTGCGCCTCCCGCCGGCCGCCGACGTCGCGGCCCTCCTGGTCAAGCGCGACGGCGTGGACCAGGACGTCGCCGAACGCGCGGCCCGGGCCGCGCAAAGCCACGTGGGAATCGCGCGCAGGCTGGCCCGGGACCCGGAGGCCCGAGAGCGCCGGCTGGAGACCGTGCGGTTCCCGCTGCAGCTGCGCGGCATCACCGCGGCCGTGATGATGGCGGACAAACTGGTCAAAATCGCCACCGAGGAGGCCAACAGCTCCAACGACGAGCGCGACGCCGCGGAGAAGGCCGCGCTGCTCGCCACGCTAGGCGCCCCGGAAAGCGGCCCGCTCCCGCCGGCCATGCGCGGCCAGGTCAAGCAGCTGGAGGATGACCAGAAGCGGCGCGCCAAGCGTTCCGTCACCGACTCGCTTGACCGCACCCTGACCGACCTGTTGTCCTTTTACCGGGATGTGCTGATCATCCAGATGGGGAACGCCGTCGAACTGGTCAACGTTGAGCTGAGGAGCGAACTGCAGGACTTTGCCGAACGTTCCACGGCCGAGGTAACGCTTGCCCGCATGGACGCCATCAACAAGGCCCGCAAGCGGATTACGACCACCAACGTGGCCCCGCTGCTGGCGATAGAGTCCATGGCCGCCAGCCTGATCTGACCCGACACCAACGCTCGACCCGCCTCGCTTCGCACAGTTCCACATCCCAAGGAGAACCGCATGACGTCACCAGCACCACGGCCCGCAGGCCACCGACCCGTGGACCGCGGGGTGCGGGCGGCCGGCGCCCTGGCCCTGGGCCTGGTGCTGGCCCTGGTGTTGTCGTCCTGCACCCTCTTCGGCTCCGGTGACGGCGGCTCCAAGAGCGCTCCGGCCACGTCCGACCCCGCGATCGCCGCCGCCGCCCCCGCCGAGCTCCGGAAGTTCTACTCCCAGCAACTCAGCTGGACGCGCTGCGAGGGCAGCTTCCAGTGCGCCAAGGTCAAGGTGCCGCTGGACTACAGCAAGCCCGACGGCGACACGATCGAAATCGCGGCCATCAAGCTGGCCTCGAAGGGCGGCAACAAGAAGGGCAGCCTGCTGGTCAACCCGGGCGGCCCGGGCGGCTCCGGCTACGACTTCGTCAAAGACGCCGGCACCACAAACATCTCCGAAAAGGTACGTGCGAACTACGACGTCGTCGGCTTCGACCCGCGCGGCGTGAAGCGATCAGCGCCCGTCACCTGCCTCACCGACCAGGAGCGCGACGCCTCCCGCGCCAAGGTCTACAAGCTGGACACCGACGCCGGGCTGGCCGAAACCCTCAAGGACAACAAAGTCATTGCCGCCAAGTGCGCGGAGAAGACCGGGCCCGTCCTGGCCCACGTGGACACCGCCAGCGCCGCCAAGGACCTGGACGTCCTCCGCGGCGTCCTCAACGACGCGAAGCTCAACTACCTCGGGTACTCCTACGGCACCTTCCTCGGCTCCACCTACGCATCCCTGTTCCCGGACAACGTGGGCCGGATGGTCCTGGATGGCGCGATGGACCCTTCGCTGAGCAATGAGGAGTTGACCGCAGGCCAGGCGAGGGCTTTCGAGAAGGCCATCCACGCCTATGTGACCCAGTGCCTCCAAAACAGCGGCTGCCCGTTCAGCGGCACCCCGGACGACGCCGTCAAACAGATCCAGGACATCATCGCTTCCGTCGAAGCGAACCCCAAGCCCGCCAAAGACGGCCGGGTGGTGAACGCGTCCATGTTCGTCAGCGGCTTCATCCTGCCGTTCTACAACTCCGACAACTGGCCCGTGCTGACCCAGGCCCTGGACAGCGCGATGAAGGGCGACCTGTCCCCGATGCTCCGGCTGTCCGACTTCGGCGCGGACCGGGAGCCGAACGGCACCTACTCGGCCAACTCCACGTTCGCCTTCACCGCCGTCAACTGCCTCGACTACCCGATGTCCTCCGACACGGCCGCGATGCGCGCCGAGGAACAGCACCTCCGCCAGCTCTCCCCCACCCTGGGCTACTACTTCGCCTACGGCGGCACGAGCTGCAAGGACTGGCCTTACAAGAACGTGCGCACCCCGGCGCCGGTCGAGTACAAGGGCTCGACCGAGATCGTCGTGGTGGGCACCACCGGCGACCCGGCAACGCCGGTCGAGTGGGCCAGCGCCCTGCGCAAGCAACTGGGCACGGCCTCCCTGCTGACGTGGAAGGGCGAGGGCCACACCGCCTACGGGCGGTCCAACAGCTGCATCGAGAACGCCGTGGACGGCTACCTCGTGGACGGAAAGACCCCGGCGGACAACACCGTCTGCTGACCGACGACTCACCTCCGGAGGCCGCCCCGCGGCCCATTTTGACCCGGGCGCGGGGACTCCATTACAGTTGTCTCTTGCATGATCCGCCCGGTTCGCCGGGGTTTCACGCGGTTGCTTCCTTAGCTCAGTCGGTAGAGCGTCTCACTCGTAATGAGAAGGTCATCAGTTCGATTCTGATAGGAAGCTCGAGAAGAACCCCGTGTTTTCGCTGATACAGCGGCTATGCGGGGTTTTTTGTTGGTTGCAGCGAGTATGGACGAATGAGACCGGGGTCTACGGCCGGCCTCGACGAAGCCCGGCGCGAGATCGGGCTACGGCGCCAGCAGTGCACAGACATCCGTCACCGATCCCGGGCCGGTGATTCCCCCGTTCGGGTAGTCCGGAGCGTTCAAGGACCAGCTCACCTTGCCGACGGTGAGGAACAGGCCGCCTGGATAGTCGCCGTGCTGTGGATCGCTGATCAGGTTTCGACCGGTCCCTGTGATGACAATGTCGAACTCAGGACTAAGAACAATCGACCAACTGATACTGCCGTTCAGCGAAAGACTTATGACCTTCGATGTCGGTGCTGGGCCTGTCAGGGTGGCAGTAGAAGCAGCGGCCACGCCGGTGAAGAGCTTCAGACGCTTCTTTGTGCCGGAAGCAACTGGAGCGTCGATCCACTTAGCCTTGCCCGTGTAAACGGCGTCGACCTGGAAGCCCGGGCAGTCGAGAGTTTCCGTCGTCGGCTCGACTGGGATCGGTGGCGCGGCGGCGGCCGAGCCCGATCCTGCGAAAAGGGCGAACAAAAAGGCAACGGGTATCAGTACGCGTTTCATGAGGATGCTCCTTCGTGGATGGCGAAAAAGTCCCCCCATGGGAACGGGAAAATCCCTGACAAATGTCCGCGCATCATAGGCCTGCGGCGCGGGGCCGGCAAGGGTGGGCGCTACCTGCCCGAGGAATCCTGTGGCAGGCAGACACGCGCGGTAGGCCCGGGGCAGCGGCCGTGCGGGGGCACTTCGACACGGACACGCCGTGTTCTGAGTGGCAATCGGCCGGAAACGGACCCAAAGGCGCCCCGGACGGCTGCGAAGGACCGCCAGCCAGTCGCCCGCCCTTGTCAATCCCCGCGACGTCCGCGACTCTTGGGACATGGACCGGCCTGAGCGAGAGGTGCCCGTACCCTCCGGGCCGCGCACATCCCCGGCCCAGGCCACAACGCCGGGGCGGGCCCGCCGTCCCTGGGGCGCGGTGGTTGGTTTCGGGCTGGTCAGCCTTGCCACCGACGTCGTCTCCGACGGCGCCCGGCCCCTAGCGGGGCCGCTGCTGGCCCAACTTGGCGCCTCCGCGCTGCTGGTGGGGCTCGTCACGGGCGGGGCCGAGGCCGCGGCGCAGGGCTTGCGGGTGATTTTCGGGCCGTGGGCGGACCGCACCGGTAAGTATTGGACGTTCACGCTGGCCGGTTATGCCCTGACGGCCCTCTGCGTCCCGCTCCTTGCCTTCGCCCCGGCCGCCGGCGCCGCCGGGCTCGGAGCGGCCTCGGTGCTGATCATCGGCGACCGTGTGGGCAAGGCAGTGCGGAGTCCGGCAAAGACGGTGCTGCTGGCCTCAGCCGCCAAACACGTCGGGCGGGGCCGGGGGTTCGCCGTACACAAGTCCCTGGACCTCACCGGCGCGCTGCTCGGACCGGTGATAGTCGCGGCCGTGCTGGCGGCCACCGGTCTTATCTCCGCCGCGTTCGCGGTGCTGGCCGTGCCGGCCGCGGCAGCGCTGGCGCTGCTACTCTGGCTGCGTCGCCGGCTCGCGGCGCCCGACGGCGAGGGTTCCGTTTCCGCCCCCGGCGGCCGGCTCGCGGCGCCCGACGGCGAGGGTTCCGGCGGCAGCGATGGCAGCGACGGCGCCCGCGCCCCGACCGCACCGGCCGGCAGGCCGGCGTCATTGCTATCCGGAGTATTCCTGCCCTTTGCGGTGTGCGCCTTTTTCTGGAGCGCGGGGCTGGTGGCGTTCGGCGTCATCTCCTACCACCTGACCACCGCGGCGGCAGTCGCGGCTCCGGTGGTGCCGTTGCTCTACGCCGCGGCCATGGGCGCGGCGGCGCTCGGCGCCCTCGGCAGCGGCTTCCTCTATGACCGGGCGGGGCCGGCCGTGCTGCTCTCCCTGCCCGTGCTGATCGCCGCCGTCCCCGTGCTGGCGTTCTCCACGGGCATCGGCCTGGTGCTGGCCGGCGTGGCCATCTGGGGCGCCGCGACCGGGATCCAGGACTCCACCGTCAAGGCGCTGGTCGCTGACCTCGTACCGGAGGCACGGCAGGGATCAGCCTACGGAGTCTTCGCGGCTTTCGAGGGAGCCGGTGCGCTGGCCGGGGGCGCCCTCTACGGTGCCCTCTACGAGGCGCGCCCCGCCCTGATCGCCGCGGTCGCGGCGTTGCAGGCCGTTGCCTTGATCCTGCTGCTGATGACGGTGCGGCGGGCGCGTCCAGCTTGGCAGCGGAACGCGCCGGCTCGGTCAGGGCAGCGCTAGCGCGCCCAGACGGAGGCCGCGCCGGAATGCCCGGTGATGACGCTCTGATAGAGGAAGAACGCCCCGGCCAGGGCTCCGGCAACCAGCAGTGCCACCCGGAGGACGCGGTTTTCCCGCAGCGGCCCCAGGAAGGCGAAACGCCGCCCGATCGGTTCAAAGCTGACGATTATCATCGCCGCGACGATCACGAAGAAGATGACCGAGACGACCTTCAGCACGTCACCCTGCTCCGCATGTTCCCGGACCAGTTGCGTAGCCGGACGGGCCTTCTGCAGCTGCTCGCCCGCCTGCGCAGTGACGAGCGCGACCGGGACCAGCCCCAGCGAGAGAACACCCAGCGGCCAGGCCAGGTACCTCCGCCAGCGGGTTACGGCCGCGTAGGCGATGGCGGCGAGGCCGGCGATCGGGCCAAGCACCACAACGGCGTGGACCAGAAGGATGTGGGCCGGGAGGCCGCCTATTTCAATCACGTGGAATCTCCTACGGTGGACGTGTGCTGCGCGCCCCCGGCGCGGGGGCCGGAGCTTCTATGATTCTTGCATGGCAAACCGTGAGCTGGCGGGCATCGCGGCACAGCTCTATGCGCTGCCGTTCGATGATTTCATCGCGGCCCGCACCGGGGAGGCCAAGTCGCTGCTCGGCGAGCAGCGCGCGACGCCCGAGCTGCGCTCCCGCGCCGCGGAGGTGCGCGCCCTCCCGAAGCCCTCGGTGAGCGCCTGGGCCGTCAACATGCTCGCCTGGCACCGGCCCGAAGCGCTCCGGGAAGTGGCGGAGCTGGGGCTCGCCATGCGCCAGGCGCAGGCAGCCCTCGACGCCGCAACGCTCCGCCGCCTCGCCGGGGAACGGCGGACGCTGCTGGCCGGCGCGGTCGAGGAGGCCCGCGCGGTGGCGGAGCAGCAGGGCCGGAAGATCAGCGCTGCCATCGCGACGGAAGTGGAACAGACCCTGCGTGCCGCCACGGCCGACGAGGGCGCTGCCGCGGCCGTCCGGAGCGGGTGCCTGCTCCGGGCGCTCACCGCCGACGGGGTCGACGTTGTGGACCTCGACGGCGCCGTCGCCCTCCCGGATGTCCCCGGACCCGCCGTTCCAGCCGGGCCTCCGACGACGCCGGCTCCGGCAGGGGCGGTGCCGTCGCAGGGATCGGTCCGTCCGCCTTCGGCGCCCCAGCCGCGGTTGCGGGCCGTCGGGCAGGAGCGGCCGGAGCCCGGTCCCTCCATGCGGGAGCGTGCCCGAGCCGCCCTGGAGCAGGCGTCCGAGGCCGCCCGCTCCAGCACGGCGGAAGCTGACCGAGCGGCCGGTGAGCTGGGCGAGGCCGCCGCCGCTGCCGAGGCCCTGGCGGAGGAGGCTGCCGGGCTCAGGGAACGGTTGGCGCAGGCCGAGACGGGGCTGCGGCAGGCCCGGAAGCGCTTGGAGCAGGCCTCCGCGGCAGCACAGCAGGCCGCCCGGGCCGCGGACAAAGACCGGCGCCGGGAAGACCTGGCCCGGGAACGGGTGCTGCGGCTGGGCAACACGCCGGGCGGCTGACCGCTGACTGTCAGAGGCCGGTTGCAGACTTGAAGTATGGAACAGCATCAGGATGTCCCGGCAGTCCATCAGCCAGCAGTCCATCAGCCAGCAGTCCATCAGCCAGCAGCTAAGCAGCCACCGACCCAGCAGCCGGCAGCCCAGTACTGGGAAGTCACCTATCTGGACACCGAGTGCGGCCGGGTGCGCACCGAATCGTTCGACGACGCCGCGGCGGCGGAACGCTTCGCCAGCCACCGGGTCCGGGACGAACACGGCTGGGCCGTCGTCGACGTCGTGCGCCCGCGGGAGGGCCGGGCAGCCGCCTGAAGATGCAAACAGGGCCCCCACCCGAGGGTGGAGGCCCTGCCACAACGAGGCTGCTTAGGCGAAGTCGGAGACCGCCGGGTCCGGACCGATGCGGCCGGCGCCCTCTGCGCTGCGGTCGAGGCCGTTGATGGCCTGCACGTCGGTCTCGTCCAGGGTGACATCCAGGGCCGCGTAGTTTTCACGGATCCGCGACTCGGTGACCGACTTGGGGATCACGACGTTGCCGATCGCGAGGTGCCAGGCGATGACCACCTGCGCGGGCGTGGCGTTGTGCTTAGCCGCGATCTGGGAGATGACCGGGCTCTCGAGCAGCTCCCCGCCCTGGCCCAGCGGCGACCAAGCTTCGGTGAGGATGCCCTTGGAGGCGTTGAACTCGCGGAGCTCGGCCTGGTTGAAGAACGGGTGGAGCTCCACCTGGTTGATCGCCGGCACAACACCGGTTTCGTCGATCAGGCGCTGCAGCCCTTCCTTGGTGAAGTTCGAGACGCCGATCGTCTTCACCCGGCCCTGCTTCTGGAGCTCGATGAGCGCCTTCCAGGTGTCAACGTACTTGTCCTGCTTCGGCTGCATCCAGTGGATCAGGTACAGGTCCAAGGTCTCGAGGCCGAGACGCTCCATGGATTCCTCAAAGGCCTGGAGGGTGGACTCATAGCTCTGGTCCGCGTTCCAGAGCTTGGTGGTGATGAAAATTTCCTCCGGCTTGAGGCCCGAGCGCTCGATCGCGCGGCCCACCCCGGCCTCGTTTCCGTAGATCTTGGCGGTGTCGACGTGCCGGAAGCCAGCCTCGAAGGCTTGGACAACCACCTTCTCGGCGACGTCGTCCTCTACCTGCCAGACGCCGTAACCGAGCTGCGGAATGGTGTTGCCGTCATTGAATGTCAGTTCAGGTGAAGAAGTCATCCATCCATCCTGCCAACGGGAGGCCGGTCAGGCCAGTGTTTTCCGCCCGGCTAAGCTAGGCGCTTAACCCGGAATACGCAGCCTCAGCTGCCCGCGGCCGCCTCGGCTAGGCGCCGTTCCGCGTCGCCGACGTGCTCCACGACGGACTCCGCTCGGCGTCGAACGGAGGCTGCACCGACCGGAACCGGCCCGACGGCGAGGCGGAGCATGGCCGCCGCCTCCGCCGTCATGGCCAGTAAGTTGCCCGCCGTCGAGAGCGAGCGGTGCACGCCGGCCAGGGCGCCGGGGATGTCGAGGCCGTCGCTGGGCGAGCGGCGCTGGGCTTCCATGCAAATCTGCCGGACCCGACCGGCAAGATCGGAGAGTTCGTTGGCGATCTCGACCAGTTCGGCGTACAGCGCCTCGTCCTCGACGCCTTCGAGCACCTGGTGGTAGCGGTCCAGCCCGCGCAGGAACCGGTCGTGGGCGCGACGCCACAGGCCCTTGCCGAGTTCGGCGTCGTCCTTGCGTCCCTGCCGTGCGGCGCTGAAGAATCCCAACGGTGTCCTAGAGGTACTGGCCGGGACCGTGGTCCGGATCGGCGGGCTTGGCGGGCTGCGAGGGATCGTCGCCGGGCTGCGGCTCAGCGGCACGCTGGGGCTCGCCGTTTTCGCCGATGATGACGCCCGGCGCGATCATGGTGCCGGGCGGCAGCTGGCGGAGCTGCAGCTGGGCGGCCGCGTGCTCGCGGGCGGCGTGCTGGGCCGCGATGGCTGTCTGGATGCCGTGGAAGAGCCCCTCGAGCCAGCCCACGAGCTGGGCCTGGGCGATGCGCAGTTCGGCGTCGGAAGGGGTGCCATCCTCGGGGAACGGCAAATGGATCCGCTCGAGTTCCTGGACCAGCTCGGGCGCCAGCCCGTCCTCCAGTTCCTTGATCGAGCGCTCGTGGATTTCCGCCAGCCGGGCCCGGGCCGCGTCGTCCAGCGGGGCGGACTTCACTTCGTCCAAGAGCTGTTTCATCATGGTGCCAATCCGCATCACCTTGGCCGGTTCGTCCACCAGATCCTGGAGGTGGCTCGCCCGGCTGCGCGGGGCCGGACCGCGGGAATCGAGCAGCCGCGGACTTTGTCCCCCGCTAAACGCTCCGGCCTCGTCCTGCGGCGCAGCGGTCGTCGTAACGCCCTCCACCGGGGCGCCATCCGGGGCCGTGTCGCGGCCGGGCTGAGTGTCTTTCGGATCGCTCATGGCTTCATACTCTCACGCGTCGGCGGTAAGTGACGGGGTGCGTGACGCCCGGGTCCAGGCCCGCATCCTGCCCGGAAACAGCAGGGGGCGCCGCCGGGAACGGGTGTTCCCGGCGGCGCCCCCTGCAGGGAGTTAGCCACTCGGCGCTGGTGCCAGATGCGGTCCGGTGCCGGCACCTAGCAGCAGCGGCCTTGCGGATTGTTGTCCTGGCGGTCCGTGTGGTCCCGCCAGAAGTCCCGTTCGCACATCGGCGGGCCGTCATGGCCCGAGGCCCGGTGGTGCTCCAGATACTTCTTGTAGGCATCGGCTCCGAGAACCCCGCTGAAGTAGTCGGCAAAGCCCCGGAATCCCGCGAGGAACGCGTTCATGGCGGCGATCCTCAGTGCCGGGCGGAGTGTTCGAGCCGCTGCTCTGCAGGCAGTTTCTTCCACTCCGCGTCCAGCTCACGCTCCGCCGCGGTGGGGAAGACGCCGGCCGGTGCGAAGACACGGGACGGCTGGGCCGGATCCTCGAACTCCACATTGGCGATGCCTGCGGCGGCGTTGCGGTACGCCTTGATGGCCGCTATTACCGCCGTGATGATGACGATGATGCTCAGCACCACGAAGATCACCGAGAGCCAGCCCTGGATCATCGTGTTGCGGACCACAGCTTCCATCGCGGCCTGCGTCTTGGCCGTGCCGAAGGAGGTCTTGCCCTCGGCCAGCGCCTTGGCGAAAACCGCGTTGTTGGCGAAGTAGCCGACGGCGGGCACCGGAGAGAAGATCTTGTAGAAGCTCGCGGTGATGGTGACGACGGCCGCGAAGGCCAGCGGCAGCGCCACGATCCAGAGGTACTTGAAGGTGCCGCGCTTGGCCACGATGGCGAGGACCACCGCGAGGGCGATGGCCGCGAGCAGCTGGTTGGCGATGCCGAACAGCGGGAACAGCGTGTTGATGCCGCCCAGCGGGTCGGTGACGCCCATCAGCAGCACCGCTCCCCACGCCAGCACCATGACCGCGGTGGTCAGCCAGGCCCCCGGACGCCACGAGTGGTCCTTGAACTTCGGGACGAAGTTGCCGATCGAGTCCTGGAGCATAAAGCGGGCCACCCGGGTGCCGGCGTCGACCGCCGTGAGGATGAACAGCGCCTCGAACATGATGGCGAAGTGGTACCAGAACGCCATCATGGCGGTGCCGCCGATGAACTGCTGCATGATGTGGGCCAGGCCCACGGCGAGGGTGGGAGCGCCGCCGGAGCGGGAGATAATGCTTTGCTCGCCGACGTCCTTGGCGGTCTGGGCGAGTTCACCGGGGGTGATGTTGACCCCGGCGAGGCCCAGGCTGTTGACCCACTGGGCGGCCGATTCCACGGTGCCGCCGGTCAGTGCAACCGGGGCGTTCATGGCGAAGTAGATGCCACGGTCAATGGAGATGGCTGCCACGAGCGCCATGATGGCGACGAAGGACTCCATCAGCATGCCGCCGTAGCCGATGAGGCGGGTCTGGCGTTCCTTTTCGATGAGCTTCGGCGTCGTGCCGGAGGAGATCAGGGCGTGGAAGCCGGAGAGGGCGCCGCAGGCGATCGTGACGAACAGGAAGGGGAACACGGCGCCGGAGAAGACAGGGCCGTTGTCGCGGCTGGCGAACTCGCTGAAGGCCGGGACGTTGATTTCCGGACGGACCACGATGATGGCCAGTGCCAGCATCACGATCACGCCAATCTTCATGAAGGTGGAGAGGTAGTCCCGGGGCGCGAGCAGCAGCCAGACGGGGAGGATCGCCGCGATGAAACCGTAGATGATCAGTCCCCAGGCGATGGTGACCTTGTCCAGGTGGAAGACCGCGGCGCCCCATTCTGTGCCTGCCACGGCGCCGCCGCCGATGATGGCGGCCATCAGCAGCACGAAGCCGATGATCGAGACTTCCATGACCTTGCCGGGGCGGAGGTAGCGCAGGTAGACACCCATGAACAGTGCGATCGGGATGGTCATGCCGACGGAGAACACACCCCAGGGGCTTTCGCCGAGGGCGTTGACGACGACGAGGGCCAGGATGGCGACGATGATCACCATGATCAGGAGGGTGGCAACGAGGGCTGCGGTGCCGCCGATCACGCCGAGTTCTTCGCGGGCCATCTGGCCCAAGGACCGGCCGCCGCGGCGCATGGAGAAGAACAGCACCAGGTAGTCCTGGACTGCACCGGCGAGGACGACGCCGATGATGATCCAGATAGTGCCCGGCAGGTAGCCCATCTGGGCCGCAATGACCGGACCGACCAGCGGTCCGGCGCCGGCGATGGCGGCGAAGTGGTGGCCGAACAGGACGTTGCGGTCAGTCCGGACGTAGTCCTTGCCGTCGGCCTTGTATTCGGCCGGGGTGGCGCGGCGGTCGTTCGGCTTGGTGATGTAACGCTCGATTACCTTGGAGTAGAAGCGGTAGCCGATCAGGTAGGTGCAGACCGAGGCGAACACAAACCAGATCGCGTTTACCGTCTCGCCGCGGACGATCGCGAGCATAAACCAGGCGACGCCGCCCAGCAGCGCGATTGCCACCCAGAGGCCGATTTTCGCAGGTGTCCATTTGCGCTCTTCCGCTTCACGGACGGTCTCGTCGATGGCCGTGGCCGGAAGCCCCGGTACCGGTGTGATCCCGTCGTCGAGTTGTGCGGTGTTTAGCTTGTTTAGCCCGCCATCTGGCATTGTGCCCATGTCTCCTCCTTGAGAAACCCCATCTAACAGATCAGCAGTCAGACCTGCCCCATGGCACCCTACCAACAGGCGTTCGGATGGACACGGCCCAGCCGCCCGGCGCGCCTGTCCGCTCGCCGAGCGGTGTCCGATGCGCGGTGGGCGGCGTCACAGTGGGGCAGGCTGTCAGGCCGGTCCGGCCAGCTGCATCAGCCGGGCTTCGCAGAGGTCCAGCCAGCGGACCTCTGCCTCGGTCTGGAAAATGAGTGAATCCAGGACCAAGAGACGCGCCGTGTCGGTCGGGCGCGGATGCACGGCGGCTTCGCGCCGGGACTTGGTGTACTCCTGCAGGGCCCGGATGGAGACGGCGCGCTGAGCCTGGATAAGTCCGCCGACGTCGACGGCGGGGAGTGTGAGGGCGAGCGCCAGCTTGATGGCGAGTTCGTTGCGGGGCGGATTGGCGCGGCCCACAGGTGAGTGGAACCACTCCCGGACCTGGGCTTGGCCTGCCTCGGTAATGCTGTAGATGATGTGGCCCGAGCCGTCGCCGCCGTCTTTTTGCACAAGGCCGTCGCGTTCAAGGCGGTCCAGGGTGGTGTAGACCTGCCCGATGTTGAGGGGCCAGGACGATCCGGTGCGGTCCTCGAATTCGGTCCTGAGCTGGTACCCGTAGCGGGGCCGGTCCTGCAGCAGCGCGAGAAGGCTGTGGCGGATAGACATGGTGCTCCCGAGGGTAGCAGGACGACGGCATACACGCGCCCCAAGACGCGTGTATACCGCGCATGGAACTACATTATCGTCATTAGCACCGGGTCGCCGCCAAGCATATGCCAACCGGGGCATGTAATGCGTCACACCGGGGGAAGGTGCCTTGGACTAGGTGACGAGCAGGACCTTGCCCACGTGCTCGCCCGAATCGAAGTAGCGGTGGGCCGCCTGGACCTGGCCCAGCGGGAAGGTCTTGGCCACCAGCGCCCGGATCCGGCCATCGGCGAGCATCGGCCAGACGGCGTCGCGGACCGCGTTCATGATGACCGTTTTTTCCTCCACGGGGCGCGGACGGAGCGCGGTGGCGATGATGGCCGCGCGCTTGCGGAGCAGCACGCTCAGGTCCAGTTCCGCTGTGGTGCCGCCCTGCAGCCCGATCACGACGAGCCGGCCGTAGTCTGCGAGCGCGTCCACATTCTGCCGGAGGTACTTTGCCCCGACGACGTCGAGGATGACATCCGCGCCCTTGCCGCCGTTTTGGGCGCGCAGGCTCTCGGGGAAATCCTCCACGGTGTAGTTGATGGCGATGTCGGCACCGAGGAAGGCCTTCGCGGTACCAACCTTCTCGGCGGTGCCTGCTGTGGTGGCCACCCGCGCACCGAGGGCTTTCGCCAGCTGGATAGCCATGGTGCCGATACCGCCGGTGGCCCCGTGGATAAGTACGGTTTCCCCGGCCTGCAGCTGCGCCGTCATGACCAGGTTGGAATAGACAGTGGCCGCGACTTCCGGCAGCGCCGCGGCGGTAACCAGGTCCACGCCGTCGGGAATCCTCAGCACCTGGCCGGCTGGAACCGCCACCTGTTCGGCGTAGCCGCCGCCGGCGAGAAGGGCAACGACTTTGTCCCCGGCGGAGAAGGGCTTGGTGACGCCGGGGCCGAAGCCGGCGATCCGACCGGACACTTCGAGACCCGGGATCTCGGAGGCGCCGGGGGGCGGCGGGTAGAACCCCCGCCGCTGCTGGACGTCCGCCCGGTTAAGGCCTGCGGCCACCACGTCAATCAACACCTCGCCCGGGCCCGGAACGGGCGGCGGCACGTCGCGGAGCTCCAGGGCTTCCGGGCCGCCGGGCTCAGAGATGTAGACAGCCTTCATGGCGAACTCCCGATTCCTTACTGGTTTTCGTGCGGGCAGGGCGCCGCCCCGCACACGGTGCGGACAACGCCTGTCTCCAGAGTAGGTGCCCGAACCGGCGTCGTCTGCGAGCGCCGCCGGTTTTTGTGGCTCCTGACCGGCTATGAAAGACTACTCGTTAGGGAAGGTTGTCCGAGCGGCCGATGGAGCTGGTCTTGAAAACCAGTGTGCGGTAACCCCGTACCAAGAGTTCGAATCTCTTACCTTCCGCGGGCGCGCAGTGTTTGCGCGGTTTTGAGGCCGGTTGGGCCGATCGAAAGATCGGCCCCGCCGGCCTCACCTGTCTGCCGTGCCATCCGTCCCGCCCGTTTCCGCCCGGCCCATAACGGCGGCGGCAAACGCTGCGGTGGTCGCCATGACGCGGGATTCGCCGCAGCGGGTGCAGGTGATGGCGAGGGCAAGGGTCTTCTGCCGGGCGTCCAGAACCGCGACTGAGCCTGCCAGGAGGTGCCTGTCGCTGTGGCAGGACGCGCACCACGGCTGGCGGCCCCGGGGTTGGTGCGCGCCATCCGGCCGGTACGTGCCGGCGGTGATGGTCACCCGGCTCAGACCAGTCCCGGGTAACTGGACAGGATGTAGTCCGTGGCCGCGGGACCCTTGATGCGCAGGTGCGTGTGTCCGGGACGGATCTTCTTCTCTTTCATGGCCGCCCAGAAGGCATCTTCGGACCGGGGCACAGCCCGGGACAGGAAACACCAACTCGTGTACACGCCATAGAGGCAATCCCGTCCGAGGACGGAGCCGGAGACGCCGTCGATGGTGGTGGCTTCGTGAAGGAACTGGTCATACTGCGAATCTGCCATGGGAGGCTCGTTTCCGCTGGGTGCTTTGAATGCCGCCGAGGGCTACAGCAGCTGACGCTTGAACGCAGCGCACGGGGCGCCAAGCGGAACCCGGCCGCCGAAGCTCGGCAGACCGGGGATGAGGCATTGTGGAGAGGCGGACTCGGACCACCCTCTACAACGTAGACTGTAGGCGTAGACTTCGTTGTATGCAAGCTCGCTGAATCACCTTCCGAGGGTGGCCTCCCGTTATGGCCGGCCCCGGACCGACAGGATCGGAACCATGTCCTCCGCAGAAAAGCCGCCGCCCACCCCGGCCGCCGGCAGTAACCCGCCGCCCGGCACCAAAAAACGCCTCAGCCGGGAGCTTGTGCTGTCCGCGGCGTTGGCGCTGGTCGATGCCGAGGGACTCGACGCACTCACCATGCGCCGGCTCGGGCAGGAACTCGGCAGGGACCCAATGAGCCTGTACCGTTACGCCGAAAACCGCGCGGCCCTGCTCGACGGCGTCTCTGAGCTCGTACTGAACGAATTGGACATCGTCCCCGATGACCCGGACTGGCAGGCGCAGCTCCGGCGCATCGCCCACGGCTTGCGCGGCCTGGCGCTCCGGCACCCAAACGTCGTACCGCTGCTCGTCACCCGCCCGCTGTCCACCCCGCTGGGCCTGCGCCCCCTGGGCACGCTGCGACCGCTGGAACAGATTCTCTCCCTGCTGATCGAGGCCGGCTTCGCCCCGGCGGATGCGCTGCATGTCTATCGCGCCTACTACGGCTACCTGTACGGCCACATCCTCAACGAACTGCAGGAGTTCATCGTGGACCCCGAAGAGAACGAAGCCCTCCTCCGTCTTGGCCTGCACCGGTTGCCGCCGAAGGAATTTCCGCACATCCGGTCCCTCGCCCCCGTGCTCGCAGACTACGACGGGATGGCCGAATTAGACGAAGGCATCACGATCCTGCTCGCGGGTCTGGCGGCCCGCCTCTCCCCCGGGCGGGGACGGCCACAACCCTGAACCGGGTCTAACTGGCCCGGCCGCACTCCCGGAGAACCCCCGGCAGTGCAAAGATGAGGGATCACAGCACTTCTCACGGCGCTTTGAAGCGAAGGGGACGGCTCATGGCAGTGAACGACAGTTTCAGGATCGTTGTTGGAGTGGACGGTTCGGAGCAATCCCGGGCAGCCATGGACTGGGCGGTCGAGGAAGCCCGGCTGCGCCACGGCGAGATCCTGGCCCTTACGGCGTGGAACTTCCCCTACGTCACTGACGCCCTGGGCCAGGCCTGGGATTACGAGGTTTTCCAGTCAGATGCCCGGGCCATCCTCGAGGAGGAGCTTGCCCGCGTAGGAAACTCCGGGGTGAAGATCACGGGACGCCTGGTGCAAAGCAGTCCTGCCTCGGCGCTGGTGGAAGCCTCCCGGGACGCCGAGCTAGTGGCCGTGGGCTCGCGCGGCCATGGCGGATTCACCGGCATGATGCTCGGTTCCGTGTCGACTCAAACGGTCCACCACGCCCACTGCCCGGTGCTGGTGTTCCGCGAAGGAACCGCGGTTAGTGCCCAGCCGTCACCCGGCGGGTGACGGAGGCGGAGGCGGCGCGCTACGGCGTTCGTCGTCGGCGGCTCCCTGGTCAGCCCGTACCAGATCGGCGTTAGAATTCCTGCATGACACCGCAGGAGCTAGCCAACCTGGCCCACCTGCGCCGGGCGCGGGACCTGATCGACCGCGGCTACGCCCGGCCCCTCGACGTGCCCACCATGGCCGCCGGCGCGCTGATGTCCCCGGCGCACTTTTCCCGCCAGTTCAAGGCCGCCTACGGCGAGACGCCGTACAACTACCTCATGACGCGGCGGATCGAACGCGCCATGGCGCTGTTGCGGGCCGGCGCCAGCGTAACCGACGCCTGCATGGAAGTCGGCTGTACCTCACTGGGTTCGTTCAGTTCGCGGTTCACCGAAATCGTCGGAATGACTCCCAGCGCCTACCGGGACCGGGAGCACCGTGCGGTCAAGGCCATGCCGTCCTGCGTCGCCCGGCTGCACACGCGGCCGCCGCGCAAACCGAGCAGGATTGAAGAAGCACTGGCAGTGCCGCTCCCCTAGCGTGGGAGTCATGAACATTTCATTGCAGTACGCACAAATCACTGTCAACGACCTTGACGAGTCGCTCGCCTTCTACCGCGACGTACTCGGCCTGGAGGTACGCAACGACGTCGGCTCGGACGGGCACCGCTGGGTCACCCTTGGCAGCGCGGCCCAGCCGGATCTGGAGATCGTGCTTTCGCCCCCGCATGCGGGCCGCTCGCAGGACGACGGCGACGCGCTCCAGCAGCTGCTCACCAAGGGCGTCCTGCCCGTGATCGTGTTCCGCACCGACGACCTGGATGCCACCTTCGAGGCCGTCCGTTCCGCCGGCGCCGAAGTCCTCCAGGAGCCCATCGTCCAGCCGTGGGGGCCGCGCGACTGCGCCTTCCGCGACCCGTCCGGCAACATGGTCCGCTTCAACCAGGCCTGACAGGAAGCAACGACTCGGTGCCGGTCAGCCCATGCCCGGCAGTCTCCAACTAAGCTCGGGCACTTTCTAAATCCTTTGGAAAAATTGCTGTAAGAAATACCGGCCAACCGCTTCCCACGCGGCTACTGGCCGGTATTCTTTTTGAATGCCCGGGCCAGGGGAAAGGCCGGGGCGTCCAAAAATGCTCTACCAACACCGGCGCTGGGGCACCTTGTTGGGGTTCCGTGCCGGCTGTGAGTCGTTCCGCTGGGGGCCGTCTCGCCGAATGCACATGCAATCCATCCTGTGTTCATTCACCCCTGCTTTGCTGTGCCGGAATCTGCTTGACCAGGAGCAGACCGGCCGGTCCGGGGCCATCAACCCGGACATCGCACCCAGCCCTTACCCGGGCACCCTAATGAGAGTTAGAGCGGATGAAAATCACCTATTGGAAAACAGCGCTGGGCACAGCTCTGTCCGCGGGGCTCATCGCAGCGCCGCTGACAGCTGTGCCTGCCGTCGCACTGGAGGTCTCGCCGGCAGCCGCCGGAACTTCGCCGGTCGTCATCAATGAGGTCTATCTCAGCGGCGGCAGCGCCGGAGCGGCTTACAAGAACAAGTTCGTCGAGTTGTACAACACCTCGGACGCCCCCGTCGCCCTGGACGGCTGGTCCATCCAGTACCGCTCCGCGCCGGGCACCACCGCCCCGTCCACCACGGCTCCGCTTACCGGCACCATCGCCGGCAAGGGGTACTACCTGCTCAAGGGCGGCAGCAACGGTACCGTCGGACTGGACCTGCCCGCCGCCGACGCTTCCGCGACCGGGTTCAACCCGGCCGGCGCGGGCGGAACGATCGTCCTGGCTAAGCAGTCCACGGCCCTGAACCCGCTTGCCACCGGCTCCGTCGTCGAACCCGCCAACGTGGCCGACCTGCTCGGTTACGGGACCTCCAACACCTTCGAAACCCAGGCAGCAACGGCGCCGTCGGGCAACACGGACGTCAAGAGCATGAACCGCAGCGGCGGAGCGGACAGCAACAACAACTCTGCCGACTTCGCCCTGAACGCCGCCATCACCCCCAAGGCCGCCAACGGCGTCGCCGATCCGGGCCCCGTTGATCCGGGCCCCGTCACGCCGCCTGCCCTCAGGAGCATCGCCGAGATCCAGGGCACCGGCAACGCCAGCCCGCTCGCCGGAACGTCGGTGACTACCCGAGGCAAGGTCACCGCGGCCTTCCCAACCGGCGGTTTCGCCGGTTTCTATCTCCAGACGCCCGGCACCGGCGGCGATCTGACGCCCGCCAACCACACGGCGTCGGACGCCATCTTCGTCTACGCGCCGTCCGCCGTCGCCGCGGTGCAGATCGGCGACTACGTCGAGGTCACGGGCGATGTTGCCGAGTACTACGGCATGACCCAACTCAACGTCGCCGGCACGGCCGGGGTCACCAAGCTGACCGAGGCCGCCCCCGAGGTCAAGCCCACCGGCTTCTCCCTCCCGGCCGACGAGGCGTTCCGCGAATCCCTTGAGGCCATGCTGCTGACACCGCAGGGGCCGGTGACGGTTGCGGACAACTACTCGCTCAACCAGTACGGCGAAATCGGCCTGGCCGGCGGTACCACCCCGCTGGAGCAGCCCACCGCCGTCGCCCCTTACGGCTCCGCCGAATACACCGCCACCGTCGCGGCCAACGCCGCCCGCGGCATCAAGCTCGACGACGGCGCCAGCACCAACTTCCTCAAGGACGCCACCACCAAGGCCCTGACGCTGCCGTACCTGACCACCGCGGACCACGTCCGGGTCGGCGCGCCGGTGACGTTCAAGACCAATGTGGTGCTCAGCTACGCCAACAACTCCTGGAAGTTCCAGCCGTTGACCCAGCTGACCGCCGCCAATGCGGACACCGTCCAGCCGGCCGGCATCGGCGCCACCCGCGCTGAAGGCCCGGCAGCTGTGGGCGGCAACCTC
The DNA here is from genome assembly GCF_005937985.2 of Arthrobacter sp. KBS0702. Classification (NCBI taxonomy): domain Bacteria; kingdom Bacillati; phylum Actinomycetota; class Actinomycetes; order Micrococcales; family Micrococcaceae; genus Arthrobacter; species Arthrobacter sp. KBS0702. The sequence continues at coordinate 566,516 of NZ_CP042172.1, read as the reverse complement.
AAGATCGCCTCGTTCAACGTGCTGAACTACTTCCCCACCACCGGCGACACGATCGCCGGCTGCAAGTTCTACACCGACCGGGCGGGGAACCCGATCACCGTCAGCGGCGGCTGCAACGTCCGCGGCGCCGCCAACGCGGAGAACTTCAAGCGCCAGCAGGACAAGATCGTCGCCGCCATCTCCAAGTCCGGCGCGGATGTCGTCACCCTGATGGAGGTCGAAAACTCGGCCCAGTTCGGCAAGAACCGCGACGACGCCCTGTCGAAGCTGGTTGACGCCCTGAACATCGCCACGCCCGGCATCTGGGACTACGTCCGCACCCCCGCGAACGCACCCCCGCTGACGGACGAGGACATGATCCGCACCGCGTTCATCTACAAAAAGGCCGCGGCCGAGCCGGTGGGCGAGTCCATCATCCACAACGACACGGTCGCCTTCGCCAGCGCCCGCAAGCCGCTGGCCCAGGTCTTCAAGCCCGTCGGCGCCGCCGATGACAAGAAGTTCATCGCGATCGCCAACCACTTCAAGTCCAAGGGCTCGGCGGCCACGCCGGATGACACGGACAAGGGCCAGGGCAATTCGAACCTCGCCCGCACGGCCCAGGCGCAGTCCTTGCTGGCCTTCTCCGACGAACTGCAGAAGTCCAAGGGCACCAACAAAGTGTTCCTGATCGGTGACTTCAACTCCTACGCCAAGGAGGACCCGATCAACGTCCTCACCGGCGCGGGGTACGTCAACCAGGACGACAAGGCCAAAAACGCCGACGGCAGCGCCAAGCACTCCTACCTCTTCGGCGGCCTGGTGGGCTCTCTGGACCACATCCTCGCCTCACCGGCGGCCAACGCCATCGTCACCGGCGCTGATATCTGGAACATCAACTCGGTGGAATCCGTGGCGCTGGAGTACAGCCGCTACAACAACAACGTCACCGACTACTACGTGCCGAACCAGTTCCGCGCCAGCGACCACGATCCGGTGGTGGTGGGACTGAACCTGCCCACCGTCCCGGCCAGCGTTGACCTGAACTTCCTGGGCATCAACGACTTCCACGGCCGCATCGATTCCAACACCGTGCTGTTCGCGGGAACCATCGAGAAGCTCCGGGCGGCCGCGGCCCCCGGCGCCACCGCGTTCCTCTCCGCCGGAGACAACATCGGCGCCTCGCTGTTCGCCTCCTCCGTCGCCAAGGACCAGCCGACCATCGATGTGCTGAACGCCCTCGAGCTGCGCACCTCCGCGGTGGGCAACCACGAGTTCGACGGCGGCTGGGCCGACCTGCGCGACCGGGTCATCGCCGGCGGCAGCAACGCGAAGTTCCCGTACACGGGCGCCAACGTCTACAAGAAGGGCACCACCGAGCCGGCGCTGCCGGAATACACCGTGCTGGACATGAACGGGATCAAGGTCGCTGTGATCGGCACCGTCACGCAGGAAGTGCCCTCCCTGGTCACCCCTGCGGGCATCACCGATCTCGAATTCGGCGACCCCGTCGACGCGATCAACCGTGTTGCCGCGAAGATCAAGGCTGACAAGCTCGCCGACGTCATCATTGTGGAAAACCATGACGGCGCCGGGTCCGGCACTCCCGAAGGCGCCACCCTGGAGCAGGAAGTCGCCGCCGGCGGCCCCTTCGCCAAGATGGCCACCGAGGTCACCCCGGATGTTGCTGCGATCTTCAACGGCCACACCCACAAGCAGTACGCGTGGGACGCCCCCGTGCTGGATTCTGCCGGGCAGCCCACGGGCAAGACCCGTCCGATCGTCCAGACCGGCAACTACGGCGAGTTCATCGGCCAGATCCAGCTCACTATCGACACCAAGACCATGTCCGTCACCGGCTACAAGGCGGCCAACGTCAAGCGGACCACAGATGCGGCGGCCGGCCTGGTTGCCACGTACCCGCGGGTAGCCGCGGTGAAAGCCATCGTGGACAAGGCCGTCGCCGACGCAGCCGTGATCGGCAATCAGCCGGTCGGCAAGGTCACCGCGGATGTCACGACGGCGTTCGGCGGCTCCCCCGCCGTGCGTGACGACCGCTCAAGCGAATCCACCCTGGGCAACCTCGTGGCGGACTCCCTCGTGGACGCCCTCAAGGCACCCGAGGTCGGCTCCGCCGAGATCGGCGTCGTCAACCCGGGCGGCCTGCGCAACGAGCTGTACTACGCGCCGGACGGCACCATCACCTACGCCGAGGCCAACGCGGTCCTGCCGTTCGTGAACAACCTCTGGACCACCACACTCACCGGTGCGCAGTTCAAGACGCTGCTGGAACAGCAGTGGCAGACCAACCCGGACGGCACGGTCCCCAGCCGCGCCTACCAGCAGCTGGGCCTGTCCAAGAACGTCAATTACACCTACGACGCGGCCCGCGCCGCCGGTGACCGGATCACCGCGATCCGGGTCAACGGCGCGCTGATCGACCCGGCGAAGTCCTACCGGATCGGAACGTTCAGCTTCCTGGCAACCGGCGGCGACAACTTCCGGATCTTCAAGGAGGGCGCCGCCACCAAGGACTCGGGACTCGTGGACCGTGACGCGTGGATCAAGTACCTGCAGGCCCACAATCCGGTCTCGCCCGACTTCGCCCGGCGTTCAGTGGCCGTGGTGAACACCACCGCGGCCGAGGTCAAGGGCGGGGACACCATCACCCTGGCGGTCTCCAAGCTGGACCTCACCTCACTCGGCAGCCCGGCCAACACCTCGCTGCGGGCCGAGTTCATCGATGCGGCGGGTACCGTGACCGCGCTCGGCAGCGTGCCGGTGACCGCTGGTGCGGCCTCGGTGAGCGTGTTGGTGCCGGCCGGCGCCGCCGCCGGCGGGGGCACCCTGGTGCTTACCGCCGTCGAGTCCGGCACCGTGGTGAAGGCGGAGGTGCTGGTCGCGGCCAGCGTGCCGGTCCCGCCGCAGTGCACCGCACCGGTGAAGCCAAAGCGGCCCGCGGACCTCGTGGGCCAGGCCAACTACGGCACGGCAATGGCGGCCTACCGCCATTGCCTGAAGGGCTAGTTCCTTAGCCGTTCAGCAGTGAGCATGCCCGCTCCCCGGCCGGAGCGGTGGACATTTTGTGCAAGTGTCCATTGCCCGGCCTGGGGAGCGGGCATGCCCATTGTGTCTTCGCCTTCCAGGACCAGCGTCATACGAGGCGGGCGGGACGAAAGTGGCGAGAGGTGCGCATGTTGCGCTGGTAACATTTGCCCACATGCGTAAAGGGAGATTTAACCGGGCTGTTGGCATCTTCATCGCCCTGATTGCCAGCGGCGCAGCCGCCCTCCTCTGGATCGCCGTCGCCGCCGGCGGCCCGGCGCTGAGTGAATCCCCTGCGCAGGGCATTTTCTTCGGCTTCTGGAGCATCCTCTACAACACGGATGCACCGGCGCCCCGCATCATCCTGGCCGCAATCGCCATGGCACTGCTCCTGGCCGCCGGGGTCGCAGCGGTGGACCGGCGGATCGCCAACCGGTCGCGCCGCTCGCTGGACCCGCTCACCGGCCCGCTCGCGCCCCGCGTGGTGATGTCGGCGACGCGCGGCGTGTACGCCGGCCCCGTCAGGGTCACCGTACTCATCCCGGCCCACAACGAGGAAGTCTCGCTGCCGCTGACCATCACCTCCCTGCTGGAGCAGTCCCGCCGTCCCGACCGCGTCATCGTTGTGGCCGACAACTGCAGCGACTCCACGGTGTTCGTCGCCCGGGAGGCCGGCGTCGAGGTGATCGAATCGGTCAACAACACCCAGAAGAAGGCCGGCGCGCTGAACCAGGTGCTCCAGGGGCTGCTGCCCGAGCTCGGCGACAACGACGTCGTGATGGTCATGGACGCGGATACCCGGCTCGACGACGGCTTCCTGGCGGCCGCGGTGGACCGGTTCGCCAACGACCGGGCGCTGATGGCCGTCGGCGGCCTGTTTTACGGTGAGGAGGGGCACGGACTGATCGGCCAGTTCCAGCGCAACGAGTACCTTCGCTACAGCCGGGAGATCGGGCGGCGGCGCGGCCGCGTCTTCGTGCTGACCGGCACCGCCTCCATGTTCCGTGCCCGCGCGCTGCGCACCGTGGCCGCCAGCCGCGGCTCCTCGATCCCGGGCACCCCCGGCCTGGTCTACGACACCGCTGCCCTCACCGAGGACAACGAGCTGACGATCGCGTTGAAGTCCCTGGGCGGGCTGATGATCTCGCCTGAGCAGTGCACCGTAGTGACCGAATTGATGCCCAGCTGGCGCACCCTCTGGGCGCAGCGGCTGCGCTGGCAGCGCGGGGCGCTGGAGAACATCGGCGCCTACGGCATCACGCCGCCCACCCTGCGCTACTGGGCCCAACAGCTTGGGATCGGCTACGGCGTGATCGCCCTGGGCTCCTACCTGCTGCTGATCTTCCTGATGGTGGTCTCGCTGGACACCTGGATCTGGTTCCCGTTCTGGCTGGGACTGGGTGCCCTGTTCATGGTCGAACGGGTCGCCACGGTCTGGAAGGGCGGCTGGCGGGCGAGCCTTCTGGCCGTGACCCTATTCCCGGAGCTGTTCTTCGACATGTTCCTGAACGTCGTCTACCTCAAGGGCGTCGCCGATATCTCGCTGGGCCGGACCGCCAGCTGGAAACACGTCACCCCTGTCCGGGTGCCCGAGAATTTCGGAGCCGAACGCCGATGACCGTCACCGCCGCCGTCCCCGCAGGCATCCTGTTCCCCGAGTCCCTGCTGCACTCGCAATGGTTCGCCATCCTCGCCACGTTTGTGGCGATCAATACCGTGATGTACGCCGCCCTCGCGCTGGCGAAGATCCTTCCGAAACTGCACCCCTCGGACTGGATCCGCACCCGGAACGAGCGCTCCGAAACCCGCAGCATCCACCCCGACGCCAACAACTAGGGCGCTACCGGCCGAGGATGTCCCGGGCGATCTCATCGGCGTCTCGCAGGGTGCGCTGGCCGCTGCGGTAGACCGGCCCCTGCTGCTGCCGGGCCTCGGCCGCGATCGCGGTGCCCCATTGCGTTGCGGAGAGCTGAAGACCCAGCACGTACACGCCGTCAGTGACCGTCCCGTTTGCCGCCACGGGACGGTAGGGATGCGGGACCACGTCCAGGCCGGAACTCTGCACCGGCGTTCCTTCCACGCTCATCATCAGGCGCGGACGCACCAGGCCGTCCGCGAGCAACTGCTCGAGCAGCGGGGAGGCATTGATCGCCACCCGGTTGGCCGGTGCCAGCGCTTCGATCAGCACGGGTGCCTCCACCCGGTCTCCGCCGTCGCTACCGCGGCCGGCCGCCCACGGAGAGGCGGCCGTGAACATCCGGGCCTTCCGGTCCACACCGAACTTCGGGTCCGGGCCCACGAAACTGACCACCCCGGCCCGCGCGAGGGCCGCGAGCTGCTCGGCGCGAAGGGCGGGCGGACCGCTCGCGATCCCCTCCACGAATGATTCGAACCAGCCGCGCAGGCCCGCCACCCACGATTCGTCCGTGATGCCGCCGTCGGCCACCACGGTCTTCAGCACCGCGCGTCCGTGGTGCAGGGCGCCGATCGCCATCTTCACCGGATCGTCCTCGCCGAGGGCGGAGCGCCGCGCGTCGTCGAGCAGGTAATCGACGACGGCGGCGTCCAGGTCCGCGCGGGAGGCGAAGCTGCGGCCGGCCAGGGGTGCGGCGAGGCCCAGCAGGTCCAGGCGGTGGTGCGGCCGGACCGATGCGTCGATCACCGACCGGGCGGCGTCTTCCCAGTTAGCGGTGGAGTGGGCATGCGGCCGCAGGGCCTCCTCCAGCGCGCCGAGGAAGCCCGCCGGATCCGCGCCGACCGCGTCGGGCTGCGAGCGCGCCAGGGTGGAGTAGTAGGCCCACACGGCATCCCGGTGCAGCAGCGGCCACAGGTCGTGGTCGAAGGCGGGCACAATACCGGCGGCCGCGAACCTGGCGACCGCCTCCTCGGTGCAGTACTTCAGCTGCACCGCTGCCGGGTAGTAGCCGGCCAGGGTCGCCTTGGCCCGGTACGGGGTGCCGCGCCGGGAGGCGGCGATGATGTGCGGTTCCCGCCCGGAGGGGAGGTAGGTGAGCCCGGACCCGTCCGGCGCGGGGAGGAATCTTCCGCCGCGGCCCTCGGTCAGCTGGCCCATCACGTCGAAGAAGTTCAGGCCCATGCCGCGCACCAGCACCGGCTGGACCGCGGGGATCCCGGACCAGTCGACGTCGGCCGGGGCGGCCGGCGGCAGGTACTTCAGGCCCAGCTCATCGGCCGCGGCCTGCAGCTCGCGCTGTTCGGGGTTGAGCTTGGACTCCAGATGGCCAAGTGCCAGCACCACCGATCCGACGGAAAGCACGGAACCCTCGGCGAGCTCGACGTCGAACCTGGCGTTCCCCTCTCCGGCGGCCGCTGTCCCGGCGGCCGTTGCCCCGGCGGCCGGGCGGACTGCCGTCGCGCTGCTCTGGTGGAATTCCACCGTGACGCCGTCGGGCAGCCGGTCCAGGAGGTCCTCCAGCGTGCACCTCAGGTAGCGGCCATAAAGCGCGCGGCTCGGGAAGTCGGCGGATTCCAGGCCGGCCAACTCGGCACGCTCCTCGGCGGACAGCGCCGTGTGCGGGTCCCGCCGCTGCGCCTCGCGCCACTGGTCGAAGGTGCACCCGGCCAGCGGCCGCGCCAGCTCCGGATCCTCCGGAATCACCGTGGGATAGAAGGACTGCGTGTTCATCAGATATAGCCGCGACTGGCCGGGCTGCCAGACATGGCCGGGACCCGCGGGATAGGGGTCGATGACGTGGATATGCAGGGTGGCCCCGGGTGCGGAGGGGGTCCAGTTGGCGAGCAGCCGCTCCAGCACACTGGTGCCCCTGGGCCCGGCGCCGACCAGGGCCGTCCGGATGCTCTGCGATATGACCACGGCATCCAGCGTATCCGCATCCGGGCCGGCGGCTTGACTTGCCTGCCCGGCGTCGCAGTTGCTTGGATGGGGCCATGACCACCACTGCAGCTGAGCAACCCACCGCGCCCGGCGGCCCCACTGGAGAGACTTCCGGCACCGCCCCCGAGCCCGTCGACGAGAACATCTGGCTGGAGGACATCTACGGCGAGGCCCCGCTGGCCTGGGTCCGCGAACAGAATGCCCGCACCGAGGAACTGCTCCAGGACGCCGAATACGCGGAACTCGAAGCCCGGGTCCTCGAGGTGCTGGACTCCACCGACCGGATCGCCATGGTGGGCAAGCACGGCGGCTGGTACTACAACTTCTGGAAGGACCGCGACAACCCCAAGGGCCTGTGGCGGCGCACCACCTGGGAGAGCTACCGGGCGGGTTCACCCGAGTGGGAAGTCCTGCTCGACATTGACGCCCTCGCCGCCGCCGAAGGCGAGGAATGGGTCTTCCACGGCGCCAACTTCCTGCGCCCCGCCGCCGGGCAGCCGCACCGGCTGGCCCTGCTGGCGCTCTCCCCCGACGGCGGCGACGCGAACCGCTACCGCGAGTTCGACGTCGAGACCCGCAGCTTTGTAGACCCCGCAGACGGCGGCTTTGACCTGCCGACGGCGAAGGGCAACGTGTCCTGGTTGGACGCCGACACGCTGCTGGTCACGAGCACGGCCGCCGGCCTGCCCCGGACCAGTTCCTCCTACGCCCGGACCGGCGTGGTGCTGGGCCGCGGCGAATCCCTCGCCGCCGCCGAGCGGATCTTCGAAATCCCGGAAGACCACATGATGGCGATCCTGGCGCACGATTCCACCCCCGGCTTCGAGCGGACGTTCGCCGTGGATTGGATCAGCTTCTTCGAAAGGCGCACCTCGGTCCTGCGCGACGGCGTGTGGGTGGAGATCGACGTGCCGGACGACGTGAACCTGAGCTCGCACCGGGAGTGGCTGCTCTTCCGGCCGCAGGGCGACTGGACGGTCAACGGCACGAGCTACCCGGCAGGGTCCCTGCTGGCGGCGGGATTTGAGGAATTCCTGGCCGGCAGCCGGGAACTGTCCGTGCTGTTCACCCCCGATGAGCACACCTCCCTGCAGTCCTGGAGCTGGACCCGGGACTTCCTGCTGCTGAACCTGCTCCGGGACGTGTCCTCCGAAATCCGGGTGCTGGACCCGGCGCGGCCCGGCACGGACGTCGCGTGGGCCGCCAGCGTGCTGGACGCCTGCCCGCCGCTGCACGACGTCAACGCGTACAGCGTCAGCGACGACGACGGGGACGAAGACGGGGACGAGGACGGAGCCGAGGGCGCCGGGTGCGACAACGCTGCCGGGAATGATTTCTGGCTGGTCGCCACCGGGTTTGCGACGCCGACCACCCTGACCCGCGGCACCTTGAAGCGCGCTGGCGCGGACGGCGTCGTCAGCACGCACGAGGTGGTCCGGACCGCGCCGTCGTTCTTCGACGAGGACGCCTATGAGGTCCAGCAGCACTTTGCGGTGTCCAAGGACGGCACCCGGGTGCCCTACTTCCAGGTCGCCTCGCGGGACCTGGTGCTGGACGGGCAGAACCCCACCCAGCTCTCCGGCTACGGCGGATTCGAGATTTCCCGCACCCCCGCCTACAGCGGCGCCGTCGGCCGGGCCTGGCTGGAACGGCGAACCGACGAATCCGCGGGCGCGGACGGCGAGGCGCCGCACAGCCGCGGCGGGGTCTATGTCGTGGCGAACATCCGCGGTGGCGGCGAGTATGGTCCGGCGTGGCACCGCGCCGCGCTGCAGGACAAGCGCCACCGCGCCTACGAGGACTTCGCCGCCGTCGCGCAGGACCTCATCTCGCGCGGCGTGACATCCCGCCAGCGGCTGGGCTGCGTGGGCGGCTCGAACGGCGGCCTACTGGTGGGGAACATGCTCACCCAGTACCCGGACCTGTTCGGGGCCGTCTCCTGCGGGGTCCCGCTGCTGGACATGCGCCGGTACACCAAGCTCTCCGCAGGGTATTCCTGGATTGCCGAATACGGCGACCCCGACGTGCCCGGGCAGTGGGAGTTCATCCGGACCTTCTCGCCCTACCACCTGCTCCGCGACGGGGTGGAGTACCCGGAAACCTTCATCTGGACCGCAACCTCCGATGACCGGGTGGGTCCGGTGCAGGCGCGCAAGATGGCCGCCCGCATGCAGGCCATGGGCATCCCCAACGTCTGGTTCCACGAGGCGCTCGAGGGCGGCCACGCGGGGGCTTCGGACAACCGGCAGGCCGCGGCGCTGCAGAGCCGCAGCCAGCACTTCCTCTGGCGCGCGTTGGCGGGCCGGGCGGACTGAGACCGGCCTTGCCGCACCGCAACGCGGGGTCACTTCCGGCCCATTCCGGGCGCCGGGACCGGCCGGAGGTGACCCCGCGTTGACCGTTTTGCACTGCATGGCCCCTTCTGCGTATCCTTGGTTGGCTAGTAATAGCAATTGGAGACGTGCCAGAGCGGCCGAATGGGCTTCACTGCTAATGAAGTGTGGGGCACAACTCCACCGGGGGTTCAAATCCCCCCGTCTCCGCGTTTGGCCCCGGTCCTGGACCGGGGCCTTTTGCGTTCCCGCCCCAACGCGCCCTCACCTCCGGCGGAAACTCCCCCGACCACCCCCTCCGGCGGAACTCGAACAACCCTTCCAGCGTCCGGGCGGCCCGGAGCGGTGGCGTGTCCGGCCTTGGCCGGTCCGGGGCGTTCGGGTGGCAGGATAGGCGCATGTCGACCAACCACACGTATGACGCGATCATTGTCGGCGGCGGCCACAACGGCCTGGCCGCGGCAGCGTACCTGTCCAGGGCGGGCCGGAAGGTCCTGCTGTTGGAAAAGCTCGGCCACTCCGGAGGCGCCGCGGTGTCCGCGCAGGCGTTCGACGGCGTCGGGGCCCGGCTCTCGCGCTATTCCTACCTCGTGAGCCTGCTGCCCCAGCAGATCATCGACGACCTCGGCCTGCGCATCACCCTGGCGCGGCGGCGGTACTCCTCGTACACCCCGGACCCCGCCGACCCCGGCCGGGCACTGCTGGTCGACAACGAGGACGCCGCGACCACAGCTGCCTCCTTCGCGGCTGTCGGGGCCTCCGAGGACGAGTTCGGTGCGTTCAACGACTTTTACGCCGGCTGCGGAAAGCTCACCCAGGCCCTCTGGCCCACAATGACCTCCCCGCTGCCCACCCGGTCAGCGGCACGGCAGCTGGCCCTGGCGGCCGGCGCCGGGGAAGCATGGGAAGCCATGATTGAGCAGCCGATCGGGCACGCCATCACCCGGGCGCTGCGGCACGACCTGGTCCGCGGAGTCGTGCTGACAGACGCACTGATCGGCACCTTCGCCCGCGCCGACGACGCCGACCTCCAGCAAAACATCTGCTTCCTGTACCACCTGATCGGCGGCGGGACGGGCGACTGGGACGTACCCGTGGGCGGAATGGGAGCGGTGTCCGGGGAACTGGAACGGTCCGCCCGCGAAGCCGGGGCGACCCTCCTGGTGTCCGCCGAGGTCACCTCGGTGCAGCCGGGCGGCGTCGTGGGCTACCGGCACGACGGCGCAGACCACACCGCCGCCGCCCCGTGGGTTCTCTCCAACGTGGCACCCGTGGTGCTGGACCGGCTGCGCAACGCCGCGGCGGACGGGTCTGGTGCGGACGGGTCTGGTGCGGGGGCGGGCGGGTCTGGTGCGGGCTCCGCGCCGTCACCCGCCATGCCCCCGCGCGCCACAGTGAACCCGAACCACCTCCGCGAGGGCGCCCAGGTCAAGGTGAACCTGCTGCTCAAACGTCTGCCCCGGTTGCTGGACGGGTCCGTGAGCCCGGAAGCTGCCTTCGGCGGCACGTTCCACATCAATGAGACGTGGTCCCAGCTGGATGGCGCGTACCTTCGCGCCGCGGCCGGGAACGTCCCGGAACCCCTGCCGTGCGAAATCTACTGCCACTCGCTGACGGATCCCAGCATCCTGTCACCTGAACTGCAGGCCGCCGGCGCGCAGACCCTCACGGTGTTCGGCCTGCATGTCCCTGACCGGCTGATCAACGCCCAGAACAATGAGGACCGGCGCGCCGAGCTGCAGGCGGCCGTGCTGCGGTCCCTCAACAGCGTGCTCGCCGAGCCGGTCGAGGAGCTGCTGCTAACGGACTCGAACGGCCGGCCATGCATCGAAACCAAGACCACGCTGGACATCGAACGCGCCGTCGGGATGCCCCGGGGAAATATTTTCCACGGCGGCCTCGATTGGCCCTTTGTGGAGGACGGCGCGCCCCTGGACACCCCGGCGCAGCGCTGGGGTGTCGCCACCGACGATCCGCAGCTCCTGTTGTGCGGCTCGGGTGCACGCCGCGGCGGCGCCGTCAGCGCAATCGGCGGCCACAACGCGGCCATGGCCGTGCTGGAAGCGGAACAGCCGCCCGGGGAGTGAGGCGGCGGGTCCAGGCCCGCACGCCACGCGTGCCGGCCTAGCCGGCCTGGCCGAGCACGAGCGGCAGCACGGCGCCGGCGCCGGCGAGCCGGAGGGCCCGCCCGGCCACGGTCACGGTCCAGCGGCTGTCCACGAGGTCGTCCACCAGCATGACACTCTGGCCCCGGATGCCCTCCAGCGCGGCGGCCAGCTCGGGTCCCACGACGAGCCGGTCCCACACGCCCGCAAGCCGGTAGGCGCTGTTTCCGCCGCGGCCACCGGTCGGACCGCCGTGGGCGAGCTGCAGCTGGCCCAAGTAGGGGATGCGACCAATCTCGGAGATGCCGCGCGCCAGCGACTCCACCAGTTCCGGCTTGCCGCGGGACGGAACGCTGATGATCGCCGCCGGGCGACCCGCGCCGCTCCAGCCGGGGGTGCGCGCGTCGCCGCTGCCCCATTCGCGCAGGACCTGAACACAGGCACGCAGCATTCCCGGGTCGACGGCCCGGTCGGGGGCGCCGGCGGCGAACGTTTCGCGCAGCGCCCCGCCCCAGCCCAGGTCTGTCAGCCGGGCCAGCACCCGGCCGTTGGCCAGGGCCTCCTCCGGCTTGATCTTGCCCTTCACGTTCACGCCCAGGCGGTCCATGCCGCTGGGCCACTGCAGCCGCGGTTCCAGCACCATTCCGGCACGGCTGAGGGTCGCGCCCGCCGCCTCCGTGGCGTCCGCGGCGATGTCGGCCGGGAACCACCGGCCGGCGCAATTATCGCAGCGGCCGCAGGCCCGGGCCGTCTCGTCGTCGAGGACCGAGGTGATGTACTCCATCCGGCAGCCCGCAGTGTCCTGGTAGATCACCATGGAATCCTGCTCGTCAACCCGGGCCTCGGCGATCCGGCTGTACCGTTCGGCGTCGTAGGTCCACGGCCGCCCGGTGGAGCGCCACCCGCCGCCCACGCGTTCGACGGCGCCGTCGACGGCCAGCACTTTGAGCAGGAGTTCCAGCGGGGTCCGACGCAGGTCCACCCGAGCCTCCAGCGCCACGGTGGACACGGCCGTCCCCGCCTCGGCGAGGGCGGTCAGCACAGCGGCGGCCTTTTCTTCCGAGGGCATGGACGCGGTGGCGAAGTACTGCCAGATATCCCGGTCCTCGGAACCGGGCAGGAGCAGCACGTCGGCGTTGGCGGCGCCGCGGCCGGCACGGCCGACCTGCTGGTAGTACGCCACCGGGGAGGAAGGCGCGCCCAGGTGCACCACAAAGCCAAGGTCCGGCTTGTCGAAGCCCATGCCAAGCGCGGAGGTGGCCACGAGCGCCTTGACCTGGTTGTCCTTAAGCAGCTGTTCAGCGCGTTCGCGGTCCGCGGGGTCGGTCCGGCCGGTGTAGGCAAGCACCTCGTGGCCGGCTTCGGCCAGCAGGCGGGCGGTGTCCTCGGCGGCGGAGACGGTAAGGGTATAGATGATGCCGCTGCCGGGCAGGTCGGACAGGTGGGTGAGCAGCCAGCCCAGCCGTTCCCGCGAGTCCGGCAGCCGCAGCACGCCCAGGCGCAGGGACTCCCGGCCCAGGGCGCCGCGGATGGTCAGCACACCCTCGCCGAGCTGTTCCTCGATGTCGTGCACCACCCGGGAGTTCGCGGTGGCTGTGGTGGCCAGGACCGGCACGCTGTCCGGCAGCTGGGTGATCAGGTCCGCGATCCGCCGGTAGTCGGGGCGGAAGTCGTGGCCCCAGTCGGAGATGCAATGCGCTTCATCGATCACCAGCAGCCCGGTCCGGCGGACCAGTTCGGGGAGCTGGTTTTCGCGGAACGACGGGTTGGTGAGCCGCTCGGGAGACACCAGGAGCACGTCCACCTCGTCCGCTGCGAGCTGTTCACGGACGGTGTCCCATTCGAGCTGGTTGGCCGAATTGATGGCCACCGCCCGGACCCCTGCCCGCGCCGCGGCCGCCACCTGATCACGCATCAGGGCCAGCAGCGGGGACACGATCAGGGTGGGGCCTGCGCCGCGGCGGCGCAGCAGCAGGGACGCGACGAAGTACACGGCCGACTTCCCCCAGCCGGTGCGCTGCACAACGAGGGCACGCCGGCCGCCGTCGACGAGGGCCTCGATCGCCTCGAACTGGCCGTCATGGAACTCTGCGCCGGCGTGCCCCACAAGCTCACGCAGCACCGCCTGGGCCTGCTCACGCGTTCCGGACCCCGCAGCGGCGCTAGCGGCGGCGGAATCGGGGGCGGTCAGGATTGCAGCGTTCTGGTTATTGGCCATTGCTTCAGTATCCCAGCCTCCTCCGACAGCCACGAAGCGGGCGGCCGCGTATGTGGACAGGCGTTGTCCACATACGCGGCATGCTCCCGGCGGCCAACAGCGGCTTCCACGTAAGATGGAGCCGTGACTAGCGACCAGACGAAGACTTTTGACCTCTCGGCTTCCTTCAAGGCCTACGACGTGCGCGGAATCGTGGGCGACTCCATCACGGCCGAAATTGTCGAGGCCGTGGGGGCTGCCTTCGTGGATGTCCTGGGCCTGGCCGGACAGACCGTGCTGGTCGGCGGCGATATGCGCCCCTCCTCCCCCGAGTTCAGCCGCGCCTTTGCCAACGGCGCAGCCACCCGCGGCGCCAACGTCCAGCTGCTGGACCTGATCTCCACCGATGAGCTGTACTACGCGTGCGGCGCCCTGAACGCCGCCGGAGCCACCTTCACCGCAAGCCACAACCCGGCCGAATACAACGGCATCAAGATGGCCAAGGCCGGCGCCGTTCCGATCTCCTCGGAAACCGGCTTGAAGGAAATCCAGGCCCTCGCGGAGGACTACCTCAACGCCGGGGCGATCCCCGCGAACGGCACCCGCGGCCTGATCAGCGTGCGCGACGTGCTCAAGGACTACTCCGAATACCTGCGCAGCCTCGTTGACCTCCGCGGGTCCCGTCCGCTCAAGGTCGTGGTCGACGCCGGCAACGGCATGGCAGGGATGACCACCCCGGCGGTGCTGGGGGACACGCTGCTGCCGAAGCTGCCGCTTGAGATCATTCCGCTCTACTTCGAGCTCGACGGATCCTTCCCGAACCACCCGGCCAACCCGCTGGAGCCGGAAAACCTCCGCGACCTGCAGGCCGCCGTCGTCGAGCACGGCGCGGACATCGGGCTGGCGTTCGACGGCGACGCCGACCGCTGCTTCGTGATCGACGAAAAGGGCGAGCCGGTCTCGCCGTCGGCCGTGACCGGCATGGTGGCCCGCCGCGAGATTGCCCGCGCCAAGTCCAATGGCGAAGACAACCCCACGATCATCCACAACCTGCTGACCTCGCGGGCGGTGCCCGAACTGGTGGCCAACGACGGCGGCCGCGCGGTCCGGACCCGGGTGGGCCACTCCTTCATCAAGGCCGTGATGGCTGCGGAGGGTGCGATCTTCGGCGGCGAGCACTCCGCGCACTTCTACTTCCGCGACTTCTGGAACGCGGACACCGGCATGCTGGCCGCCATGCACGTGCTGGCTGCCCTCGGCGAGCAGGACGGCCCGCTCTCTGAGCTCGGCCGCGAATACGAGCCCTACCGGTCCTCCGGCGAAATCAACTCGGAAATCGAAGACAAGGCGGGCGCCGTGGAGCGCGTCCGCCTGGACTTCCACGACGAGGACGTCGAGGTGGACTACCTCGACGGCAGCACCTTCATCGCGGCGGACGGAAGCTACTGGTTCAACCTGCGCCCGTCCAACACCGAGCCCTTCCTGCGCCTGAACGTCGAGGCCACGGACCAGGCGACCATGGAACGCATCCGCGACCGGGTCCTGGCCGTGGTCCGGGGCTGACCGCCATGACCGATTCCTCCGAGGCCCAGAGCACCATCCTGCAGCCCGCGGACCCGGCAGCGGACTCCTGGCGCGGCTCGGTGCCGGACGCCAGCGCCACCGACCTGGAGAACCTGCTGGGCACCGGGGTCGGGGCCGCCCAGGAGCAGCTGGAGCGCAACGGCGGCTTCCTGCCGTTCGCCCTGGTGGTGGAAAACGACGGCGAGGTCCGCCTCGTCGCCGTGACACCGGCCGACGCGGCCGGGGACGGCGACGCCGACTTCGACGCCGACGGCATGATCAGCGACCTCACCGAACTGCTCCGGCAACACCGGGACGAGTTCCGCGCCGCCGCCATCGTCTGCGATATCACCCTGCTGGAAGAAGACTCGGACGCGATCCACGTGGCCGCCGAACACCAGGACGGCTCCGTCTTCGCCGCAGTGCTGCCCTACGGCGCCAACCCGGAGACGAACGAGCTGGAATTTGGCGAGCTTTCCGCCGACTCCAACGAACCCGCCGTCTGGGTGGACTAGACCAGGCCCGTGCCATGAAGATCAACGCCTTCGCGGACGTGAGCCTGCGCGCGATGATGGTGCTCGCGGCCGCGGCCGACGGTGAGCCGCTCACCACCCAGAGCATCGCCGATGCCGTCGGCACGCCCTACAACCACGTCAGCAAGGCGATGGCGAAGCTGCGGGCACTGGGCCTGATCGACGTCGAACGCGGCCGCAACGGCGGGTCCCGGCTCAACGCGGCGGGCCGCGCCGCCACCGTCGGACAGCTGCTGCGCGCCCTGGATACCCGGACCGACCCGGCCGACTGCGTCGCAGCCGCCGGCACCTGCCCCCTGATCACCGAGTGCCGGCTCCGCGGCGCGCTCGGCCGGGCCAGGGAGGCCTTCTACCGTGAGCTTGACGACATTGTCGTCGCCTCATTGCCCACCACGCGGCAGATGAACCCCGTCTTTCAGGCGATCGGCCTGCGTCCGGGCCTCTAGCCCGCCTGCGGCCCTCTTCGGTATTCCCCGCGCAATTTGCAACCATTTTCTACGACGTGTAGAACTGAGGCATAAATACTCGTATTTCAAATGCATGTATTTCAGTTCGGTCCGGTTGAAGACGCCGGGCCACTACCTCAGGAGTCAGCAATGCTCTCGGACAAGTCCTTCCCCGTCATCGAGGCCACCCTGCCGCTGGTCGGTTCCCGGATCGGCGAAATCACCCCCAAGTTCTACGCCCGGCTCTTCGGCGCGCACCCCGAGCTGCTGGACGGGCTGTTCAGCCGCTCCAACCAGCGCTCCGGCGACCAGCAGCAGGCCCTGGCCGGAAGCATCGCCGCTTTCGCCAGCCACCTGGTGAGCCACCCGGGAACCCTGCCCGAGACCGTCCTGGCCCGCATCGCCCACCGGCACGCCTCGCTCGGCATCACCGAACCGCAGTACCAGGTGGTCTACGAGCACCTCTTCGCAGCCATCGCCGAGGACCTGGCCGAGGTCATCACCCCGGAAATCGCCGAGGCATGGACCGAGGTGTACTGGCTCATGGCCGATGCGCTGATCAAGCTTGAAAAGGGCCTCTACGCCGCCCAGGCCAACGGCAAGATGTGGAGCCCGTGGCGTGTCGCGGCCAAGACGCCCGCCGGCACCGGCTCCATGACCTTCGTACTGGAACCGGCCGACGACACCCCGATCACCCCGGCGCTGCCCGGCCAGTACGTCAGTGTCAAGGTCACCCTCCCTGACGGCCTGCGCCAGGTCCGCCAGTACTCACTCTCCGGCGACGCCGGCACGAGCCGCAGCTTCACCACCAAGCTCGACGACGGCGGCGAGGTCTCACCGGTGCTGCACAACAACGTTGAGGTCGGCGACGTCCTGGAGATCTCCAACCCCTACGGCGAAATCACGCTCAAGGAGGACGAGGGCCCCGTGGTGCTGGCCTCCGCCGGCATCGGCTGCACGCCGTCGGCGTCGATCCTGCGCTCCCTCGCGGCAACCGGCTCGGACCGCCAGGTGTTGGTCCTGCACGCGGAAAGCACCCTCGACAGCTGGGCCCTGCGCTCCCAGATGACGGACGACGTCGAACGCCTCGAGGGCGCCGAGCTGCAGCTCTGGCTCGAGCGTCCCGAGGCCGGTGCCAGGGAAGGCTTCATGTCGCTGCGCGACGTGGACCTGCCGGCCAATGCCTCGCTGTACCTCTGCGGCCCGCTGCCGTTCATGAAGAACATCCGCAACGAGGCCATCAACGCCGGCATCCCCGCCACCAAGATCCACTACGAGGTCTTCGGCCCGGACATCTGGCTCGCCAACTAAGTCCCAACGACGGCGGCCCCGCACCTTATCCAAGGTGCGGGGCCGCCGTCGTTGGTCCGGGCACGGGTTAGTGCGCGGACATCCGTTCCTTCAGCGCCTCGAGCTCGGAGCGCAGCGCATCCGGCAGGGAGTCGCCGAACTTGGCGTACCACTCTTCGATGGAGGCCAGCTCGGCGTCCCATTCCTCGCGGTCGACGCGGACGGCGTCCTCGACGTGGGCGTGGGTCAGGTCCAGGCCGGTGAGGTCCAGCGCGGTGCCGGTCGGGACGAAGCCGATCGGGGTCTCGACGGCGTCGGCCTTGCCCTCGATGCGCTCGATGGCCCACTTGAGGACACGGGCGTTGTCGCCGAAGCCGGGCCAGGCGAAGCCGCCGTCGGCCGTGCGGCGGAACCAGTTCACCAGGAAGATGTGCGGCAGCCGCTCGGGGTTGGCCTTGCCGGAGACGCTGATCCAGTGCTTCAGGTAGTCGCCGGCGTCGTAGCCGATGAACGGCAGCATGGCCATCGGGTCGCGGCGGAGTACGCCGACCTGCCCGGCGGCGGCGGCCGTGGTCTCCGAGGAGAGGGTCGAGCCCATGAAGATGCCATTCGTCCAGTTGCGGGCCTGGGTCACCAGGGGGACGGTGGTCTTGCGCCGCCCGCCGAAGAGGATGGCGGAGACCTCGACGCCCTCGGGGCTGTAGTACTCCTCGGCCAGCATGTCGACCTGCGAGATCGGGGTGCAGAAGCGGGAGTTCGGGTGCGCGGCAGGCTTGTCCGACGCCGGGGTCCAGTCATTGCCCTGCCAGTCGGTCAGGTGCGCCGGGACTTCGTCCGTCATGCCTTCCCACCACACGCCGCCGTCGTCGGTGAGCGCGACGTTGGTGAAGATGCTGTGTCCCTTGGCGATGGCGCGCATGGCGTTGGGGTTGGTGCCCCAGCCGGTGCCCGGGGCGACGCCGAACAGGCCGGCCTCCGGGTTGGTGGCGCGCAGTTCGCCTTCCTTGCCGATCCGCATCCAGGTGATGTCGTCACCGAGGGTTTCGACTTCCCAGCCGTCAATCGTGGGGTCCAGCAGGGCGAGGTTGGTCTTGCCGCAGGCGGAGGGGAAGGCCGCGGAGACGTAGTAGTTCTTCTTCTCCGGCGACGTCAGCTTGAGGATGAGCATGTGCTCGGCGAGCCAGCCCTCGTCGCGGGCCATCACGGACGCGATGCGCAGCGCGTAGCACTTCTTGCCCAGCAGGGCGTTGCCGCCGTAGCCGGATCCGTATGACCAGATGGAGCGCTCCTCCGGGAAGTGCACGATCCACTTCTCGGGGTTGCACGGCCACGCAACGTCGGCTTCGCCGGGGGCCAAGGGCGCTCCCAGGGAATGCAGGGCGGGGACGAAGAAGGCGTT
This sequence comes from Arthrobacter sp. KBS0702, assembly GCF_005937985.2. NCBI lineage: Bacteria > Bacillati > Actinomycetota > Actinomycetes > Micrococcales > Micrococcaceae > Arthrobacter > Arthrobacter sp. KBS0702. The sequence goes on along the minus strand of NZ_CP042172.1, from coordinate 547,770 downwards.
GGTGGCGGTGATCTTGTCCAGGACGGCAGTGCCGATCGTGGCCATGATGCGCATGGAGGCAACAACGTAGGCGCTGTCCGTGATCTCCACGCCAAACTTGGGGTCCTCGGCGTCGAGGTGGCCCATAACGAACGGGATGACGTACATCGTGCGGCCGCGCATGGAGCCGCTGAACAGGCCGCGCAGCTTCTCCTTCATCTCAGCCGGGGCCATCCAGTTGTTGGTGAAGCCTGCATCGCGTTGGTTCTCGGAGCAGATGAAGGTCTGCTCTTCGACCCGGGCGACGTCGGCGGGATCCGAGAACGCCGCGAAGGACTTCGGGAACAGTTTCTCGTTCAACCGGGTCAGGGTGCCGGCGGCGACGAGCTCGTCCGTGAGCCGGGTGTTCTCCTCTTCCGAACCATCAACCCAGTGGATCCGGTCCGGCTGGGTCAGTTCAGCAACCTCTTCAACCCATGCCAGCAGTCCAGCATGAGTGGTGGGTGCTTTCTCAAGCAGCGGCAGTCGCGCCAGATCGCCCATTACGGTTCCCTTCCTCGGGTTCAGTGGTGTGTCCTAAATGCTAGGTGTCGCGGAGGATTCATTTTCGGGCCCAAATACGGGTTGACGGCGGGACCCCGATCCAAAAACCGCGGAAATTCAAGGTTTAATAACTCCACACGCCGGACATTTTGTGATCAAGGTCACATAGACCGGTCTAGTCGGGCAGATTACAGGGTTTCCGATTTGGAACTCTGGGCCCATCTCGCGTAAAGTAATTCGAGGTTCGGGGGAGCGAGAAACTCCCGAAGAGCCGAGAATGCGCCCATAGCTCAGCTGGATAGAGCGTCTGTCTACGGAACAGAAGGTCAGGGGTTCGAATCCCTTTGGGCGCACAGAGATAGAGACACAGAGAAAAAGATCCGCACCGGTCCGCCGGTGCGGATCTTTTGTTTTCCCTGGTGTGCGGCGCCGCCGGAAAAGCGCTGCGGTTTGAGACCAGCGCGGACCGCCCGCTACACCCCTACTCCCCCGCGACCCCCGCGATCCGGCGGCGCAGTCCGTCAAAGTGGCGGCCCAGCCGCTCGGCCGCGAGCGCCGCACCGCCCGCCGCCACGGCCTCGTAGATGCTCCGGTGCAGCGCGGCCGCCGCTGTCGGATCGACGTCGTCGCCTCCGAGTTCCTGCTGGATTCCGCGGTAGACGGCCTGGAACGCCCCGAGCAGGTCGCGCAGCAGCCCGTTGTCCAGCGGCTCGAACAGCAGGCGGTGGAATTCGGCGTCGGCTTCGGGGAAGTGCTCTCCGGATCCGGCCAGCGCTTCCATCCGGCGCACGGTAGCCTCGAGTCCCGCGAGCCGGTCCGGCGTCATGAGCGCCATGGAGCCGCCGATCAGCGCGGATTCGAGCACCCGCCGGAGCTCAATCAGTTCCAGCGCCTCGTGCCCGTGGTGGCGCAGCGATAACCGAGCCCGGAAGGTCAGTCCGTCCGTCAGCGCCCCGAAGCTGCTCGGGGCCACGAACATGCCGAAGCCGTGGCGGATCTCGATCACGCCCAGGGCCTGGAGCACCTTGAGCGCCTCCCGCAGCGTATTCCGACCGATTCCCAGCAGGGCGGCCAGCTCGGTTTCGGTGGGCAGGGCCTCGCCGGGCTCCAGTTCCCGTTCGAGGATCAGATCGATGATCTCGGCCTGCAGGGCGCGCAGCCTGGCCTGCGCGCCGAGCCGGTTCGGCGGCACGGCCCCGCCCGCACTCAAAGTTGCTGCGTTCACTGGCGACCTCCTCCCCCAAGGTGGTCCTCAGCGTAGCGGACGTCCCATGTCCTGCAAAGGGTCCGGAACCGGCCTCCCCGACGGGGCTAGGCTGTTGCCATGACGGCACATATTGAGCGGGAATTCGATGTCATCGTGATCGGGGCCGGCGCGGTGGGCGAGAACGTGGCCGAGCGCGTAGTCAAGGGCGGCCTGACCGCGGTCCTGGTCGAGGCCGAACTGGTGGGCGGCGAGTGCTCCTACTGGGCGTGTATGCCATCGAAGGCCCTGCTGCGGCCCGGCGCCGCGCTGCACGGCGCTCAGACCGTGCCCGGCGCCGAAGAGGCCGTCACCCGCGTGCTCGACGCCGCCGCCGTCCTGAAGCGACGCGACTACTTCACCTCCAACTGGCAGGACGACAGCCAGGTCAAGTGGGCGGAGGACACCGGCATCGAGCTGATCCGCGGCCACGGCTGGATCACCGGCCCCCGCCGAGCGGAGGTGGCCGGGCTCGACGGCAACAGCTACGCGCTCAAGGCACGCCACGCCGTCGTAGTGGCGACCGGGTCTCGCCCGAGCATCCCGCCCGTGGAAGGCCTCGCCGACGTCGACTTCTGGACCACGCGGGAGGCGACGTCCGCCCAGGAGATCCCGCCGCGGCTCGGCGTGCTCGGCGGCGGCGTGGCCGGCACCGAACTCGCCCAGGCGTTCGCCCGGCTCGGGGCGTCCGTGACCGTGGTGGCCAGGGGCGGGCTGTTGGGAGCGTTCCCGGCCCCTGCGGCGGAGCTGGTCCACGCCGGGCTGCGCGCCGACGGCGTCGAACTCCGCCTCCGCACCGGCACGCAGAGCGTCCATGAGAACGACGACGGCTCCCTGACCTTGGCGCTCGACGGCGGCGGTCGCGTCACGGTGGACAAGCTTCTGGTCGCAACCGGCAGGCACCCCGCGCTGGAGGGGATCGGGCTGGAGAGTGTGGGCTTGGCCGGCGAGGACGGGACGCCGACGCGCCTTCGGATCGACGCGAGCGGACTCGTCGTCGGAGCCGACGGCAACGAGGACGCCCCGTGGCTGTACGCCGTCGGCGATGCCGCAGGCAAGGTCCTGCTGACCCATCAGGGCAAATACGAGGCCCGTGCCACAGGCGACGCGATTGCCGCCCGCGCCCGGGGCACGCTCGCCGGCGAGCCCGCCCCCTGGAGCCCCTTCGCCCGCACGGCCGACGAACACGCCGTGCCCAACGTCGTCTTCACCGACCCCGAGCTGGCAAATGTGGGCCGCAGTCTGGAACAGGCCCTCAAGGACGGCTACCGGGCCACTTCCGTGGAACTCCCGATCCAGGTGGCGGGATCCTCACTGCACTCCGAGCACTACAAGGGCTGGGCCCAGCTCGTGGTCGACGAGGACCGGCGGGTGCTGCTGGGTGCGACGTTCGCCGGCCCCGATGTGGCCGAGCTGCTGCACGCGGCGACGATCGCCGTCGTCGGCGAGGTCCCGCTGGACCGGCTCTGGCACGCCGTCCCGGCCTACCCCACCATCAGCGAGGTGTGGCTGCGGCTGCTCGAAAAGTACGGCCTCTGAGCGCGAACGGACACTTGGGGCCCGGAATCAGCTGTTGCCCGGGGCTCTAAGTGTCCGTTCGCTCACATCCGAGGGGCGTCAAGTGTCCGTTCGCTCACATCTATTTGAACTGACCGGTCAGTTTAGTTAGCCTTGGAGCAGATCATTTCTGCGAAAGGCTTCCCTTGCTCTGCGTTCAACAGCTCCACGTGAAGGGCCGGCGCGACTATCTGCTCCCGCCCACCTCGCTGCAGGCCAACCGGGGCGAACTACTTCTCGTCACCGGCAAGCGCCAGGACCAGCGCACCGCCCTGGCGCTGACGCTCAGCGGCCGGATGAAGCCCACGGCCGGCACCCTGGAATGGGACCGCGGCACCGGGTCCAAGACCAGGATCAAGCAGCTGCGGCAGGCCAGCGCCGTGGTGGACGCCCCGGGCGTGAACGAACCGGAGCCGCACCTGAGCGTCCGGGACCTGGTCACCGAGGACCTCGCCCTCATCCCCCGCCGCTACCGGGGCGCGCTGCTCAGCACGCCCTGGCTCAAGGTCAACCGCTTCGAGGACATCGCCGGGCTCTGGGCCGAGGAGCTGCCCGCGGACCGGCGCCTGGAGCTGCTCACGGCACTGGCACTGGCCAATCCGCACACCGACCTGCTGGTGGTCGACTCCCCCGACCGCCACAGCGGCGACCCGGTCGACTGGCTGCCGCGGCTCCAGGAGCTTGCGTACGACGGCGGGCGGCCCCTCGCCGTCGTCGCAACCGTCGGCAGCGTCCCGCCGGGCTGGACCGGTCCAGTCACGGAGATCGGCAACGCCGTCCCGGCCCCCGAGTCCGCAGCCGCCCCTAACTCCGAAACCGAGGATCCCCGATGACCGTGCTGAGGCTGGCCCGTTCCGAACTAAAGCGCATGACCGGCGGCCTGCTGCCGAAGCTGACCATCCTGGCGCTGACCCTGGTGCCGCTGCTCTACGGCGCGGTGTACCTGTACGCGAACTGGGATCCCTACGGCAAACTGAACCAGATCGACGCGGCCCTCGTAGTGGAGGACTCCGGCGCCGGCACCTCCGACGGCTCCCGGCTGGAGGCCGGCCGGAAGGTCGCCGACAGCCTCGTGGAGGGCCATGTCTTCAACTGGCAGACCGTCTCCAGCGCGGAGGCCGCGGACGAGGGCGTGAGCAGCGGCAAATACGCGTTCGCGCTGAAGATCCCCCGTGACTTCTCCGCCAACCTGGTCTCGCCGGGGAGCTTCGACGCCGCCAACCAGGCCATGCTGAACGTCACCACCAACGACGCCAACAACTACCTGCTCAGCACGATCGTGGACAAGCTCACCACCGCGGTCCATGCCACCGTCGCGAAAGAGGTGGGCGAAGGAACCGCCAACCAGCTCCTGACCGGATTCGGCACCATCCACACCCAGATGCTCAAGGCCTCCGACGGCGCCCAGAACCTCGCCGACGGCGTCTCCTCGTTGCACACCGGCGCGGCATCCCTGCACGAAGGCACGGGCTCGCTCCGGAGCGGCGCCGGCGAGCTGGCCGCCGGGCAGCACAAACTGCTCGACGGCGCCAACGCCCTCACCAGCGGCGCCGGGCAGCTCTCCTCCGGGCTGGGCCAGCTCAAGGACAAGACCGCCACCCTGCCCCAGGATTCGCGGCAACTGGCCGACGGCGCGGCCCAGGTGGCCGCCGGGAACGCCGCGCTCAACGCCAAGTTCCAGGGCCTGGCCGGGCAAATGGCCGCGGCGGATCAGGCCGCCGCGCAGGCCCAGCGCGCCAAGGTGGCGGAGTCGACCGCTCGCATGGTGGCCTCCGGGCTGATGCTCCAGCCCCAGGCCGACGCACTGATGGCCGACTACGACGCCCACAACACCCCGGCCCCCTCCGGCGCGGCCGCTGCGCTGAAGGGCGCCGCCGGGCAGATCCAGCAGCTCGCGGACGGCTCGGCAGCCGTCAGCGCGGGTGCCTCACGGCTGGCCGGAGCGACGCCGGCCCTCACCGACGCCGTCGGCAAGGCCTCCGCCGGCGCCGACCAGCTCGCCAGCGGCTCCGCGGCCTTGGCCAGCGGGGAGCAGAACGCAGCCGCCGGGGCAGACAAGCTCTCCGACGGCGCGGCACAGCTCGACGACGGCGCGGCACAGCTGGACAGCGGCTCCGCCAAGGCGGCCGACGGCGGGAAAACTCTCGCCGCCGAGCTCGCCAAGGGCGCCGGCAAGATCCCCAACCCGGACGACGCGCAAAAGGACAGCCTCGCCAAGGTCATGGCGGATCCGGTCGCCGTCAGCAATGTCTCGCAGGCCAAAGCCGGATCCTACGGGGCCGGCCTGGCGCCCTTCTTCCTTACCCTCGCGCTGTGGATCGGTGTGTTTATGCTGATCCAGGCGATGCGCCCGGTCACCCAACGCGCCCTCGCCTCCAACGCGCCCGCGTGGAAAATCGCCGTCGGCGGCTGGCTGCCGTTCCTGGCCGTCGCCGGCGCCCAGGCCAGCCTGCTGACCCTCGTGGTGGATGTGGGGCTGGGCCTGGATCCCGCCCACCCCGTGCTGATGTGGGTCCTGATGCTGGCCGCCGCCATGGCCTTCAGCGCGATCATCCAGGGCGTCGTGGCGCTGCTCGGCTCCCCCGGCAAGCTCGTGGTGTTGATCCTGCTGGTCCTGCAGCTGGTCTCCTCCGGCGGCACCTTCCCCTGGCAGACCACGCCGGAACCGCTGCACGTGGTCCACCAGCTCCTGCCGATGGGTTACGTGGTCAGCGGCATGCGGCACCTGATCTACGGTGCCGATCTGGCCAGCATCCTGCCCACCATGCTGGGCCTCGTTGGCTACACTTTGCTGGGACTGGCGATGTCCGCCGTCGCCGTCCGGAAGCACAAGTTCTGGACCCTCAAGACCCTGAAGCCGGAGATCGCCCTATGAGCACCACCAGCGCGACAAGCCCTCCCAGCGCAACCGGGGCATCCGGGGCATCCGGGGCCGACGGCGGGAAGAAGCTCCGGCCCGGGCGCACCAACGCAACCAAGCAGAAGTTGTTCGACGCGTCGATGGAGCTGATTGGCGAGCGCGGGGCCGCGGGTGTGACGGTCGACGAGATCGCCGCGGCGGCCGGGGTGTCCAAGGGCACGGTGTACTACAACTTCGGCAGCAAGTCGGATCTGATCGCGCAACTGCTGCGGCACGGAGTGGACATCCTGATGGCACGGCTGCTGAGCGTCAAGGACGAGTCGGTGGACCCGCTGGCGGCAATGGACGAGATGATCGGCCAGGCCATGGATTTTATGGCCGAATACCCCTCCTTTGCCCGGTTGTGGGTCAGCGAGAACTGGCGGACGCCCAGCGAGTGGCAGGACACCTTCGCCGAGCTCCGCGGCCGACTGCTCGGCGTGATCGGCGCCGCCATCGAGGCTGTGGCCGCGAAGTACTCTGTGGACACCGGGGTGTCGCGCGGCAGCCTGGAGACGGCGATTTTCGGGGCGTGCTTTGTGGTGGGGCTGGACCGCCAGACCTACAATCCGGAGCGCACCCGGGCGCAAAGTGTCGCCGCAATCATGGCGACCATGCGTGGCTACGTCGTGAAATAGCTGCGCTCAGGGATGATTGGTCACATGCGCCACATGGGTAAAAGCGGCAGGACTGCCATCGGAGCATCCCTTGCCGCCCTGGCCCTGCTGGTGCTGACCGGCGCCACCCTGAACGAAACGGTGGGGCTGTGGTTCCTGGCCGCCTGCGCCCTGGCCTACGTGGCGTGTGTGGCCGAGGTTGTGATCCGGCGGCGGCACAAGACACTGCTGGCAAGCGGGGTCGGCAGCATCCTGTTCATCGCCTTCGGCATCGCGTTCCTGCGGCAGTGGGGACTGGCCTTCAATCCCGACCCGGAGGCACTGTCCACCCGCGTGGATGCCGAACACCCGGATCTGTATTTCTATCTTTCGGCGGCCGCCGGCGCGGCGACGCTGCTGCTGTTGCTCGCCGGTACGGTCCTGCCGGGTCGCGGCCCGGCCCGGCGCTCCGGCTACCCGTCCCGGCGTCCGGCGCCGCGCAGGCCGGCCGCCCGGCCGTCCGTGCCGCGCACGTCCGCGCCCCGAGCGGCAGTCTCCGGCACCGCACGACCGCGTGCTTCCACACCCCGGCCGTCGGCGCCGCGAACCTCCGCACCCCGCTCCGCCGCCCCGCAGTCCGCCGCCCCGCGCACGTCCACGCCCCGGTCCGCCGCCCCTCGCGCGTCCACGCCGCGGGCTTCCGCACCGCGTTCCTCGGCTGCACGGACGCCCGCGCCGGCAGCCAAGCGTCCGTCGTCGGCGACCAAGCCGGCCGCAAAGGTGCCGCCCAAACCGGCGCCCAAACCGGCGCCCAAACCTTCCAACCGGCGCTGACCGCCCCTCCGCGGCCCGGGAGCCCGGAGCACCGCGACGGCTACCCCGGCGAGGAGCAGCAGCCCGCCCGCCACTTCGGCCGGCGAGGGCACCTCGGCCAGGACCAGCCACGCCGTCGTCATGCCGACCACGGGGACCAGCAGCGTGAAGGGCACCACGGCGGAGGACGGATAGAGCCCCAGCAGGCGGTTCCAGATGCCGTATCCCACGAGGGAACCGAAGGCGGCGGTGTAGATCGCACTGGCGATTGTCACCGGCTGCAGGTCCATCAGCGCCCCCGACACCGCGGCCGGCCCGTCGACCAGCAGGGAGAGCCCGGCCAGCGGCAGCGGCACCACGGCGCCGGACCACACCACGAGTCCCAGGCCGGACGCTGCCTTCGCCTTGCGGGCCACGACGTTGCCCGCGGCCCAGGACAGCGCCGCTCCGAGCACAATGAGCAGGGGCAGTACGGGGGCCACGAGGCTGCGGCCGACAGCCACCACTGCGAGCCCGGCTATCCCCAGCACGACGCCGGCCAGCTGCCGCCGGGTGGGCCGCTCGGCAAGGATTCCGGCCGCAAGCAGCACCGTCAGGAGCACCTGCGCCTGCAGCACGAGCGAGGCCAGGCCGGCGGGCATGCCCAGCGCCATCGCCAGATAGAGCAGCCCGAACTGGCCCGCGCTCATCAGCAGGCCGACGCCGATGATCGCTTTCCAGCTGACGTCCGGCTTGCGGATGAAGAACACACAAGGAAACACCACAAGGGTGAAGCGCATGGCCACGAACAGGAGCGGCGGCATCTGGGCGCCGCCCCCGGGGTGCAGGCCAAGGTCAATGGCAACGAAGTTGATGCCCCACAGGATGGCGACCAGCAGGGCCAGCCCGGAATGACGAGGGGTCATTGCGCGAGCGGCCTCCGCCGTTCCGGCGCGTCAGAGATTGCGCGGCCGTTCGCCGTGCGGGCCCTCGGTGTCGCGCCGCTCCGCTGCCGTGTCCTCGCGGAACCCGGCGGCATCCCCCGCTTCTGCCGGACGCTCGCGGTCGCCCCGGTCCCGGCGCAGTTCCTCCTGGTGCTGGGTGCCCTGGTGCTGGGTGTCCTGGTGGGGCGCGTCGCTGCGTTCGGTCGTGACGACGTCCGGGTCGACGTCGTCGGCCCGGCGGAGCTGCTCCTCGGCGCCGGCGCGGACGGTTTCCGCCTCCTGCTGCGTGCCGCGCGCCTGCATGCGGAGACGTTCGGCCTCGACTTCGGCGGCCTTCGCGTCGGCTTCCGCCCGCGCCGCCTTCGCCTCGTGCTCGCGGGCGGCCAGTTGGTCGGCTTCCGCCCTCTCGCGCATTTCAGCGGCCCGGTTCCGGTCCGCGTCAGTCTTGCGCTTGCGGCCGAAGTAGATTGCCACTGCGACGATCGCGAGTACCACCACGATGCCGACGATGATCCCTACGAGCTGTCCTGAATCCACGGTGATCCACCTTTTCCCTCGGTCACTAAGAAAACACCGGCAGTAAAAGCAATAACAGCATCAGTAAACAACACAATCAGCGTGCTGACCATCAATCCGGCGCCGCGCTGGCCTGCTACTTCGCCCGCGGCACCTTGAAGTGCGTCAGCCGGGCGTCCTGGCCGTCGAGCTCGGCCCACGACTTCTCCGTCTCGAAGACGGTCAGGCCGCTGGTGGGGTAACGCGTGGCTGCGTCCATGTAGGCGTCATGGTTGGAGTCCCGGGAGGCCAGGTGCATGGCAAGATCCTGCACGCCGGGCATATGGGAGATCACCATCAGTGTCGTGACCGTGTCCGGGACATGGTTGATGACCGCGAGCATGCGCAGGGCGGAGGCTCCGTAGAGGCCGTCCTCGAGTTTCGGCGTCGGGGCTTTGTCTCCCAGTTCACTGCACACCCAGGTGCAGGTCTGCCTGGTCCGCAGGGCGCTGGAGCACAGGATGAAGTCGGGAACCACGCCGTGTTTAAGGAGCCATTTCCCCGCCAGCGGCGCCTCGCGGTGTCCTCGCTCTTCGAGCGGCCGTTCATGGTCGGCGACGCCGCCCGGCCAGTCCGCCTTGGCGTGCCGCATGAGCACCAGCCGTTTGATGTGATGCGCGCTCATGGCTCAATCCTAGTGCGGCTGGTTTCGCCACGGGCGCGCATCACGAGGGTGCCTCAGTCGTCCAGGACGAAGGTCACCTCAAGCACCACGTGCCAGGCCACGACGGCGCCGTCGCTGATTTCGACCTTCTGCTCCTTCACCCAGGCCCCGGTGACGTTGCGCAGGGTCTTGTTGGCCCGCTCGACGCCCTCCTTGATGGCGGCATCAAACGAGGTTTTGGAGTTGGAGCTCAGGGTAGTAATACGTGCAACAGACATGTTTCCTCCCAATAGTCGGCTCGACGGGACCGAGACTACGCCGAAGCCCCCAAACGCAACAGAGTCCAAAAGCCGCCGCCTCACCAGCGGCGGCTTCGCCGGATTTGGGGCCGTGCCCGCTTCGCGGTGCCCGCCACGCCGCGGCCCCAAAATCCGGCCTCGCCGCCTCAGCCGCGGAGCCCCGCGTAGTAGCGTTCCGGCGGCAGGGGCGCTACAGCGCAGCGGCACATCCCGAGAGCGCCGTTGTTGCGCGAGGAACGAGCGCAGGCGCCGAGGGATCTTGCCGCGAAAGCGAAAGCGCCCGCCCCCAAACAAGGGACAGGCGCTTTGCGGAAAGCTAAGGCTAGATGGAGTACTCCGGAGCGGCCCAGACAACGACCTCGGGGTGCTCGTAGAACCGGTAGCCCTGGCCGCGCACGGTCCGCACGGTGTTGGCGAGGCGGCCGAGCTTGGAGCGCAGCCGGCGGATGTGGACGTCGATGGTGCGCTCATTGGGAACCTCTTCGGCATTGCGCCACAGGCCCTCGAGCAGTTCGTCGCGGCCCACGGTGCGCGTGCCGTTCTCGACGAGGTAGTTGAGGAGCTCGAATTCCTTGAACGTCAGGTTCAGGGACTCGCCGTCGAGCGCCACTTCACGGCGCGCGAGGTCGATCAGCACACCGGACGGACGGGGGTCCTGCGGCTGCTGCAGCCGCGCGTTGTCGGCCCGCTGGCGGGCGCCGGCGGTCGGGTCGCCGAAGGTTGACCGGACGACGTCGAGCGCGGAACCCGGGGCAGACGCCGGGGCGACGGCGACGGCGGCGTAGCTTTCGGCTCCGGCGACGAGCGACTGGGCGTAGGCACGGATTTCCTGGGCCAGCTTGGCAATGGAGGTGCCGGCGGCGGCCGCGGTTTCCTCATCGATGCCCATGTAGAGCACAAAGCCGCGGGCCACGTTGTCGTTGGGCACGGGGCGGACCGGGCTGCCGTTGCCCGGGGCGATCACCGGAGTCGGCGCGGTGGCCGGCGAGGACTCGGCGGCGGGGACGGCGCGCAACTGGCCGTAGGAGTTGGGGTTGAAGCCCTGGGCGGCGTAACCGGGGGCGGGGAAGCTGCTGCCGCCTCCCGCGGGGCCGTAACTCGGACGGCCGCCAAAGCCCTGGCGGAGGCCGGATGCCTGGCCGGCCTTGTTGGCGTTACGGACGGAGATGTGGACGTATCCGGATGCAACTGACATGGAATGCTTACCTCAATGTGAATGGCCGTCATCGCGGCTCGAATGCTAGATCCCCGCAATGAGAACTGGGGAGGGGCGCCCGACGCTGGGCTGGGGGCGAATGCCTAGAAACGTTCTGGGGTGTAGAAGTTAGGCGTGCATTCGACAACAACGCATCTCGGTACCAGCTGGTGCGCTGATCCAGGAAGCTGCGGCTGCAGGTGCTGTTGAGTTCTTGTTCACATTTGAAGTGTGCAACGTAACAATGAGAACTAGCAAGTAACAATGGACCTCAAAGTCCGCATTGTGAGACAAAAAGGGCGATTGTAGCGCAAGTCACAATTCTGGCCAGTCAACGAAGCATGCTTCGTTTTTGTCCCCCGAGTGGTCAGCCAAGGGAAGTTGTCGAATATTGTTCGCCGAGCCCCTCCGTCGGCCGGAAATCGTTCACGGTAAGCCCGCGCGGCAAAATCACGGGGCCCGGAGTCCGCCGCCGCCGCCGTCCCAGCGGGCGGACACCCGCAGAACCCGGCCGGCGAGTTGATCCAGCTCGCTAAGCTGTGATTCACAGCTGGCGCACAGGATCCCCAAAGCCATCCCCTACTGCCGGATTGGAGAGTTGTCCCATGGCCACCTCGCACTCCATGACCAACAACCTGCCCACCCTTACGCACCCGGACGGGTCTCCCATCCGCGCTTTGGTGGTGGACGACGAACCGAGCCTCTCGGAACTCATGAGCATGGGGCTGCGGATGGCCGGCTGGTCCGTGGCGGTGGCGGCGGACGGCCCGGCAGCGCTGAAAGTCGCCAAGGAGTTCCGGCCGGACGTGCTGGTTCTGGACGTTATGCTCCCCGGCTTCGACGGCGTCGAATTGCTGGGCCGGATCCGGGCCTTCGCGCCGGAGGTTCCCGCCTTGTTCCTGACCGCCAAGGACGCCATCCAGGACCGGATCACCGGCCTGGCAGCGGGCGGCGACGACTACGTGACCAAGCCGTTCAGCATGGAAGAGGTCCTGTTGCGGCTGCACCGGCTGGTCCAGCGCTCCGGCGTCGCGGCCATGGACACCGCCGAGCTTGTGGTTGGGGACCTCGTCCTCAACGTGGACACCCGGGAAGTGACCCGTGCCGGCGAAGAACTCCACCTCACCGCGACCCAGTTCGAGCTGCTGCGCTACCTGATGGAAAACCCGAAACGCGTGGTCAGCAAGGCGCAGATCCTGGACCGCGTCTGGGACTACGATTTCGGCGGCCAGGCCAACATCGTGGAGCTCTACATCTCCTACCTCCGCAAGAAGGTCGACGCGGTCCACCCGCCGATGATCCATACCGTGCGCGGGGCCGGGTACGTCCTGAAACCGGCGGACTAGTCCGTGGCAGCCCCCGAGCGTGACCCCTCCGCCCCCGGCCGGGACTGGCGCAGCCCCTCAACCTGGCACCTGCGCACGCGCCTGGTCCTGCTCGCCATGGCTCTGCTCGTCGCGATCTGCGGCGCCGTCGGCCTGGTCAGCTACGCCTCGATGAATCTCTTCCTGACGAAGCAACTGGACTCCCAGCTGGACCAGGCCTCCGAGCGGGCGCGGGAGTTCGGCCGGCCCGGCAGCGGGGACGGGCGCCGGGACCCGCTTGAAGCGCGCGGCCAGGCCGTGGGCACCCTCAACGCCCGGATCCACAACGACGACGTCACCAGTGCCGGCTTCCTGGCCGAGGATGCCAGCCGGAAAGCCCTCTCCGCCGACGACGCCGACGTCCTGCTCGCGCTCACTCCCGACGAACCGGCAGTTGACCGGACCCTGTCCAGCGGCGCCTACCGTCTCGTCGCCGCGCAGACCCCGTATGGCGACGTGATCGTCACGGGCCTGCCCCTGAAGGAGAAGCAAGACACCCTGGCCTCGCTGGTGTGGACCATGGTGCTGGTCTCCGCCGGCGGTCTGGTCGTGATCGGATTGGCCGGGACGGCACTGATCCGGCGGACCATGAAACCGCTGGAGCACCTTTCAGAGGTGGCCACCAAAGTCTCCCGCCTCCCGCTCGACGCCGGCGAGGTCGCCCTCGCGGTGCGCGTGCCGCCGTCGGCCGCCAATCCCGGCACCGAGGTGGGCAGCGTGGGCTACGCCTTGAACCAGATGCTGGATAACGTCTCCAGCGCGCTTGAGTCGCGCCAGCAGAGCGAGATGAAGGTGCGCCAGTTCGTTGCCGACGCCTCGCATGAGCTGCGGACCCCGCTGACGGCCATCCGCGGCTACACGGAACTGATGCGCATGACAGAGCATTTCACCCCGGACGGCGAGAAATCCCTCGCCCGGGTGCAGAGCCAGTCGGAACGGATGACGACCCTCGTGGAGGACCTGCTCCTGCTGGCCCGCCTCGACGAGGGCCAGCCGCTGAAGTTCAGCGACGTGGATCTCTCCCAGCTCGCAATCGAGACGGTCAGCGACGAGAAGGTCATGGCCCCGGACCGCCTCTGGAAACTGGAACTCGCCGAGGAGCCCGTAGTGGTGCGGGGCGACGCTGCCCAGTTGCACCAGGTGCTGGCGAACCTGCTTTCCAACGCCCGCAAGCACACCGAACCGGGAACGACCGTGACTACAGCGGTGAAACGCACCAATGACGGCACCGCCATCGTCACGGTGACGGACAACGGCACCGGAATTGCCCCCGAATTCGTGGACCGGGTGTTCCGCCGCTTTGCCCGGGCAGACGCGTCCCGCCGGAACCCCGTCGGAACCGCGGCGCCGGCCGCAGTGCCATCCCGGGCGGGATCCCAGGCACCGCCGCCCGCCATGGCGCAGGCGCGCGCGGGCTCCCCCGCCACCTCCACCTCCCCTGTTCCGGCGGCGACGGCGGAAGGCACCAGCGGTCTGGGGCTGTCGATTGTGCAGGCGATTGTCGAGGCCCATGGCGGCACCGTCTACGTCACGTCCAGGCCCGGCCGCACGCAGTTCGCCGTCCGCCTCCCCGAGGCGGCTCCGGCGGCCTAGGAGAGGCAAGCCGCCACGCGGTTGAACGAGTCCTCCGTTACCTAAATGTGACATCCAAAGGAAAGTCCGGTACCGTTTTTAGGGTGCGGCCATCGATCTGGCCGCATATCCGGATTGACGCCAAACTCTGCCGCTTCCCGGATTCCGATGGATTAGGCAGAGACGGGGGACCCAGAGTTCCCGGGCATCTGCATCCATGCACCCTTGGGGTTAAGCCGCCACGTCGAGATTCCGTGCGGCCGGATTTTTGCATCCGAACCCGACAGCTAACTCCGTAGGCGTTGAGAGGCAAACATGACTGATTTCAAGGTACCCATGCGCCCAGAAGGCGCTAAACAGGCATCCGAAGCCGCGATCGCGCGCCACCGCGCCGAGCCGGCGAAGCGCACGACACTGTCCCGGGTTGGCGCCCGTGCGGGCTCCAAGGGCAAGCGCGCCGCCGTCGTGGCAACTGCCCTCGCGGTACTGCTGGGCGCAGGCGCCGCGGGCCAGGCCTCCAGCACGACGGCCCACACGGCAGACGCGTCCAAGGAATCGTCGCTGCAGAAGTTGGAGTTCGAACAGGTCGGCAGCAACGCCCCCGCGTCCCCCTCCACCGGCACCGTCGAAGCCAAGGCGGCGGAAGTCAAGCCCGCCGAAGCCCCGGCACCGCCGGCACCGCCTGCGCCGGTCGCCCCAGCCGCCGCCCCCGCCCCGGTGCAGCCGGTCGCCGTCGACGATCCGGCCGGCGCGCAGGCCTATGCCGCCGCACAGTTGCCCGTCCATGGCTGGGCTCCCAGCGAGATGCAGTGCCTGCAGAAGCTGTGGACCAGGGAGTCCGACTGGAAGACCACCGCCACGAACCCCAGCAGCGGCGCCTACGGCGTGGTCCAGGCCCTGCCGGCCGAGAAGATGGCAAGCGCCGGCGCGGACTACCGGACCAACTACCGGACCCAGATCAACTGGGGCCTGAAGTACGTGCAGGACCGGTACGGCTCGCCCTGCGGCGCGCTGAACTTCCACTACGCGAACAACTGGTACTAAACAGCCGCCACACGGGCCCCTGCCCGGCGAATTGTGAGGCCCTGGATTCACTGAATCCGGGGCCTCACGTGCGCCGGAAACCCGGCGGTCCGGCCGCCCGGGTTCGCCCGCCCCGGGCGGCTAGCCGTTCGGACGGCCCGGGATGTATTGCACCGCCCACTTGTTGCCGTCAGGGTCGGAGAAGTGGACGAAGTGGCCCCAGTCGTGGACGTCGATGTCGCTGACGTCCACGCCGTTGTCCTTAAGCTGCTTGTGGGCGGCCTCAATGTCGTTGACCACCAGCTGCAGGCCCGGGGCGGTGCCGGGCGGGGCATCGTTGAGGCCCTCGCCGATCGCAATCGAGCACCCGGAACCCGGCGGTGTCAGCTGGACGAACCGGATGCCTTCCGTGGGCCGTTCGTCGTAGTCGGCGTTGAAGCCCACCTTGTTGACGTAAAAATCCTTGGCGCGGTCCACATCGGACACCGGGACAAATACGAGTTCGAGTTTCCAGTCCATGGGCACAGGCTAGTCCCGGACGCCGGCCGCCGGAACCCCGGGGTGGCGCCTAGCCCGCGATGCCGTACAGGCGGTCGCCGGCGTCGCCCAGGCCGGGGACGATGTAGGACTTCTCGTTGAGCTTCTCGTCGATCGAGGCCAGCACGATCGTCACGTTGGCTTCCGAAAGCTCTTCCTCCAGCTTGGCCAGGCCCTCCGGCGCGGCGAGCAGGCAGATGCACGTGACGTCCGAGGCGCCGCGTTTGAACAGGAACTTGATGGCTTCGCGCAGGGTGCCGCCTGTCGCCAGCATGGGGTCCAGGACGAAGATCTGGCGGTCCGTCAGGTCCTCGGGGAGGCGCTCGGCGTAGGTGATGATGTCCAAGGTCTCTTCGTCGCGGGCCATGCCCAGGAAGCCGACCTCGGCCGTGGGGACCAGCTTGGTCATGCCTTCGAGCATGCCGAGTCCGGCGCGCAGGATGGGGACCACAAGCGGGGTGGGCTTGGTGAACGCCGTGCCGATGGTGGTGCTGACCGGAGTCTCGATGGTCACGGGTTCGGTGCGGACGTCGCGGGTTGCCTCGTAGGCCAGGAGCGTGACGAGCTCCTCGGTGAGCTGGCGGAAGACCGGGGACGGGGTGTTCTTGTCCCGCAGAACGGTGAGCTTATGGGCGACCAGCGGGTGGTCCACAACGAGAGTGCGCATGGGTCAAAACTATCACCCGGACGCCGGGGACCGTCCCGCCGGGCCGGGGGTATCGGCGTCGTCCGTTCAGCCGTTGCGGCTGTTCCCGGGGGCCCCGTCGCGCAGGTGGGCCTCGTTGTCGAACGTCGGAGCGGGGCCGGTGTGTTCCCGGCGCCGCAGCACGTGGAAGAGCCTGTGCGCCAGGATCACGATCCCCACCCAGCCCAGCCCGATGACCCAGCCGAAGA
The DNA here is from genome assembly GCF_005937985.2 of Arthrobacter sp. KBS0702. Classification (NCBI taxonomy): domain Bacteria; kingdom Bacillati; phylum Actinomycetota; class Actinomycetes; order Micrococcales; family Micrococcaceae; genus Arthrobacter; species Arthrobacter sp. KBS0702. The sequence continues at coordinate 531,174 of NZ_CP042172.1, read as the reverse complement.
TCACATCGGTCATCCAGTGGTGGCCGAGGTAGACCCGGCTCATGCCCATGGCGAAGATGAAGATCACACCGGCTGTGATGAAGCCGACCCGGGCGATCGTGCGCTTGACCTGCAGGCAGGCAAGGTAGACCACCAGCCCGATCACCACCGTGGTGTTCAGTGTGTGGCCGCTGGGGAACGACGGTGAGCTCTCGTAGGGCGGCACGGCGTCGGCGTGGTCGGGCCGGGTCCGGCCGATCAGCTTCTTGCCCAGTGACGTGGCAGTCACCGAAACCGCGGCGGCACCTCCGATCAGGATCAGCGGCCGCCAGGTTCGGGAGACCCAGATCAGCAACGCCGTCAGGATGCTGCCTAGGATCGGCATGCCGATGCCGCCGCCGATGTTCGTGAACCCGGTAACAAAGGAGTCCAGGCCCGGACTGCGCAGCTGCTCCATGTAGGAGAGCATCGGCTTGTCCAGGTTGGCCAGGCCGGCGTCGTCCACGACGTTGTCATAGACCTCCGCGCTGGTCAGGGCCAGGGCCACGACCACCACGCCGCCGATCAGCATCGTGATCCACAGCGCGGCGTACGGCACCACCCACTTGCCCCAGCGCCGCATCAGCCAGCTCTCAGTCCTGGTGCTCACTGCCGTCTCCCGACTTTCCGGTACACCGCGAAGGTGCACAGCCTGCTTAGGATCGAAACTACCATTGACCCATGACTACCCCCGAGCCCCGGCATGCGGAATGGATGGGTCTGGCCCTCACCGAGGCACGCCGGGCGCTGGCCACCGCGGACGTGCCGATCGGCGCGGTCGTGATCGGACCTGACGGTTCGGTGCTCGGCGCGGGACGCAACGAGCGGGAGGCGCTCGGGGACCCGACCGCGCACGCCGAAATGGTGGCCATCCGGGAGGCAGCGTCCCGGCTGCGCGCCCGCCGCGCGCTGGAAGGCCTGAACGACGACGGCTGGCGGCTTGAGGACTGCACCCTGGTGGTGACGCTGGAGCCATGCGCCATGTGCGCCGGCGCCGTGGTGCTGGCCCGGATTCCGCGGGTGGTCTTCGGCGCCTGGGATGAGAAGGCCGGGGCCGCCGGTTCCGTGTTCGACATTCTCCGCGAACGGCGGCTCAACCATTGGGTGGAGGTGTATGGCGGCGTCCGGGAGCAGGAGTGCGGGGCGCTGCTGCGGGACTTCTTCGCGGCACACCGCGGCGCCTGAGGCCGCCGTTCGCGGTGCCTAAGCTACCGCTCCGCGGTGGCGGTCGTGGACGCCCGCAACGCGTCGATCCGTTTCTGCCGGGACGCCGGCGAGTCCAGGCTGAAGGCCCGGAAATCGCCCAGGTCCTCCCTGATCCAGGTCTCCACCTCGGCGATCCTCCGGTCCACGGCGGGCGTAGCCTCACCAAAGACCCAAGCTGCGATCCGCCCCTCGGCGGGGTCGTACTGCCACAGGCCGATGATCCGGCCGCGGTCGAGGATCGGATGGTCCGGCAGGTCGGCCTGCAGCGCGAGCCGGCCCAGCGCAGGTTTGTCCTGGTCCTCCCCGGCCAGCAGTTCCGCCGCGTTCCGGCGCAGCAGCACCAGCGAATCGGTTCCGGCAAGCAATTGGATTTGTTCTTCGGCAGGTTCTTCGAACGCGGCGAGCCCGGCGACGTCGTCGGGCAGCATCCAGAGCGGGTCCCCGCCGGCGGCCGTGGGGACTTCGACGGCGCCGACGGCGGCGAGCGCGGCCTTGCTCTGCGCGACCGTAAAGCCGGTGAACCACTGCGACTGCTTGAAGGTGGCCCCTCCGGTCCAGCCCAGGTAGCGCCGGATCAGCTCGGCACGGACCTCCTCGTCGCTGAGGGTGCTTGGCGCCAGGTTCCAGGGTTCGTAGGCGTAGCGCTGCTGGTCGAGCCGGCCGGTCGCCGGGACGCGACGGATCCGGCCGTCCGCCTGCAGGATGCCAAGAGCAGTGGGCAGCGTGGTGGCGGCACCCTTCTTCTTGCCCTCCTCGCCAAGGTTGCGCACCGATTCCCCGAGTTCGTCCTTGAGCTGCCGCGGGTCCAGCGGGACTCCGGCTTCCGCGAGGGTGTGCAGCACCTGCTCCTCGAGCAGCGCGATCTCGCCGCGGTCCACGCCAAGCCTGCCGACGACTTTGAAGCTTGCTTCGGCCGGATCCCGTCCCAGCCGCAGCGCCCACGCAAAGTCCTCCCTGCCGAGCACATACGTGCAGCCGCGCGCCGTCGGGAGTTCCAGGATCCGGTGGGACTGCACGTCGGCGTCCACCTGTGCGCGCCGGATGCCCGCCCGGGCGAAGAGCGTGAGGTACGGGTTGGCCCCGCCCACGGACCGCGCCCAGCCTGCCCGGGCAAGAATTTGTTCCGCCGTGCACCCCGCCAGCGAGCCGTCCAGGCCCTGCCGGTGCCACGACCAGGCACGGAGCCGCCCGGTGGTGAGGCTCTCGACGGGTGGCAACTGAACGGTCATCGGCTCGGTGGTCATGGGGTCATTCTCCACCCGTAGTCGCTGTTTTGAGCCGTGGCATCGACAACTACCGCGGGCCGGCTGGGTGCGACGGCGGCTCAATTCCGAGGATCGCCAGGACAGCCCGCGCCGTGGCGTCCCAGCCCGGAAGGCGCTTCCGCGCGGCCTGGGCTGCGGCCCGCCATTCGGCGCGGAGCGCGGGTTCGGTGAGCCAGCGGCGGATGACGGCGGCCAGCGGCGCCGGGTCCTCGGCGAGTGCGACGGCGGCGCCCGGCAGACCTGCCGCGTCCGGGGCGCCTTGGCTGCCCGCGGCGGCCGCGGGGGTTCCTGCGGCGAGCGCCTCCACGGCGCCCGTGCCCTGCCGCACGATGACGGGAATGGCCCGGGCCAGGGATTCGGTGACCACCAGCCCGTAGGTTTCGGCGCGCGATATCAGCAAGCTGAGGTCGGCGGCGGCCCATTCGGCGTCCAGCGCGGCTCCGCGCAGCTCCCCCTGGATGCGGACGCGCCCAGCCAGGCCGAGGCGTTCGGCTTCCCGCCGGAGCAGCGCGGCGTAGGCAGGGTCGGCCGTGTCCGAGCCCGCCAAGGACGCCGTCCAGGGCAGGTCCGTGAGCCCGGACAGGGCGCGCAGCAGCAACAGCTGGTCCTTGTTGGGCAGCAGCGCGGCCACCGCGAGCAGATGTGGCGGCTCGGAGCCGACGGCTGGCGGGGCCGACGCCGTTCCCGGTAGCGCAACTGTGATCCCATCGATTCCGTGCCGCTCACGCAGGTCCGCCGCAGCCGAGCCGCTGGTGCAGACCACCCCGGCCGCTGCCTGCAGGGCACGGCGTTCCAGCGCCGGGTGCGTGCCGAGAGGCATGTGGAGCAGGATCCAGGCGGGCAACCCGGCGTCGGCCGCCGCTTCCAGCTCATCCGGCGCCCCGCAGGCCACCAGGCCGTCCACGAGTGTCACCCGGGCGCCGTCGGCGTCGGCAAGCTGCCGCCCGAACCGCAACCGGTCCTCCGGGCTGCCGACCGGCCAGTCGCCCTCGACCTCGCAGGCCTCCGCCGCCATGCCCAGGTCTGCGACGGCGCGCAGCAGCGCGGCGTTGTAGGCGTTGCCACCCGAGTTGTGGCGCACGTTGCCCGGCAGGACCAGGCGCAGGCCGGCTGGGTGCACGGTCTGCTAGCCGGCGTCGAACTCGAGCGAGTAGCTGGCCCAGGCGTCAGGGGTTTCGCGCAGGGTGACGTCGATGCCGGCGAGCGCCTGCCCGTCGGTGCCGACGCGGATCTTGGCGGCGACGGCGTCGGCGATGTACTCGGCCAGGGCCTCAGTGGTGCTGAGTTTGCCGGCGAAGTCCGGGTGCTCGTCCAGGTTCTGGTAGTTCAGGTCCGCCAGGATGGCATCCAGCACCTCGCCGGCCTCGCCGATGTCCAGCACGATCGAGTCCTCGTTCAGCGTCCGACGGCGGAAAGTCACCTCCGTGACGAAGGTGGCCCCGTGCAGTCCCTGGGCCGGGCCGAAGGCGGGGCGCGGCAGGCTGTGGGCGATCATGAAATTACGGCGGACGGTCAGGCTGAACACGGTTTACCTCGTGGTTTCTGTTGTGGGGGCATCGGCGGCGGGGTATTCGATGACGTGGCAGAGCGCGTCGAGGCTGCCGTCGGAAAGGCGCCGGACGACGTCGGGCAGCTCGCTGAAGGCGGACGTGCCGGTGAGGAAGGTGTCGAAGACCGGGTCAGCGAGCAGCGCGACCGCGAGTTCGAGCCGGTCCGCGGTGGTGCGGCGGTGCCGCCGGGCGCGGGCCACGACGCCGACCTGGCTGGCGCGGATGGAGAGCCGCCGGGCGTGGAAGTCCTCCCCCAGCGGCAGGGTGATGCGGCGGTCCGCGTACCAGGACATCTCGATGATCTCGCCCTCGTCGCCCACCAGTTGCAGGGCGCGTTCGAGACCGGCCTGCGAGGCGGAGCAGTGGATCACGATGTCGCAGTCGGGCAGTGCGTCGTCGGGGTGGCTGAAGTCGACGCCGAGGGTATCGGCGAAGGCGCGCTTGGCGGGGTCGACGTCGATGAGCTGGAGCCTGCCCAGCGGGAAGGACCCGAGGAGCTTGGCAACCATGCCGCCGACGAGCCCCGCGCCAATGACGGCCACCCGGTCGCCGAGGCGCGGGCCGGCCTCCCAGAGGGCGTTGACCGCGGTTTCCACGGTGCCGGTGAGCACGGCACGGCGGGCCGGGACGTTCTCCGGGACTGCCGTGAGGGACTCGACCGGGACGACGTAGCGGTCCTGGTGCGGGTGCAGGCAGAAGACGGTCTTGCCCACCCAGTCCGCCGGGCCGTCCTCGACGACGCCGACGGAGAGGTAGCCGAACTTCACCGGCGACGGGAAGTGGCCTTCCTGGTGGGGTGCAGCCATTTCCTCGGCGATGCACTCGGGCACGCGGGCGTGGTGCACCACCATTTCGGTGCCTTTGCTGATGCCGGAGTAGAGCGAGCGGACGAGGGCCTCGCCTGGGCCGGGGGCGGGCAGTTCCCCGCTCCGGAGTTCGCCCTGTTCCGGGCCGACGGTCCAGTAGGCGGTTGCGGTAGCGGGGTCCGGGGGCGCGGGGCTGGTGTTGTTAGAGGTGCTCATCTTGCTTACGAATCTAGTGCCGGGGGCGGGCCGGGGGAAGCTTGGGTGCCGCGGACGGGGCGCGGCGGGGCGCGTTCGGCGGCCGTTTTGGGGTTGGGCGCCTTGCTCCGGTACCCTAGTCAGGTTGGTGACGTGTCCGAGCGGCCGAAGGTGCAACACTCGAAATGTTGTTTGGTGTCAAAGCCAACGTGGGTTCAAATCCCACCGTCACCGCCAATGAAAACCCCCGGGAAACCGGGGGTTTTCTGCATTCTCAGGAGCTTCGTGGTGCATTTTTGGTGCATGTTTCGAGGAATTGCGGCCGCCACGGGATGCCAATGCACGCACAGGATCCGTGGCAACTGTCCCGACGGCAGCGCCAACATCCTTCATCTCAGAGACGGAAGCTCCATCTTGGCCAGCCTCGTCACGGCGTTAGCTGTGCAAGTCGTACCATCGCCTCCGGCGTCGGACGTCCCTGGACCTCGTCCAGGGTGACACGAAGTTGGGCCGCCCGGATTCCCCTCCGTATACGCAGGACGGTTTCTTCCCTTGACGCTCGGGTTTCCTCATGTGCGGCAGACATTGGATCGCCCCTCTCTGTCCGTTGCACTAATGATCTCCGAGGGGTCCACAACAGCCAAGGGCTTCGCGTCACCTGCTAAGGGCGGTGGACCGCACGCCGTGGAGGTTTCGGGGGTCGGTGACTGTACGGACGCTGCCGGCGGGTGTTCATACCCAGTAAACGTGTTGACCGGCGCGGCACGACAGCAGGTCGGGGCGGTCCTTACCTAACAGAACCGACGGGATTAAGTGACCTGGCCGGGCTCCGCAGTTTTTGCACATTTTTAGATCAGACCCCCGCGTGCCGTTTGACCGCTCCATTTCGGTCTGCACAGGATGTCAGCACACGCTCGGCTCCATAGTGGACTCCGGCTGTCCCACTCCATATTGCAAAGGTCATGACGATGTCCGGCACAATCGCTTGTGTTCCCCCTGCCCTCGCCCGCCCGCGGGTCCTGTCCCCAAACGGCAATCTATCGGGCGCTGGGGCCGCGGACGATGTAGAGGTGCTCGAATCGCGTCGAGGTAGCGGCAGCCGGGCATGAGTCCTTGGCGGGAATGGCTTTTCGGATGGGCCAGGGGGCTTCCGCACCAGGAGGGCCAGGCGGCTAGCTGTCGTCAGCTAATGCACACGGTTCTCGCCACCAGCCGCGAGTGGCTATGGGCTTTGGATGATGAGGGTCGCTTTAGGTTTTCCAGCGAAGCGAGTAAAAACCTGCTTGGTTACCGACCGGCTGAGCTCATGGGTGAGCATTTCAGCATCGTCGTTGACGAGGATCATCTGCCGGAAAGCATCGCGGATCTCATCAGTTCACCGGGAACGCCCGGCAGCGCTGAGGGCTTGGTGCGCTGCAGGCACCGCGATGGCAAGACGGTTTGGATCGACTCTTCCGTTCTGAACCGCCCGGCCCGACGAGGTCGGATTCCGGGCCTGGAGGGAACCAGCCGGCGCTATCGGTCAGCAACACTGGATCCGGCGTCCATGCCAATCCGGCACAAGACGCTCAGTGAGACCATCGAGGGCACGCGGTTGCGGGCGGCGTTTCAACCGATCCACGATCTTTCCGGGGGTCACCTCGTTGGCGCCGAAGCCCTTGCAAGGTTCGACGGTGCCGCAGGGACCAATCCGGAGCGCTGGTTCGCAGAAGCCGCAGCGTTGGGACGCTCAGCAGACCTTGAACTAGCAGCGCTGGGCGTCGCCCTGGAAGCGGCGCAGCACCTTCCCCCGTGCCTCTACGTGGCTCTGAACGTTTCACCCGCAACATGTCTTGATCCCAGGTTGTTAGGTGTCCTCGAATCATCCGACCTGCCGTTGGAGCGACTCGTACTCGAGCTTACGGAGAGGCTGGAAGTGGAGAGGTATTCGCCCCTAATCTCGGCGTTGGAACCTCTGCGCCGACGCGGGCTGCGAATAGCAATCGACGATACCGGGGCCGGCTTCTCCTCAATGCGGCACGTCCTGCGGCTGCGCCCCGACATCATCAAACTCGACCGGAGCCTCATAGCCGGCATCGACCACGACGACGGACTCCGGGCCCTCGGCGCCGCAATGACGGTGTTTGCGAACCAAATCGGCGCCACCATCGTCGCCGAGGGCGTGGAACCGAATCGGAACTGGCAGCCATCACACAACTAGGCATGACCGCCGCACAGGGCTATCTCCTGGGCCGACCAACCATGGACAAAACCGAGTGGGAGAGCTGGCGCGCAGAAACCTGGCCCGCCACGGGCCGATTCAAATAGACACGCGTTCCACGGCGAAGCAGAAAGGAAGAACGAGGCTCCAATGAACTTTGCAGTACCCGACGAGGTGCGCTGGATATTTCTCGGCGATGCAGCCGAAGCAACGGAGTTGGTGGATGCCGCCGCCCGCAAAAAGGGTTTCAAGTCCCGCTCCAACGCATCCGGATTTGTCGTAGAAATTCCATGGTCCCTTCGCAAGCGCAGGCCCGCCGCCACGATCGTAGGCGCCACACGGCCCTCGGGGCCCCGAACGGAGATTGTTTGGCGTTGCGACCCGAATACGAGCCGCAGCTATGAGCACCTTTTGGGGCTCGAAGCGGAGCTTCCGGACGGGAGAATCGACTATCACGGCATGGCGGAAGTGTCCGCCGCCGCGGGTCTGGCGTTTGAGGGACGGCGAACCTTCCGGGCGGTGGCCGCACATCTCCAGGACGACGAACGGGCTATTGCCGTCGCCCGGGGAAAGCTCGGAGAGAATCCCTGCCTGATGCTCCTGACAGACCGCCGCCTCCTGCTCTTCGGGGATCACCCGGAGGCGACACCGCTGGTAGATGCCCCTTTAGACTCCATCGCAGCAATGAGACTGGGCAAGAAGAGCGACGGCGAGACCCTCCGCATCGGCATCCCGCCGGGTGCCATAGTTATTTCCAACCTAGGCCACGGCGAAGGCCATGGCATCGCCAGCACGTTTAGACTGCGCGCCCAAGAGCTCGCCCGCACCCTCCCACTGATCCCGTCTGAACCCTTGCCCAACGAGACTGCGCCATGAAGCAGCCTCCCCGGGAAGTCTGGCGAACGGACCCATCGACGTTGCGGGAGGTCGTCCTCGACCGCTCGGCCTTGGAAGCGCGTCTGGCCGAGTGCACTGAACTAGAGCAGGTCTGGATTCTGTCCCTCCTCGACCGGACCAGCGAAGCGATCGCCGAAGGACATCGGCTCCTCGCACGCTCCAGGGACCGGCTTCGGCCCCTTCTGGTTCTTGCCCGGGCCTATCAGCGAGAATATGAGTGGCACCAGGCAGCCCGGCTCCAGGAGGAAGCTTTGTGCTTGTCAGGCACCCGGGCTCGGGAAGCACTGGTCCGCCGCCAAATCGGACACCGGCTCTTCGACGAGGCCCGCTACGGCGAGGCGGCAGCCGAGTTCGAATGGGCGCGAGACCTCTACCGCAGCGTCGGCCAACGCGAGCATATCGTGCGCGCTTGCCAACAGGCTCTCGACAGATCACGGGAACTGGCCAGCCCCCAAGCGAACGCCTTCACAACACGGTGAGGCCACCCCGGGGGCAGTGCTCGGTCCGTTGCCGGTCACTGGTGCGGCTCCGAGCAGCTGGGGCCATTGCGAGTGGAGCCACATCCCCGGCTATTGCCCCCACCCGCGCCTCACCCCTAGCCTGTCCGTGGGAGCGTCCGCGGAGAACCATGCTGGGTTTGGGTACCGCGGAGAGATCATGCTCCCTGCAAGAGGCTGGCTCCATGGTCTCAAAACGATGGAGCCAGCTTGCAGGGGGTGGCCGCCGACCCGATCAGAGCCCGAGGGCGGTGAAGATGGCCCGGCCCCCGCTGTGGCTTAGCCGGCACCCGTCAGCTGCTGCCGCGCCGGACGCGAAATGGGCGTCGAGGTACCCGCTCGGAACGAGCCGAATGAAGTTGTCTTCCTCACGGCGCGGTCAGTAGCCATGGCTAAAGCAGTTCACGAGTACTGAGAACCAGGCAGTGCCCCACTGCTCTTGCCGTCAGAGGCGACTGCGGTTGCAGAGCTCCTGGCTGTCGGTACAGGACATCCTTCCGCTCGAATCCGCCACGCCGTGAGAGAGCGGCAATGGCTGAAGATTCCAGGTCTTCACTGCCCTGCGGCCGGAGGAGGCATCAACGATGCTAGATGATCGTCTAATCGGGCGCCGAACCGTAACGAACTTCGACGCCCACACCATTACGGTCATTATGTTGTGGATCTATTTCCACCACTTATGCATCATCCATCGGCCACCTTTGTTAATCCTCGGGGGCGCCGCTCAGCGTGCCGCCTCCTCGTCCGTGCACTCCACGGGTCGGCAGGCGCTCCGCAAATGGGACGCGCCGACGATAATTCGGCGCGTCCCATGGTGGGACAGAGGGAGATGCTTGATCTAGACCGGCTGTTCGAGGCGGACGGGCATGAGGATCGACAGTGTGCCGTCTCGGTCTGGGTTGCGGATGGCCAATGGCGCGATTGGATCATCCAGACCGAGGGTGAGCTGGTCGCCGGTCCCAAGCGCCTCCAGGAGGAACGCGCGGTTCACCCCGATGACGAGCGCGTCAGGGTCTTCGGATGCGCCGACCTCCACCCCGCTTGAGGTGATGCTAAGCCGGCTGACGTCGTAGGCCACGCCGTCGTTGTCTCGGGTGAAGGTCTCGGTCGTAGCTGCATGGAGTGCGGCCCTCAACGCCGCGGCGTCGACGGGGACTTCACGATGGCCGAGGTCGAGCCAGCTGCGATACGACGGGAAGTCGACGTCAACGACCTCCGTGTGGATGGTGCCGTCATCGCCAGTCAGGGCGATCGTGTCGCCGGTCACGACGACCTCCAGGGACCCTGTGTGGTTACTGGCGAGCAATTCGTCAACCGCTGCCACGGGCAGCAGCACATGCAGTTCGGCCTCCTGCAACATGGTTACCGTGCTGGCGGCGAGTCGGTACCGGTCCGTCGCAACCACACGCAACCGGCCAGGCTCGCTGTCGAGGAAAACCCCGTTCAGGCGCGGCTGATCCGGGTCGTCACTGATCGCATACCGAACTTCTCCGAGTGCTCGAATGAGTTCGGCGGCAGACAACGTGCATCGGGTCATGGTGATCTCCTGGTGTTCTAGTAGTTGATGAACGATGGAGATCTCCCTGAGGGCGTCGGCCAGACCCGCTTCCAGCCGCGCGAGATGAGTTGCCACGATCGACCGAGCCTGGGACGGTTCCGCCAGGATCGTCCGGATGTCTTCCAACGGAAGGCCAACCCGCCGCAGGTGCGCCGCCAGCCGAGCGTGAACCACCCGGCTCGGATGATAGAACCGATACCCAGAGGACGGGTCGACGACCGACGGCGGCAACACACCGGCACCGTCGTAAAAGCGCAGCGCACTTACGGGCAGTCCACTAAGTGATGCCAGCCGGCCGATGCCGAGCAGTTCGTTCTCCATGTCTGCACTCTCCCGTCTCGACCTAGTCGAGGGTCAAGCCCGAATACTCTCCGGACTACACCGCAAATTCCTACTTGCTGGCCGCGCCCCCGAAAGCCGGTCCCGTACCGGGACTTCATGCCCCTTACCTTTGTCGTACGAGAATCACCGCACGGATGAGAACGAGCCACAGATGAGGCAGCAGTCGACGCTCCGTGAGGCTCTGGTGCAGGCGATGGATCGGCGGCGCGCCTAGGGGTTCGACGGCGGTGTTCGTTGGCGTGGCCCAATGCTCAACTGTCGGTACTGGCCTTCTTTCGGGGGCCCAGAACGCAGAACTCGTTGCCTTCTGGATCCTCAAGTACAGTCCACGGCCGCTCGCCTTGACCAACATCGACCCTGCGGGCACCCAGAGCGATCATCCGCTCGACCTCGGCCGCTGGATCGTCCGGCCGGAAATCCAGGTGAAGACGATTCTTCGTTACCTTCGAATCGGCCACCGGCACGAAGACCAACCCCGGCAACCGGTCCGGTGTAGAACGAATTTCGAACTCATCGTCAGCTTCCAAAGTCACGACCCAACCCAAAGCTGTGGCCCACCAAAGTCCAAGCTCAGCCGGTCGTGCCGAATCGACAATTACTTGTTCCCATTCAAGACTCATGCGTGCCACTCTACTGAGCCGGACTGGTTCGACGGGCGCCTTGGTGACCGCAGGGATTCTTCACCGGCTCCGTCCTTGTCCGTGACACGATCAACGGATGAATTCATCACCGCTTCCAGCCATCCGTGCGGAGCAGGGAAGTGCATCTGCGCGCGATGCGGCCCAACTTTGGGCTCGCGCCACGGCGCGGCGGGATCACCTCCCTGTGATTCCATCGCTCGAGGACAAGCTACCCGCTATTCAATCAACGCTGGCCTTGGACGGCGCAATACTGCTGGTGATGCGTATCAGTGACCGCGCGATGGCGTTCTCGATCGTCGTTCCCCATGGGGACGTCCTGGAAGTGCTATATCTGGCAGTTGCTCCAGAAGCTTGGGGAACGGGACTCGCTCGCCAACTCCTTGACTACCTGCGAAACCACTCCGTGGAGGCAAAGACGCCTTTGGAACTCTGGGTGATCGCGGACAACGACAGAGCCATTGACTTATACGAAAGGGCTGGCTGGATTTCGACGTCAGAGATCAAAATTCGCAACTCGGCGGGACGACCGGAACGACGCTATATCTTGTCCCAATGAAGGACCGACTTACGGGCATGGATCGGCCCGGGCGTCGCCTTTTCGATAGTGAGTGCCGCAACGATTTTGGACGGTGAAACACCGACGCGCCCCTCAAAGCCGGCAAGAAATAGCGATCAGGGCCATGTACCTACGTCAGCTGACACGGGATAGCCCAGGTCCTTCAAGCAGGCCAGCACGGTGCCGGGTTCGCAGGACAAGAAATACCACGGCGAACCGGTGGCCGGGATAATTCTGACGGCGTCGTGAGGGATGAACCACGTCCGGACACGCTCGATCCGGGCGACGTCCGTTCGCGGTAACGCCCAAGGCCCAATGAACCTTCCAAAGCCATAGGCCAGACTGAATCGGAGGACGTCCGAAGTGGGGCTGAGGACCAACATCCGGAACATCGGATGAACCGAAAAACGCGCCCACACGCTCCCCGCTCGGAAGGGCACGGTCCCGCCTCCCTCGAAATGCTCCTCCTCTAGAAACACCTCGGGAGGCGCCGGTCCTTTCCTGAGAGTGGTAATGGTCATGGCGAGACCCACCAGGGCAAGCACCACGCCAGACGCTACGAGCTGCACCAGCGACGGGGTGGCCGCCGCGGTAAATAGGTCACCAACCAGAAAAAAGAGCTGCATCGGGGAAGTCCTGAACGATGAAATCCCCCGGGACCGGTGTTCGGTCGTATTCATGCGCCCCCGGCCGCCTAATCCGCCTCTACGTGCGGGACCTGCCGCGGACGAAGTGGAAAATCAGCACAACCACGGCGATAACCAGCAGCAGGTGAATGAAGCCGCCTCCGATGTTGCCGATCAGGCCGAGAAGCCAGAGGACGGCGATAATGATGGCTATCCAAAGCAACATGTGAATCTCCCTTGAATTGTTTGCGGATGGAAAAGCTCATTCTGCGCTCATCTTCGTACCTCCAGCGGCCCAAGGCAAGGGAACAGCCGACTGGTCCCGAATTGGCGGCCTTCCGCACCTTCCTGATCAGCCGTAAAGTTCGCGTAGGTCCGCCCGGGACCACACGGAAACGATCATTTGGAGGCACCGCCCATGCCACGCGTCATGCGCTTCGACCACGTTGGCGTCACCGTCCAGGACCTTGACCGGGTGACGGCGTTCTTCGTCGGGCTCGGGCTCGAGGTCGAGGGCCGGACCTTCGTCGAGGGTGACTTCATCGACACGGTCATAGCCATCCCGGGCTCCCGCACCGAAATCGTCATGCTGCGAACGCCCGACGGCGGCACGGGAGTGGAGCTTTCCAGCTTCGTCCGGCCGGACCCCCTCCCCGGATCGCCCGCCGCCATGGCCAACGAACTTGGACTGCGCAGCCTGGCCTTCGAGGTCGACGACGTCGAGGCCCACGTCGACCGGCTGGCCGCGGAGGGGTACGGACTGGTCGGCGGCATCGGCCGGTATGAGGATGCCTGGCGGATGGCCTATGTGCGCGGCCCGGAGGGCATTATCGTGGCGCTGGCCGAGCGGATTAGCTGACCCAGTGCCGCCTGTCGGATTCAGCAGGCGAGTAGGCTCGACACCATGACCATTGACTCTGCTCCCGACCGTGTCCAACGACCGGGCGGCTGGCTGCCCGAGCAACAGGATGAACTCGAAGACTGGATTGCCGGCCACCGGGAACGGGTAGAGGCGCGGGGAGAAGACGTTCCCCTGCACCCCGTGATCGTCGAGTTCCAGGAACTGATTGCCAGCGATCCCGTTGTCCGTCTCTACATGACCGAGATGATCGAGCAGGTTCCGAAGTCGAAGCCGTACCGCAAGCGGCACCTCACGAGCGTTGACCAGATGCTCCGGCTGATCAACGAGGTCCTGACGATGGCCCCCGAGTTCAGCGAAGGCGGCATGGTCACCACTCCGCTGACCGCAATCCTCGACTGGACCATGGGAACCGAGGCCGGGATCGCGGCCCATCGCGATCCGCGCATCGTTGCCATGTTCCGCAAGATCCTGGATGCTTGGTGCGTGTTCTTGACCAGCGAGGACTCGCTGTACGTATTGAACACCTCGCCGTCCGGGTGGATGTCGGAGAAGGCGCGGCAGGTCGTCGGGATGGACGACTACCAGCACGACCCCCTCGCCGAGCACTGGGGCTTCACGTCGTGGAACGATTTCTTCGCCCGCCGGCTCACCGCGACCTCCCGGCCCGTCGCAGCACCCGACGACGACAAGGTCATTGTCAGCGCGTGCGAGTCGACGCCCTACAAGATCAGCTCCGACGTTCAACGCCAGAGCCGGTTCTGGGTCAAGAACCAGCCCTACTCACTCGATGACCTGCTCGCCCGGGACGAGTCGGTGGATCACTTTGTCGGCGGAACGGTGTACCAGGCGTTCTTGAGCGCCTTGAACTATCACCGGTGGCACGCGCCCGTCGCCGGAACCATCGTGCGGGCATACCTCAAGGACGGCACGTACTTCTCGGAGGCGGAGTCCGAGGGGGCCGACGCCGTCGACCCGACGGTCTCGCAGTCATACTTGGCCCATGTCGCGGCCCGGGCGATCATCCTGATCCAGGCCGACGACCCGGTGATCGGTCTCATGGCGGTGATCCCCGTGGGCATGATCGAGGTCTCGTCCTGTGTCATCGGTCCGGAAATCGTCCCGGGCCACCATGTGAATAAAGGCGACGAGCTGGGGTACTTCCAGTTTGGCGGCTCGACGGAGTGCCTCGTCTTCCGGCCGGGTGCCATCGACCAGTTCGCCCTGGCCGCTATCCCCCAGCCGCACGATCCGAAAGCGCCCCTCGTGCGGGTCCGGTCAAAGCTGGCAACCGCCAGGTCCTGAGGACGGCGGTGCACCCTCCGAACGTACGGAACGCCGCCTAGCCCGCCGGGCTCACCACGTCCTCCAGCACCTTCCGGTCGAAGAAGCGGATCTCGCCGGTGTCCGGGAAGAACACGGGAACCACGGAAGTACTCGGGTCCGTCGAGGTCTCATAGATTTCGGGCGCACCCCCGTGTCTCCGGGCAATCGTGCCGACCAGCTCCGTGCCGCGGACCCTGACAGTCCGATATTTGTAGCTCATTCGGCCTCCTTTGGCGATGTGGGTCACAGCCTACTCCCCCGCCTCCGGCAGGCTCCGGGCGCTCGACGGCTACGTCATAGAAGATCGCGCCGCCTCCGCTGGTGCACAATGCGTTCATGACCAATGACGCTCCCCGCCCGGTTTACTTCCTGTCGGACAGTACGGGCATCACCGCGGAAACGCTCGGCAACACCCTGCTCACGCAGTTCCCGGAGAACGATTTTGACCGCATCACGGTCCCCTTCATCACCACCGTGGACCAAGCACGCGCCGTCGTCAGGGTGATCGACAACCGGGCCGCCACCGGGCTGCAGCCCATCGTGTTCTCCACCGCCGTCGGCAGCGACATCCGGCAGACGCTGGGCACCTGCCAGGGGATCATCGTGGACCTCATCGGCAGCCACGTCGGCCAGCTGGAGCAGGCGCTCGGGTCCGCCGCCAGCGGCGAACCGGGCCGGGCCCACGGGCTGGGCAACGCCGCCCGCTACCAGTCGCGGATGGCCGCCGTCGAATACGCCATGGAGCACGACGACGGCCAGAGCCTCCGGGCGCTCGAAAAGGCGCAGGTCATCCTGGTGGCACCGTCCCGCTGCGGCAAGACGCCCACCACCATGTACCTGGCCCTGCAGCACGGCATCTTCGCCGCGAACTTTCCGCTGGTGGACGAGGACTTTGAGCGCGAAGGACTCCCCAAGCCGCTGCGGCCGTTTGTTTCCAAGTGTTTCGGCCTCACCACCAATCCCCTGCGCCTGAGCCAGGTCCGCACCGAACGCCGCCGCGGATCGCCCTACGCGTCACTGCGGCAGTGCGGCTTCGAACTGCGCAGTGCCGAACGGCTCTACGTCTCCCACGGGATCCCGTACCTCAATTCGGCCAGCGTCTCCGTCGAGGAAATGGCGGCCACCATCCTCCAGAAGATGAACCTCAAGCACTGAGGCCACGCTTCACAAGTGTTGCGTGGGCCACATCGTGTGGAAACACCCACGCCGACCTGTCACTGTGGACAGGACTTGCGCCCATCAACCGGCGGCCGCCCGCGAGGGGCGGCGTTACCGTATGCCACCATCTGCAAAGGAGCAGCAACCATGACGACGGACATCCTGTGGTTCTCAGAACTCGGCCTCAAGGACCTGGACCGGGTGGGCGGCAAGAACGCCTCCCTCGGCGAGATGGTGCAAAACCTCACGTCCGCCGGCGTCCAGGTTCCCGACGGCTTCGCCACGACGGCGGACGCCTACCGCAGCTTCCTGGCCGACTCCGGCCTGGACCAGAAGATTGCCGACCGGCTGGTCGGCCTGGATACCGACGACGTGACGGCCCTGGCCGCTGCGGGCCAGGAAATCCGCACCCTGATGCGCGAGACGCCCTTCCTGCCGGACTTCGAGGCACAGCTCCGCGACTCGTACCAGAAGCTCGTTGACAAGCACGGCGGCTCCGACGACCTCTCCTGGGCCGTCCGCTCCAGCGCGACCGCCGAGGATCTGCCCGACGCGTCCTTCGCCGGGCAGCAGGAAACCTTCCTGAATGTCCGCGGCATCGAGAACATCCTCGTGGCCATCAAAGACGTCTTCGCGTCCCTCTACAACGACCGGGCCATCGCCTACCGGGTGCACCACAAGTTCGAGCACGCCGAAGTAGCACTCTCGGCGGGCGTCCAGCGCATGGTCCGTTCCGACGTCGGCGCGTCCGGCGTGATGTTCACCATGGACACCGAATCCGGGTTCAAGGACGCCGTCTTCGTCACCTCCTCCTACGGCCTGGGCGAGGCCGTGGTCCAGGGCGCCGTCAACCCGGATGAGTTCTACGTCTACAAGCCCGCCCTCGAGGCCGGCCGGCCGGCGATCCTCAAACGGGGGCTGGGCGAGAAGGCGCTCCAGATGACGTACACGAGCAACCGCGAAATCGGCCACACCATCGATTTCGTCCCGGTGGATGCGTCGCTGCGGAACCGCTTCAGCCTCACCGACGACGACGTCGAGCAGCTCGCCCGGCACGCCGTCGCCATCGAAAAGCACTACGGACGCCCGATGGACATCGAATGGGGCAAGGACGGGATCGACGGAGGCCTGTACATTCTGCAGGCACGCCCGGAAACCGTGCAGTCCCGCCGGGCCTCGGGCAGCCTGAGCCGCTTCCGCCTGAACGGAACAGGCCGCGTGCTGGTGGAGGGCCGCGCGATCGGCCAGCGCATCGGTGCCGGCAGCGTCCGCATCCTGTCCTCGATCGACCAGATGGCATCCTTCAAGACCGGCGACGTCCTGGTCGCGGACATGACCGACCCGGACTGGGAACCGATCATGAAGCGAGCCTCCGCGATCGTGACCAACCGCGGCGGACGCACCTGTCACGCGGCCATCATCGCCCGTGAACTCGGGATTCCCGCCGTCGTCGGCACCGGCGACGCAACCGACGCCCTCGCCGACGGACTCGAGGTGACCGTCTCCTGCGCCGACGGCGAAACCGGGGTCATCTACGAGGGACTCCTGGACTTCAGCGTCGAGGAAACCGAGATCACCCAGCTGCCCGAGGCCCCGGTCAAGGTCATGATGAACGTCGGCACCCCGGAGCAGGCCTTCACCTTCGCCCAGCTCCCCAACCACGGCGTGGGCCTGGCCCGGCTGGAATTCATCATCAACCGGCAGATCGGCATCCACCCCAAGGCGCTGCTGAACCTGGACGAGCAGCCCGAGGACGTCATCGCCGAAATCCGGGAGCAGATCGCCGCCTACGACAGCCCGCGCGACTTCTACATCAAGCGCCTGGCCGAAGGCGTGGCCACCATCGCCGCGGCGTTCGCGCCTGAGCCGGTGATTGTCCGGATGTCCGACTTCAAGTCCAACGAGTACGCCAACCTGCTTGGCGGACCGGCATACGAGCCGCACGAAGAGAACCCGATGATCGGCTTCCGCGGCGCCTCGCGCTACCTGGAGCCGTCCTTCCGGGACTGCTTCGACCTGGAGTGCGAGGCCCTCTCCTTTGTCCGCAACGAGATGGGGCTGACCAACGTCAAGCTGATGATCCCGTTCGTGCGCACCGTGGACGAAGCCAGCGGCGTCATCGACCTGCTCGCGGAGAACGGCCTGCGCCGCGGCGAAAACGGCCTCGAGGTGATCATGATGTGTGAAATCCCGTCCAACGCCCTGCTGGCGGACGAGTTCCTGGACTACTTCGACGGCTTCTCCATCGGCTCCAACGACATGACCCAGCTGACCTTGGGCCTGGACCGCGACTCCGCGATCGTCGCCGGCAGCTTTGACGAGCGCAACCTTGCCGTCAAGAAGCTCCTGAGCATGGCCATCAAGGCGTGCAAGGCGCGCGGCAAGTACGTGGGCATCTGCGGCCAGGGCCCGAGCGACCACCCGGACTTCGCCGAATGGCTGGTCGAGGAAGGCATCGACTCCGTTTCGCTGAACCCCGACACGGTGGTGGACACCTGGATCCGCCTGGCCGGTGCGGCCACCTCGGCCGGCGCGGCAGTCAGCGACGAAGCGACCGCCGGGGCCGCAGTCAACTGATGCCGGCCGGACGGCACCTGTAGGAACTGGCGGCACCCTGGTCCCCGGACCGGGGTGCCGCCTCGCCTGCGCACGCGCCTCGCTGGCAGCCGCACGAGTTTCGACGGCCGGTAGAATTGGGCCAAAGCGCTGCCAGCATCGAGCCTGAAGGAGGACTCCGTGCGCACATCCCACGCCCGGACGCCTTTTCATTCGCTCCGTGCGGCCATGGTCGCCACGACGATCATGGCCCTTGCCGCGGCCGCGCACGTCGTCGCCGGCGGCCAGCTACCCGCCCCCGCCATCCTGATCGCGTTCCTGGCCTTCACCGGGCTGGTGTCCACAGCGGCCACCCGGCTGAAGTTGAACGTCCCCGCGATGACCGGGCTGCTAGGCGCCGGGCAGGTGGTGCTGCATGAAGCGTTCTCCGCGTTCAGCGCGCCTGTAGCCGGCGCCGCGAGCGGCGCCGGCACCACTGGAGCGGGTAGCCACCACGCCGGCGGCATCCCGCTTCCGGTCCCGGCGGACCACCTCCAGCTCCACGCACTGGACTCCGCCCTGGCGCTCTCCATGCTCGCCGGCCACGCGCTGGCGACGCTGGCCTGCGCCCTGCTCCTGGCCCGGGGCGAGGACGCGCTGTGGTCGCTCGCGGCATGGCTCCGCCCGCTGGTCCAGCTTCCGGCGCCGTCGCTGCCGCGCCCCGCGGCAGCCCCCACCCAGCCCCTGTGGCCCGCAGCGTCCCTGCCGCTGCCCTGGCGCAACCTCCGGCGCGATTGCCGCCGGGGACCTCCCGCCGTCGTCGTCTTTTCCTAACATTCCTCCCGGCCGCGGCCGGACATGCCCGAAAGTACCGACACCGGGCCACTCGGCCGCGCCTCCCCCGTTTCCGCGCGCCGCCCGAAGTGCCGCGCGCACGCCTGAAAGGCACCTTTTTTGAATCCCTCAGAGCACAAGTCCACCCTCCGCCGCGTCCTTTCCGCCACCGCCGCTGCCGGAGGTACCGCAGCCCTCATGCTCGCCGGCATCAGCGGAGCATCAGCCCACGTCGAAGCGACCCCGGACAAGACCGCGGCCAACTCCTACGCCCTGCTCAGCTTCGCCATCCCGCATGGCTGCGAACATTCGGGCACCACGAAGATGACCATCACCCTGCCCGCGGAACTCAACGACGCGCAGCCCACGGCGAACCCGAACTGGACCGCTGCCAAGGTCACGGAACAACTGCCCGAACCAAAGAGGCTTGCTGACGGTTCCTCCATCACCAAGCGCACCAGCCAGATCGTCTACACCGCCAAGGCACCGCTGAACCCGGAACTCCGCGATGTCCTGGTGCTCTCCGTGAAACTGCCGGACACCCCGGGGAAGACCCTGTACTTCCCGACCCTGCAGGACTGCGAGCAGGGGCAGACCAAGTGGACCGATATCCCCCAGGAGGGCCAGGACGAGGAGTCACTCAAGAGCCCGGCGCCGTCCGTCACGGTCACGGAGGCAGTCGCCGGGGCCGACGGGCACGGCGCCGCAACGGACGCCCACGGCGCCGAGCATGCGGGGTCCGTCGCCGGGGCGGCCCAGGCGGCCGCGGCGAACGACGGCGGCGGCCAGCTGCGCAGCTGGGCGGCCCTGGTCGCCGGCGTCGGCGGCCTCGGCCTGGGCGGACTAGCGCTGGCCCGGAGCCGCAAGCCGGCACCCGCAGGGGTCCCGGCCGACGGCCCCGCCCGGCCCGAATAGCCCGGCACGAAGGTACCCCGGGTTGACGCCCGAAAATCACAATACGGGCGTCAATCCGGGTCCGCCGTCGTGGCGTCGTTGACTGTGCCGTCCGCGCACCATAAAAGTTGAGCCATGAGGCCTCAGCAGATGAAACACAGACTGGTAATTACTTCGGTGACGGCGGCTGCCGCGGCGGCATTGCTGCTCAGTGGCTGTGGCCAGAACCAGTCCCAGGGCGCCACGACCCCCGCGCCGACGTCGTCGTCCCCGTCCAGCACGTCCAGCCAGTCCGGTTCCGCCAGCCCGTCCCAGCCGGCGACCGGCGGGGCCGCCGCGGCCCCCTCGTCCGCCGCAGCGGCGGGACCCGCCCTGTGCAAGGCCGCAAACCTCACGGCCGCCCTCGACGCCAAGGGCGGCGGCGCGGCCGGCAGCGTCTACATGCAGCTGATCGTGACGAACTCGGGTGCGGAAACGTGTCTGCTGAAGGGCTTCGCCGGCGTCTCCCTCACCGCCGGGGCCGACGGCGAACCGATCGGTGCCGCCGCGACGCGCGACGATTCCACCCCCGTGGCCGACGTGCTGCTCGCCTCGGGACAGGCCGGCACCGCCACCCTGCGCTACACACAGGCCGGGAACTACCCCAACTGCACCCGCACGCCCGCCGCAGGATTCCGGATCTACCCGCCGGAGGACACTGCGTCGCTGTTCGTCGCCGCGCCCAAGGACGCCTGCACCGAAGCGGGCATCAACCTCCTGACCATCGCCGCGTTCACCGCGAAGTAGCGTCCCCGGGGATCGTGACTCCGCCTTAGGGCACCGCCAAAAGCTGTCGGTGCCTTAAGGCATGATGGAGGAATGAAGGGGCAGGGACTCGCCGGCGGCACACTCGCAGCCGTTGCCATGGACCGGTTCAGCCGGCCGACCCGGGAGTGGTTCCTGGGGGCCTTTTCCGCGCCCACCCCGGCACAGAATGGCGCCTGGAACGCCATTTCCTCGGGCGCGCATGCCCTCGTGGTGGCCCCCACCGGCTCCGGCAAGACCCTCGCCGCCTTCCTCTGGGCCCTGGACCGACTGCTGGTCTCGGCCCCGGCGGAACCGCAAGAGCTGCCGGGCCTGGACGCCGCGGCCGGGAAAGCCGTCCGGCGCAGGGCCCCGAAGCGGAAAACCCGGGTGCTGTACATCTCCCCGCTCAAGGCCCTGGGTGTCGACGTCGAACGCAACCTCCGCGCCCCGCTGATCGGCATCACCCAGACCGCCAAGCGCCTCGGCCTGCCCGCGCCGCTGATCACCGTGGGCGTCCGCTCCGGGGATACGACGGCGGCGGACCGGCGCTCGTTGCTGAGCCACCCGCCGGACATCCTCATCACCACGCCCGAATCCCTCTTCCTGATGCTCACCTCGAAGGCGCGGGAAACCCTGGACGAGGTGGACACCATCATCGTGGATGAGGTGCATGCCGTCGCCGGCACCAAACGCGGCGCGCACCTGGCTGTTTCGCTGGAACGCCTCGATGCCCTGCTGCCCAAACCGGCCCAGCGGATCGGTCTCTCCGCGACGGTGGAGCCGAAGGAGCTGGTGGCGCAGTTCCTCGCGGGCGCAGCACCGGTGGAAATTGTCGCGCCGCCGTCGAAGAAGACCTGGGACCTGACCGTCTCCGTGCCGGTAGAAGACATGTCCGACCTTCAGGGCGCGGCCGGGGCGTTCGACTCGGGCCCGGCGTCCGGGCTGCAGCCGCACGCCTCCATCTGGCCGCATGTCGAAGAAAAGATCGTGGACCTGGTGCTGGCCAACCAGTCCACCATCGTGTTCGCGAACTCCCGCCGGCTGGCCGAACGGCTCACGGCCCGGCTCAACGAAATCTACGCCGAGCGCCAGCTCATGGCCGCCGGCGGGGGCTGGGACGAGGCCGGCGGCGTGGCTCCCGACTTTGTTGACGCCACGCCCACGTCGACCGCGACGCCGGCGCACATGATGGCCCAGGCCGGCAGCACCGCCGGCGCGGACCCGGTCCTGGCCAGGGCACACCACGGGTCCGTGTCCAAGGACCAGCGGGCCCTGATCGAGGACGACCTGAAATCCGGCCGGCTGCGCTGCGTCGTGGCCACCTCCTCCCTGGAACTCGGCATCGACATGGGCGCCGTGGACCTCGTGGTGCAGGTCGAGTCGCCGCCCTCGGTGGCGAGCGGCCTGCAGCGGGTGGGCCGCGCCGGCCACCAGGTCGGCGAGGTCTCCCAGGGCGTGCTCTTCCCCAAGCACCGGGCGGATCTTGTCCATACGGCCATCACCGTCGAACGCATGCTGGACGGCAAGATCGAGCGGCTCTACGTCCCGGCCAACCCACTGGACATCCTCGCCCAGCAGACCGTCGCCGCGACCGCACTCGGCGCGATCGACGTCGAGGAATGGTTTTCCACCGTCCGCCGCTCCGCGCCTTTCGCCTCGCTCCCGCGGTCCGCGTTCGAGGCCACCCTGGACCTGCTGGCGGGACGCTACCCCTCGGACGAGTTCGCCGAACTGCGGCCCAGGATCGTCTGGGACCGCAATGCCGGCACCATCGAGGGACGCCCCGGCTCGCAGCGGCTGGCCGTGACCTCCGGCGGCACCATCCCGGACCGCGGCATGTTCGGGGTGTACATCATCGGCACCGAGGTGGAGGGCACCGGCAGCGACGGCTCCGGCGACGGCAAGGCCGCAGGCCAGGCGTCCACGGCCAAGGGCGGCCGCCGGGTGGGCGAGCTCGACGAGGAGATGGTCTACGAATCCCGGGTCGGGGACATCTTCGCCCTCGGCGCCACCAGCTGGAAGATCGAGGACATCACGCACGACCGCGTCCTCGTCTCCCCCGCCTTCGGCCAGCCGGGCAAGCTGCCGTTCTGGCGGGGCGACTCGCTCGGGCGGCCAGTGGACCTGGGCCGGGCCCTAGGCGCGTTCATGCGCGAACTCTCCGCGTCCGACGTCGGCCCGGCCACCGAACGCTGCAAGGCCACCGGCCTGGACGACTTCGCCGCCAACAACCTGATCCAGTACCTCGCCGAGCAGAAGCTCGCCACCGAGGTCGTCCCCAGCGACACGACCCTTGTGGTGGAGCGGTTCCACGATGAGCTCGGCGACTGGCGGGTGGTGCTGCACAGCCCCTTCGGCATGCCGGTGCATGCGCCCTGGGCCCTCGCCGTCGGCCAGCGGCTGCAGCAGCGCTACGGCATGGACGGCTCCGCGATGGCCGCCGACGACGGCATCGTGCTGCGCGTGCCGATGATGGAGGACGAACCGCCCGGCGCGGAACTGTTCCTCTTCGAGCCCGAGGAACTCGAACAGATTGTCACCGCGGAGGTCGGCGGCAGCGCACTGTTTGCCTCCCGTTTCCGGGAGTGCGCCGCCCGGGCCCTGCTGCTGCCCCGGCAGACCCCCGGAAAGCGCCAGCCGCTGTGGCAGCAGCGCCAGCGCTCGGCCCAGCTGCTGGACGTCGCCCGGAAATACCCGACCTTCCCGATCGTGCTCGAGACCGTGCGCGAGTGCCTGCAGGACGTCTACGACCTTCCGGCCCTGAAGGACATCGCCGCCTCGATCGAACGGCGTGAACTGCGGATCCTGCAGACCACCACACAACAGCCCTCGCCGTTCGCCAAGTCCCTGCTCTTTGGGTACGTGGCGCAGTTCCTCTACGAAGGCGATTCGCCGCTGGCCGAGCGCCGCGCCGCCGCGCTGGCGCTGGACTCGACGCTGCTCAACGAACTGCTGGGCCGGGTGGAGCTGCGCGAACTGCTCGACGCGAAGGTCATCGAGGCCACCGAACTGGAACTGCAGCGACTCGCTCCGGACCGGAGGATGCGCGGGCTGGAGGGCGTGGCCGATCTGCTCCGGCTGCTGGGCCCGCTCACCCCCGACGAAGTCGCCGCCCGGCTCGAGTCGCAGGCGCCAGCGGAGGCGGAGGCGGAAGTAGAGGCAGGGGCGGAAGTAGAGGCAGGGGCCGTGCCCGGCGAAGCCGGGGCCAAACCGGAGCCCGGGGCGGTTGAAACCGCCGCGGCCGAGGCCCCGGGCGCCGCCGCGGCCGACGCGGCCGCCCATTTGGCGGCTTTGCAGCGGGCCAACCGTGCGATCAAGGTCAACATCGGCGGCGTGGAACGGTTCGCCGCGGTAGAGGATGCCGCCAGGCTGCGCGATGCCCTCGGTGTCCCCTTGCCGATGGGCGTGCCGCTAGCGTTCATCGAACCCGTTGCGGACCCGTTGGGCGACCTCGTCTCACGCTACGCCCGCACGCACGGGCCCTTCACCGCCGCCGAAGCCGCCGCCCGGCTGGGCCTCGGCGTCGCCGTCGTCGGCACGGCACTCAAGAGGCTGGCCGCGGACGGGCGCGTCGTCGAAGGCGAATTCCGGCCGCACCCCGCAGCGCCGGACGAGGCGCAGGCCGGGGATTCGGCAGCACCGGCTGCCGCCCCGGCGGCGGCGTTGCCGACTGTCCTGCCGGCAACCGTCAGTGAGTGGTGCGACGCCGAGGTGCTCCGCAAGTTGCGGCGTCGGTCGCTCGCGGCGCTGCGGGCCGAGGTCGAGCCCGTGGACAACGCCGCGTACGGGCGGTTCCTGCCCGCGTGGCAGCACGTGCGGACACCCGGCGGCCGGGGCCAGTCGGCTTTGCGCGGGCTGGACGGCATCATCACCGCCGTCGACCAGCTCTCCGGCGTGCCGATTCCGGCCTCCGCCTGGGAACCGCTGGTCCTGGCCAGCCGCGTCTCCAACTACCAGCCGGCCATGCTCGACGAACTCATGGCCGCCGGCGAGGTCCTCTGGTCCGGGGCCGGCTCGCTGCCCGGCAACGACGGCTGGGTGAGCCTGCACCTCGCCGATTCCGCCGAACTGACGCTGAACCCGGCACCGGACTTCGTACCCGGCGACGCACAGCAGCGGTTGCTGGACCACCTGCGGAACAACGGCGGCGGCTACTTCTTCCGGCAGCTGACCGACATCGCCGGCGGGATGGACACGGTCCTCAGCGACCAGGACGTCGTGTCCGCGCTCTGGGACCTGGCCTGGGCCGGCCGGATCACCGGCGACACCTTCGCCCCGGTCCGGGCCCTCATCGCCGGCGGCCACACCGCGCACCGGCAGGTCGGGCGCGCGCCCCGTGCCCGGGCGCCCAGGCTCAGCCGGCTGGGCCGCGCCCACGGGACCGGGCTGCTCGGATCGCCCGGCCTCACCGGCGGCCGCTACGGCTCCGTCACCGGCGCCCCCGCCACGCCCCCGCTCGCCGCCGGACGCTGGTCCGCGCTCCCGGCCCCCGAGCTCGACGCCACCATCCATGCCCGGGCCACCGCGGAACTCCTGCTGGACCGGTACGGCGTAGTCACCCGGGGATCGGTGATGGCGGAGAACATCCTGGGCGGCTTCGGCCTGATGTACAAGGTGCTGGCCCGGCTCGAGGAAGCCGGGCGGTGCCGCCGCGGCTACTTCATCGAACACCTCGGCGCCGCCCAGTTCGCGGTGCCGGCCACGGTGGACCGGCTGCGCTCCTACGTCGAGGACGCCCAGGTGCACAAGGCCGAGCCCGTCGCCCTGGCCCTCGCGGCAACCGACCCGGCCAACCCCTACGGCGCCGCGCTGCCGTGGCCGGCCCTGGACGTGGAGGCGGGCACCGGCCACCGCCCCGGCCGGAAGGCGGGCGCCCTGGTGGTGTTGGTGGACGGCGCGCTGGTCCTGTACGTGGAACGCGGCGGCAAGACTTTGCTCGCGTTCAGCTCCGACCCCGACGTCCTGGCCGCCGCCGGGTCCGCCCTCGTCGGCGTCGTGACGCGCGGCGCCATCGACAAGCTGATCATGGAAAAAGTCAACGGCCACGGCATCTTGGACACGCCGGTCGCCGCCGCGCTGGCCCAGGCCGGCGCCTACTCCACCCCGAAGGGACTGAGGATCCGTGCCTGAGGGCGACTCCGTCTTCCGTGCCGCCGCGCAGCTGCACGCCGCGCTGGCGGGCAAGGAGTTGCTCGCCTCCGACTTCCGGGTGCCGCGCTTCGCCACCCTGAAGCTGGGCGGCTGGACCGTGCAGGAGGTCGTTCCGCGCGGCAAGCACTTGCTGATGCGCGTGGCCGGCCCGACGCCGAAGGACCGGCTCACCATCCACTCGCACCTGAAGATGGAAGGAACCTGGCAGATCTATCCTTCCGGGGGCCGCTGGCGCAAGCCCGGCTTCACCGCCCGCTGCGTCCTGCGCACGGCGACGGCGGACGCGGTCGGGTTCTCGCTCGGGCTGCTGGAAGTCATTCCGACGGCGGAGGAAGCCGGCGTCGTGGGCCACCTCGGTCCGGACCTGCTGGGCCCGGACTGGGACATGGCGGAGGCCGAGCGGCGCCTGCTCGCGGCTCCCGAGGTCCCGATCGGCGTCGCCCTCCTGGACCAGCGCAACCTGGCCGGCATCGGCAACATCTACCGCTGCGAGGCCTGCTTCCTGTCCGGCGTGCACCCGGCGACGCCGGTCTCCGCGGTGCCGGATCTGGCCGCCATGATCACCGACGCGAAGGTCCTGCTGACGGCCAACCTGGGCCCGGGCCGCCGCGTCACGGTACTGAACGCGCGCGGCGTGCCGGTGGGTCGAACGGCCGGCCGGCCCGGGTACTGGGTGTACCGGCGCGAACACCAGCCCTGCCTCAAATGCGGCACGCCCATCCGGCGCGGGGTCCTCGCCAAGGACACCGGGGCCGAGGAGCGGGACATCTACTACTGCCCCCGTTGCCAGCCGCTGCCGGGGGCTTCGCAGGCCTGATGTCGGGGCGGTCAGGTTCGCTGTGACGGAACTCGGGGCGCGGAAGCTACGACGCCGGAGTGGAGGCCCCGGCCACGGCTGCTTCCGCCTCTGCCCGGGCTTCGCCTTCGCCTGCGGACCTGGGTTCCGGCACGGTGAACCGCGGCAGCAGCAGTTGCACCAGCGGGCCGATCGCCAGGGCGTAGAGCACGGTCCCCACGCCCACGGATCCACCCAGCAGCCAGCCGGCGCCCAGCACCACTACCTCGATGCCGGTCCGCGCGCCGCGTACCGGCCACCCGGTGCGCCGTGCCAGCCCGGTCATCAGGCCATCCCGTGCGCCGGGTCCGAGGCGCGCACCAATGTACATGGCCGAGGCCACCCCGTTGAGCAGCACTGCCCCGACCAGGAGCGCGGCCTGGCCGCCCAGGTGCGAAAACCTCGGGATCAGTGCCAGCCCGACGTCGGCAAAGACGCCCACCAGCACGGCATTGCAGACGGTACCGACCCCGGGCCACTGCCGGAGCGGAATCCACAGCAGCAGCACCAGGAAGCTGACGATGATCACCACCGTGCCAAGGCTCAGCCCGGTCCTGCCCGCCAGCCCCTGGTGGAAGACATCCCACGGCGCCGTCCCCAGGCTGGCGCGGATGACCATGGCCAGCGAAACGCCGTACAGGGCAAGGCCGATCAGGAGCTGGAGGAGTCTGCGGGTCATCATGACCACCATCCTCCCCGAAAACTGGCCTTGTAATCCATAGCCAGTTTGAAATACTGGCTTTATGTCCGGTTCCTTGAATCCGAGTTCGCTGATCCGTCTGCTGGGCGGGTGGAACGTCGGCGCCTCCCCCGCGTACCGCGAACTGGCCGACGTCGTGCGCCTGCTCATCCTGGACGGCCGCATCGCGCTCGACGTCGCCCTGCCGAGCGAGCGGTCGCTGGCCGCGGCCCTCGGCATCAGCCGCACCACCGTGACCGCCGCCTACGCGCTGCTGCGCGACGAAGGTTTCCTCAGCGGCGGCCCGGGCAGCAGGAGCCGCAGCCGCATTCCCAGCCACAGGCCCGGCCATGCCGCGAACGACGGCGGCCCGCGGCTCAGCGGCGCGCCCGGACTGGCGGTTCCGGACGGAGTCCTCGACCTGGCCTACGCCTCGCTGCCGGCAAGCGGCGAGGTGGTGCACCGGGCGTTTGCCGCCGCGCTGACGGAGCTGCCGGCGCTGCTGCCCGGCTTCGGCTACGACGCCCTTGGGGTGGGTCCGCTCCGCGAGGCGATCGCGGCCCGCTATACGGCGGCCGGAGTGCCCACCACCGCCGGGCAGATCCTGGTCACCTCCGGCGCGCAGCATGCCCTGAACATCGTCCTCCGCACCCTTGGGGGCCGGTCCGGGAAGGTGCTCGTGGAGCATCCCAGCTACCCCAATGCCCTCGATGCGATCCGCGCCGCCGGCTGCCGGACGGTGACCGTGGCCATGCCCGCGCCGAGCCGCACCGAAGCCCCCTCGGGTTCCGCCGTGCCCGCGGGCCCGGGGGCCCGGGACGCCGGCTGGGATGTGGAGGCGATGGAAGCGGCGCTGCTGCAGCAGCGGCCGGCGATGGCGTACCTGGTGCCGGACTTCCACAACCCCACAGGCCGGCTGATGCCCGACTCCCAGCGCCGCCGCCTCGTCGCGGCGGCCGCGGCGTCGGGCACCGTGCTGGTGGCCGACGAGACGCTGCGGGAGCTGAACCTCGACGGCCTCAGTTCCACGCCCATGGCCGCGTTCAGCCCGGCGGTGGTCTCGCTTGGTTCCCTGAGCAAGTCGCACTGGGCGGGGCTGCGCACCGGCTGGATCCGGGCCGGCGAGCCCCTGATCCAACGCTTCGCCGCCGCCCGCACCACCATGGATCTGGGCGGCCCGGTGGTCGAGCAGCTTGCCGCGGCGCACCTGGTCAACGACCTGGCCGAGCCGCTCCCGGCCCGGCTCGCCGCGCTGCGGGAGAACCGGGAGACCCTGCTGGACCTCATCCGCGGACACCTGCCGGACTGGGAGCCGGAACGGCCCGACGGCGGCCTGTCGGTCTGGTGCCGGCTGCCGGCACCGGTCAGCACCGCCCTTGCGGTGCTCGCCCCGGACTTCGGGATCCGGCTCGCCGCGGGACCCAGGTTCGGCGTCGGCGGCGCCTTCGAGCACTACCTGCGCCTACCCTTCACCCTGCCGCCGGAGAAGCTGGAGTCCGCGGTGCTGGCACTGCGCGCGGCCCAGGACCGGCTGGAGCGTTCCCCCCAACTGCGGCGCAACCTCCCCGCCCCGCCCGCCGCAGCCATCGCCTGACGCCCGCGCGGGCTCCCGCCTCCCCCCCGGGCCTCCCCCGGGCCCGTTTCGACGGTTCCGTGCCCACTCGACGCGCGGACACATCGAACGGGCACGGAACCGTCGAAACGGCGGAGCGTCGAAAAGGCGGAGCGTCGAAAAGGCGGAGCGGGGCCTAGGCGTAGACCTTCTCGAGGAACCCGGCCCAGGCTTTCGCCGTCGCCCCCGTATCCCCGCGGCCGCTGAAGTCGTGGACGGTCATGCCGACCGGCGCGCCGAAGGCGTTGCGCCCGAAGAAGCGGTACAGCGTGTCCGCGGTCCGCAGCCCGAGGAAGTTCTCGTTGGAGAAATCCACCTCGGCGGACAGCTGCCCGACGCCGTCGACGTCCAGTTCCACCGTGTCCCCCTGCGCCGAGCCGGCGACTCCGAGGGCCTGCTTGAGCCGCTCGAATCCCTCCGCGACCTGCGACGCGGCCGGTGCCTGTATGTCGGTGAAGACCACGGGCTTGCCGTCGAAGTGCTTGAGGTACTGGCCCAGGGTGTGCAGGTAGAACGCCGTGTGCTTCCTGGCGCCGTCGTACTGCCCGTCCCAGTCGTCCGTGAAGATGCCGCTGTGGACGTAGTGCAGCCGCGCCCGGCCGCCGTCGAGCGGTTCGAGGACATGCTCGAGCTGGTTGAACCAGCCGTCCGGGCCTTCCATCCGGGAGACCAGGTGGGAAGGGCGCTCCTCCACAGTCTTCACAGCCGGCCACTGGTCCGTGGGAAACATCCAGGCCGGGGTGCCGCGGGTCACCGCCTCCCAGACGCGCTCGGGGGTGCCGGGCAGTTCCGTGTCGTAAACAATCTCGAATTCGCGCTTGTCAGTCATGGTTCTGCTCCTTGGAATGTGGGGTCTTGGGTTGGGTCTTCAGCGTCGGGTGGAGTGCGACGACGAGCCGGTGCTTGCGCCCCGGAGCCCGGGTGTGCCCGCCGGCCGAGCCGCCCGGCGGGACCGTACCGCCGTCGTCGTGGTACTTGTCCGCGAGCCGGGCCACGGTGGCCCCGAGTTCCTCGGCGAAGGCGGCCCGGTCGGCCGCCGAACGGAAGGTGATCTCCCCGTCGATCGCGAAGGTGGCGAGTTTCTGCCGGGCCGCGCCGGCTCCGGCAATCAGCTGGCCAAGTTCCTGGACCATGCGGGCCGCCAGCGCCAGCAGCCAGAAGGCGGAGAAGCGGTCCGAAAACCGGTGCGGGTCCGGGGCCACGGAGGCCAGCGCCGACGGGGAAATCAGGTACGACGCCGCCGTCGCGCGCAGGATGCGCTCGGTGACGTTGCCGCGACGCCGCTCCTCGACGAGCTCGACCAGGCCGTGCCGCTCCAGGGCCTTCAGGTGGTAGTTCACCTTCTGCCGCGGCAGGCCCACTTTCGCGGCGAGCTGCGTGGCGGAGCCGGGCTCGGCCAGCTCCCGCAGGATGCGGGTCCGGATCGGGTCCAGCGAGGCCTCCGCCGCGGCCGGGTCCTCAATGACTTCGATATCCAACATGCTTCCAGTGTGGCCACCGACAGTTTTTATTGTCAAGAACTTTTTTCTCGTCGGTGCCCGTTTCGACGGTTCCCTGCCGGTTCGACGCTTCGAAGCGTCGAGTGGGCAGGGAACCGTCGAAACGGCGGGTGGGGGCGGCGACGTAGAATGGGTCGGTGATGCAATCCCCCCTGCCCGTGCGCGACGGCGTGAACGCGACCCGCCTGCGGCTGCCGGACGAGGGGCCTTGGGACACCGCGATGGACTACATGATGCACCGCTGGGGGCACATCGACCCGCAGGGCATCGAGGACCGGTTCGACGCCGGCGAGATCGTGGGCGAGGCCGGCGTCCCGCTGGACCGGACCACCCCGCTGCGGCACCACACCTTCATTTGGTACTACCGCTCGCTGCCGCCGGAGCCCCGCATCCCGGTGGAGCTGAACATCCTGCACCAGAACGAGCACCTCCTGGTGGTGGATAAACCGCACTTCCTGCCCACCACCCCGGGCGGCACCTACATCCAGGAGTCGGCCCTGGTGCGCCTGCGGAACCAGCTGGGACTGCCGGACCTGGTCCCGATGCACCGGCTGGACCGCATGACGGCCGGCATCCTGCTGCTCTCCACGAACCCCGAGACCCGCGGGAAGTACCAGGTGCTCTTCGAGAAGCGCCAGGTCCAGAAGGAATATGAGTGCGTGGCCGCGGCGGAGCCCGCGCCGGGGCACCCCGCCGTCGACTTCCCCGTCGTGGTGCGGAACCGGATGACGAAGTCCCGCAGCTATCTACTGGCCGAGGTCATTGAGGGCGAGCCCAACGCCGAGACCCGGATTGAACGGCTCCACACTTTCGCCGGGCCGGCCGAAAACGGTCCCGAAAGCGGTCCCGACGGCATGCCCGACGCCGCCGCACCGCGCCGTGCGTTGTACCGGCTGGAGCCGCACTCAGGAAAGACCCACCAGCTCCGGGTCCACATGGCCTCGCTCGGACTCGGGATTGTGAACGACGCGTTTTATCCCGAGCTGCTGGACAAGGCGCCGGACGACTACACCAGGCCGCTCCAGCTCCTGGCCCGCGGCATCCGGTTCGTGGACCCCATCACCGGCAGCCCGGTGGAGTACCGCAGCCGGCTTGAACTCTCCGAAGCCCGCTAGGCCGCGGGGCACCACCCGGAACCCAACCCCAAGCACCCGGGCGTCCGGCCGGATATGGGGTAACTTGTGCCCATGGACCTGGCCAATGCGGACACCTGGGGATCCGCGATCTACTTCTGGATCATCCCCGTTGTCCTCGGCGACGCCATCTTCCCGCCGGTACCCTCCGAGATGGTGGTGATCACAGCCGGAGCACTGTCGGCCGACGGCCGCGCCAACGCGTTCCTCGTGGGGGTCCTCGCGGCGCTGGCCTCCTGGCTCGGCGACCTGATGGTCTTCCAGCTGTTTAAGCGCCGCCTCAGCCATGTGCTGGACCGTTGGAGCTGGGGCCGGAAGTTCCACGGCGCGGTGCACCTGGCCATCGCCAAGGCCGGCCGCTCGTCCACCTACGGGGCCATCATCGGGATCCGCTTCATCCCCGGCGGCCGGCTCGCCACCACCGCCGCGGCGGGGATCGCGAACGTGTCCACGCGCGGCTTCAGCTTCTGCGCGGCCGTGGGCGGCGTGCTGTGGGCTGCCTGGTCGGTGGGGCTGGGCTACGTCACGGGCTCGGCAACGCGGCTGCCGTTCTGGGCGAGCTCGCTGATCGGGGTGGGCCTCGGCCTCGCGATCGGCGCCGCCGTCGGGCTGGTCGTCACGCGCCGCCGAGGGAACCGGTCCCCCGTCGTCGAGTCGGGGTCGGCCGCCGCGGACCCCGACGAGGAACTGGACTTCTAGACCGGCGCCCAGCGGCCGCGGTTGCGCCGCAGCACGGTCAGGTTTCCGGTCACCGCCACGCGTTCGACGGCGTCGCGCATCATGGCGGCCGACTCCAGCGCCTGGCTGTTCTCGGCGGCGTAGGCCGTGGCGTCCACCAGGAAGCGCAGGTTCAGCTGCGGGACCCCGCCGGCGAGCTCCAGCTGGTTGGACTCCACATGGTGCCGTGTCCCGAGCGCCTCGACGGCAGCCTGCATGACGGCCTCCGGCGGGTTGCCCGGTTTTAGTCCGGTGATCTTGAGTCTGGTCTGGAACGACGGCATGGAACAACCCTATCCGGCCCCTCCGACGGGCCGCCCGGCCGCTTCGCGGACTACCCGGTGTTGCGCAGTCCGGCCGCGACGCCGTTGACCGTGATCAGCATGGCGCGCTGGAGGCGTTCGTCGATCTCGGCGTTGGGCATGCCCTCCCCGGCGGCGGCCTCGGCGCGGACCCGGCGCAGCAGCTCCACCTGCAGGTAGCTGATCGGGTCCAGGTACTGGTCGCGGATCTCGAGCGAGCGCTTGAGCGTCGGCTGCGCGTCGAGCAGCAGGTCCTCCCCCGTGAGGTTCTGGATCTCGGCGACGGTCAGCTCGTACTCGGCGCGGATGGCACGGAAGAGGTGGTGCAGTTCTTCCGGGACCAGGGTGGAGACGTAGTAGCCGGCAATGTCCATATCCGTCTTGGCCAGCGTCATTTCCACGTTCGAGAGCACCGAGCGGAAGAAGTGCCAACCGTCCATCATCTCCACCAGCTGGGCGGAGTGGCCGGCCTCGCGCGCCGCCTTGAGGCCCGAGCCCACGCCGAACCAGCCCGGCACGATCTGCCGCGACTGGGTCCAGCCGAACACCCACGGGATGGCACGCAGGCCCTCGAGGCCTGCGCCCGAGTCGGGGCGCTTGGACGGCCGCGACCCGATGTTCAGCGAGCCCAGCTGTTCCACCGGCGTGGACGCCATGAAGTAGGCCGGCAGGTCCGGGTCGTCAATGAGGCTCCGGTAGCGGGCGAACGCGGCGTCGGAGATGGTCTCCATGACGTGGCCGTAGCGCTCGCGCTGGTCCTCCGAGGTGCGCGGGGCGCGGTGCAGCGCCGAGCCCTGCAGCACCGCGGCCAGGGAAAGCTCCAGGTTCTCTCGGGCGAGCTCGGGCAGCGAGTACTTGTCGGAGATGACCTCGCCTTGTTCGGTGAACTTGATTTCGCCTTCGAGCACGCCGTTGGGCTGGGCCATGATCGCGTCGTAGGTCGGACCGCCGCCGCGGCCCACGGATCCGCCGCGGCCGTGGAAGAGCCGCACCCGCACACCGTGCTTGGCCGCGACGTCGCGCAGCTTCCGCTGCGTCTTGTGGATTTCCCACTGGCTCGTCATCACGCCGGATTCCTTGTTGGAGTCCGAGTAGCCGAGCATGATCTCCTGCACGTCGCCGCGCAGCCGGACCAGCTCGCGGTAGGACGAATCTGAGAGCAGCGCGTCCACAATCTCGGCCGAGGCGCGCAGCTCCTCGACGGTCTCCAGCAACGGGGCGAAGCCGATTTTGGCGTAGGGAGCCTCGCCGAAGAGGCTCACCAGCCCGGCCTCCCGGGCCAGCACCGCCGCCGCCAACACGTCGTCCGCGCCGCGGGTCATCGAGACGATGTAAGTCTCGATCACGTCGGGGCCGTAGGTGCGCAGGGCCCGGCGGATCTCGCGGAACACGTCGTACGTGCCGTCGGCGACGCCGTCGAGCTTGATCGGGTGGCCGGACAGCGGCCGGCGGGAGGCCAGCTCGGAGCCCAGCACCTCGAGCCGCTCGGCGCGGCTCAGTTCGGCGTACCGCACACCGGGTCCGCCGAGCCGGTCCATCAGCTGCCCGACGGCGTCGTGGTGGTGGTCGGCGTGTTCGCGGATGTCAAGGGTGGCCAGGTGCAGGCCGAAGGAGGCGATGGCGCGGCGGACCCGCGCCAGGGCGCCGTCGGCGGCGAGACCGGCCTGGTGGTTCCGCAGCGATGGCTCCAGCAGGCCCAGTTCGGCGAGCAGCTCCGCGGTGGCGGCGTAGTCCCGGCCGGGCTCGTGGGGTCCGCCGGCGGCAACCCGGCGGCCGGTGTTGAGCAGTTTGGCCTTGATGCAGGTGAGTTTGAGCCGGTAGGGCTCCTGC
Source organism: Arthrobacter sp. KBS0702 (assembly GCF_005937985.2). Taxonomy (NCBI): domain Bacteria; kingdom Bacillati; phylum Actinomycetota; class Actinomycetes; order Micrococcales; family Micrococcaceae; genus Arthrobacter; species Arthrobacter sp. KBS0702. The sequence goes on along the minus strand of NZ_CP042172.1, from coordinate 496,667 downwards.
GCGTTGAGCTCCAGGACGCGGCGGTCCAGCCCGGGCAGGTGCCCCAGGTCGACGTCGATCGAGTCCAGCAGCGCCTGGTCCGCCCCGGCCAGCGCGGTCGAGTTGGACAGGATGGAGATCAGCCCGTCGATCAGGCCAATGCTGATCCGGATGGCGTGCTGGTTCTGGATCTGCAGGATTTCGCGCGTAACGCCGGCCGTGACGTTGGGGTTGCCGTCCCGGTCGCCGCCGATCCACGAACCGAAGCGGATGGGCGCCTTGGTGACCGGCAGGGTCACGCCGTGGTCGGCGAGCAGCTCGGAGAGGTCCGAGAGCATCTCCGGCATGGCGTCGCCGAGGATTCCGGTGAGGTAGTAGATGGCGTTGCGGGCTTCATCCACCGGGGTGGGCCGGACCTGGCGGAGTTCATCCGTCTGCCACATCTGGTCGATCACCTCGGACAGCTGGCGGTCCTGGCGGCGGCGGGCCGAGGTGCCCTCGAGGGTGGGTTCGGCCAGCACGTCGGAGAGCCGGCGGACCTTGTCCAGCACCGAGCGGCGGGAAGCCTCGGTGGGATGGGCTGTGAAGATGGGCCGGACGTCGAGTCCGTCGACGACGTCCTGCAGCACGGCGGATCCGGCCTGTTCCGCGATCTCTTCGACGGCCTTGGCCAGCCAGCCGTCCTTCTCCGGCCGGCTCCGGAGTCCGCGGACCCGGTGGACCTGCTCGGCGGCATTGGCCAGGTGGAAATAGAACGCGAAGGCCCGGACGAGGTCGGTGGCCTGCTCGAGCGGCAGGGAGCCGAGCAGTTCGCGGACCTGGGCGACGACGTCGTACGAGCTCCACGGCCCGGTGGCATCGGCGCCGCCCCGGGCGGCCTCCTTGGACTCCTTGGTCAGCAGGCGCACCTGCTCCACAAGGTCCAGGAGCTCGGGACCGTGCTGGCGGACCAGGGATTCGCCGAGGAGGGTGGACACCCGGCGGACGTCGGCGCGCAGTTCTGAGGCCAGATCCGTGCCGGAAGTGAATGCAGTGTCAGCCATGGAAACTATCTTTCGAGGGTTCGACGTGGCTCGTACACTGCGCTGGATACTGTGAGCCGGGTTACTTGTACCCATGGGATGTTACCCGGCTCACGGGCTGCCCCGGGAATCCGTCTCAGATACTGTCCGGGGCCTTGACGGGGGCGCGTCGGCCCAAGTAGTCCGCAGTTGTTGTCGTTTTGAGCGCTCCAAACGACAACAACTGCGAGCCAGTTGGGCGGGTCTTCGCGGGCCTGGCGGGCCTAGCGGGCGATCTTGAAGTTGAAGTCCGCGTTCCCGAAGGCGCCCCACAGCCGTAGCCAGATCGGAAGGAGCATCTCCGTGCCGCGGGCGGTGGTGATGTCGCCCAGGTCGATGATGTCGCGGTGGCCGAGGTCCGCCAGCAACCCGGCCACCACCGATTTGGCGTCCGCGTCGTTGCCAGAGACAAACACGGAGTGGTCTCCGCCGGCCACGCTGGCCGGGTCCACCATGACAGTGGCGTTCATCGTGTTGAGCGTTTTGACCACGCGCGCCTCCGGGAAAGCCCGCTGGAGCTGCTCGCCGAGGCTGTCCGTGTTGACCGGGTTCAGCGACGGCGGGAAACCCTGGGAGAAGTCGAGCGGGTTCGCAATGTCCATGACGACCTTGCCGGCCATGTTGGCCGTTCCGGCTGCGGTGAGCGCGTCCAGGGAGCCGGTGCCGTTGGTGGCATTGACAACGAGGTCGCTGCCGGCCGCCGCCTCGGCGAAGGTGGCCACCGGGATGTCGCCGTGCTCCGCGTGCCACTGGGCGAACGGCACGCCGCCCATCGGCCCGGCCTCGGTCCGCGCCAGCGTTGCCTGCGGATCGCGGGTTCCGATGACGACGTCGTGGCCAAGCTTTGCCAGGGCGTCCGCCACCGTGGGGCCGACCATACCGGTGCCAAAGACTGCAATTTTCATGGGGACCTCATTCAGGAAGGGTTCTCGAGTTTCGGAGAGTAGACAAGTTCGTCTACCGCTGGGCGAGACGCTACCAGACAGAACTGTCTACAGCAAGGAGTGTGGGCCGCAGGGCATTCGCGGACGTCGGAGCTGACAGATGGCCGCGACATCCGCAAGACCGGACAGACTGGTCTGTGTACCATGAAGCTATGACGCCGACAGCAGCAGCCGCCGCACCAACCGCCGGGCCGCGGGCGGTCCGGACGCCGGCAGGTCAGGCCAAGGACAAGATCCTGGCGACGGCCTTCCGGTTGTTTTACGCCCACGGCCTCCGGGCCGCCGGCATCGACACGATCATCGCCGAATCCGGGGTCGCCAAGGCCACCTTCTACAAGTATTTCCCGGCCAAGGATGACCTGATCCTGGCCTACCTGGAACAGGTGGACGGGGTCTGGACCGGGCAGTTGCATGCCGCCGCCGAGGCCGCCGGGCCGGACCCGGCAGCCCAGCTGGTTGGCCTCTTCGACGCCCTGTCAACCGCCTGCCGCCGCGACGGCTACCGCGGCTGCGCCTTCATCAACGCCGCCGCCGAATCGGCGTCGGGCACCCGCGTGCACGAACGGACGGTTGCCCACAAGCAGGACATCCTGGCCTGGATCCGGGACCTTTCCGACAGCGCAGGCGCGCCAGATCCGGACGGGCTGGCCCGCAGCCTGACCCTCGTCCTCGACGGCGGCCTGGCCAGCGGGGTGCTCGACGCCGACCCTGCCGCTGCCGCGGCCGCCCGGGCCACCGCTGCGCAACTGGTCGCCGCCGCCCTGGCACCTTCGCCCGTCTCCTGATCCCTGGAGGGTTCCCATGACCACCGACGCGCCCCCTGCCGACCCGCAGCTTGCCCGCTGGCAGCGCTTCCGGAAGAACCGCAACGAGGCCCTGGCCAGCGACTACGGCTGGCTGACCCTGACGTCCTTCCAATGGCTGGGAGACTCGCCGTCCGCCGTTGAGCTCGCCCCCGGGCTGTGGTCCACGGATGGCACGACGGCGTTCCTGACCGCCGCCGCTGCCGACGGGCTGACGCTGGTCGGGACGGGTGAGCCCGTCGACGGGTCGGTCAGCGCGAAGCTGGCCGATGAGGAATCGCTAATGTGGGTCCAGTTCGGCGGCGACGACGGCAGGCGGGTCAGAGTGGAGCTCGCGATGCGGGCCAACAAGTATGCGATCCGCACCCGGGATTCGGCGTCGCCGGTGTTCACCGGGTTCGACGGCGTGCCGACCTTCGATTACCGGCCTGATCTGGTCATCGAGGCGCGCTTCCTGCCCTACCCTGAACCGGTGGATGTGCCCATCGGGACCGCCAACCCGCTGGTGGACGGTGTGCACCGCTCCGTCGGCGAGCTCGTCTTCCGGCTTCCGGGCCAGGAGCACGAGTGCCGCCTTCAGGCCGAGGAGGAGAAGCTTGGCGCCCTCACGGTGACGTTCCACGACGAGACCAACGGGCTGAGCACCGATGAGTGGCGCAAAGTCTCGACCGCCCGGCCCCGCGTCGATTCCATGGGAAACAGGACGGTGATCCTGGACTTCAACCGGGCCATCAACTACCCCAGTGCGTTCACCCCGTACGGCACCTGCCCCATGCCGGTGAAGAACAACAGCCTGGACTACCGGATCGAAGCCGGCGAAAAGCAGCCCTTCGCCTAGCCCCGCCCTTGCGCGAACGGACACTTCGGGCCCCACCCCACGGCGCGAACGGACACTTGAGGCCCCAAAACCCGCAGATTCAGGGCCTCAAGTGTACGTTCGCGCTGGATGGCGGCGGGGGTGTCGGGGGCGGGGGCTAGACGATCGCGGAGACCCCGGTCACGGCGCGGCCCACGATCAGGGTGTTGATCTCGTACGAGCCCTCGTAGGTGTAGATCGCCTCGGCGTCAGCGAAGATCTTGGCCATCGCGTAGTCGGTCACAATCCCGTTGCCGCCCAGCAGGGACCGGCCCATCGCAACGGTTTCGCGCATCCGGGCGCTCACGTAGGACTTCGCCAGCGCCACCTGGGGCATGTCTGCGGCGCCCGCATCCTGCAGCTGGGCAATCCGGACCATCATCCCCATGCTCGCCACGGCGTTGCCGAGCATCGTTACCAGCTGCTGCTGCACCAGCTGGAACTTCGCCAGCGGCCGCCCGAACTGCCGGCGCTCGACGGTGTACCGCCGGGCGACATCGAACGCCGCCAGTTGCTGGCCCACACCCTGCCAGGCGACCATGATGCGCGAGCCGCGGAGCAGCTCGTTGGTGTCCTCGAAGCTGTTGATCCCGGCGAAGCGGTCCGACTCGGCCACCCGGACGTCGTCGAACACGATGTCGGCATTCTGCACCGTGCGCAGCGCGATCTTGTTTTCGATCCGGCTCCGGCTCACGCCGGGCAGCGTCGCGTCGACGATAAAGCCGCGGATGCCGCCGTCGGCCTCGTCCCGGGCCCAGACCAGCATGTAGTCGCAGAACGTCCCGTTGCCGATCCAGCGCTTGGCGCCGTTGAGCACCCAGTAGTCGCCCGCTTCCCCGCCGGCCACGCGGCGAGCGGTGGTTTCCATGCCACCGGCGACGTCGGAGCCATGGTCCGGCTCGGTCAGCGCGAAGGCCCCGGTGGTCCGCAGGTTTGCTGCGTCCTGCAGCAGACGGGCCTTCTGCTCTTCGGAGCCGAAGCCGTAAAGCGACTCCACGAACAGGTCGTGGTGGACCAGGAAAAACGTCGCGAGCGAGGTGTCCACCCGGGTCATTTCGGCGATGACAAGGCCGGCAAACAGGTTGCTGTAGCCGCGCTGGGCCGGGGCGCTGAGCTCCAGCGCGGCCAGCTTGGGCAGGATGTGCGCGGGGAACTCGGCGTCGTTCCACCACTGGGTGGCGAACGGTGCCACCTCGCGGGCCAGAAACTCCCGGAGTTCGGCCAGTTTCGCCTGCTCTGCGGCGCTGAGCAGGGATTCGAAAGCAAAGAAATCGGCCGCCGGCAGCCCGGCGAGTGCCGGGTCGACCGGGGCAGGGCTGTCTACGTCGTGCGTCACTTCGGTCCCATCCGGATGGCGCCGTCCAGCCGGATGGTCTCGCCGTTGAGCATGGCATTGTCCACGATGTGCGCGGCCAGGTTCGCGTACTCGGCAGGGCGGCCCAGCCGGGACGGGTGCGGCACCTGCGCACCCAGCGACTCCTGTGCCTCCTGCGGCAGTCCGGCCATCATGGGGGTCTCGAAGATGCCGGGCGCGATCGTGACCACGCGGATCAGCGAACGAGCCAGTTCGCGGGCGATCGGCAGCGTCATGGCGGCCACGGCACCCTTGGAGGCGGAGTAGGCAGGCTGCCCGATCTGGCCGTCGAAGGCTGCGACGGAGGCGGTGTTGATGATGACCCCGCGCTCCGGGCCGCCCAGTTCCGTGACGGCCGGCTCGGTGGCGGCCATCGCGGCGGCGGCCAGGCGGATCACGTTGAAGGTGCCCACGAGGTTAATCTGGATGACCCGGCTGAACGTCTCCAGCGGGAGCACGCCGTCGCGGCCCAGCACCTTGCCCGGGGTGGCGATGCCGGCGCAGTTCACCACGATCCGCAGCGGGCCGAGGGCGACGGCGGCGTCAACCGCGGCCTGCACCTGCTCTTCGCTGGTGACGTCCGCGGCGACAAAGACGGCGCGGTTGGCCTGCTCAGGCGCACCGCCGCCAGCAGGCGCGTTGAGTTCGGCGGCGAAGGCCTCCCCGGCCGAGCCCGGCAGGTCCACCAGCACCACGGACGCGCCGGCGGCGAACAGCCGGCGGGCCGTCGCGGCCCCCAACCCGGAAGCGCCGCCGGTAATCAGCGCGACAGTACCCAAGACGTCCATGCATCCTCCTTGATGTGGAACCGCAACCCGGCCGTGAAGCTGTAAGCAGCCCACCGGCACCAGGGAACATTAGTTAGTTCAGGTTAACTGGAATACAAACATTGCGCACCTCGGCCCCGCCATTCCGTGCCGGAGTGGCCCGCGCCACTACGCTGGGACCATGACCGCAGCCGCCGCCCACTCCCCTGCCCCGAACTGGTCCTTCCGCGCCGATGAAGCCGCGCGTTCGGTGACCCGGCTGTTCGGGCAGCGCCTCTTTTTCCTGCCCGGCACCCACATCGCCGCCACCAGCCGCCCGTCCGGCCGGCTGAAGAACCTGGCCCGGCCGTGGCACTACTGGTGGCAGGCGCACTACGTGGACTGCCTCATAGACACCGGCCGCCGGGAGCTCGGCGGCGAGGGCCACACTCCGGCCAAGTTCGACGGCGACAACCTGCCCAGCGCCGGCAAGTTGGCCTCCCGGCTGGTCACCGGCATCCGGCTGCGGAACTTCCTGACCGTGGTCAACAGCTATTACGACGACATGGCCTGGCTGGCCCTGGCCACCCTGCGGCTGGAGAAGCTCGCCGAGGACACCCGCAAGACCACCGGCCGGCGCCGCAACGCCAAGGTGCTCAAGAGCCTCACCCTCCAGTTCGACTCGGCCTCGACCGACGACCTGGGCGGCGGCACGTTCTGGAGCAAAAAGCGGGACTTCAAAAACACCCCGGCCACGGCCCCGGTGGCGCTGTACTACGCCCGGACCGGGCAGGCGGCGAAGGCCCAGGCCCTGCTGGACTGGCTGGATGCCAAGCTCTACGACCCGGAACAGGGAATGTACCGGGACGGTCTGCGGATCGCCCCCGGCGGCGAACTGGTGCTGGAGAGCGCCATCTACACGTACAACCAGGGCCCGGTCCTCGGCGCCCTGCTGGAAATGGGCGGCGACGCGAACCTTGAGCGGGCGGCGGCGCTGGTGGCGGCGGTGGAGCGCAATCTCACCGTGCAGGCCCCGCTGATGGGGCGCAAAGCCGCGGTGCTCCGTTCCGAGGGAACCGGCGACGGCGGCCTCTTCACCGGGGTCCTCGTCCGCTACCTGGCCCTCGCCGCCGTCGACGAACGGCTCCCCGCCGAGACCCGGGCCACGGCTGCCCTGCTCGTGACGGACACGGCGGAGTCCTTCTGGGAGGGACGCCGCCTGGTGGGGGCGCAGGAGCCGCTGGCACGCCGGGGCGCCCGGCTGGTCTTCTCGGCCCGCCCGGAACTGCCGGCCCGCCGGAGCTACCCGGCCGGGTCCGCCGTCGAACTGTCCACGCAGCTGCAGGCGTGGATGGTGCTGGAGGCCGCGGCCTCGATCGCCGGGAAGCTGCCCGCCGTCGGGAAGCCCACCACCGAAACCGCCGCGGAATCGGCCCCGGAAACCCCGGCGCCCAGCGCCTCCGAAGACGTCTCCGAAGCCGCCCCCGATACCGCGGCGGAAACCTCTTCCGGGAATTAAGTCACGCAATAGTTTCGTAATTCGTGTGATCCTCATCACTTATGGCACTCTCGGCTTGGTTGCTTAGGTTTGGCTAACCTACAGTTTTTCGTAGTGAGCATGCCCTAACTTCCCGCTCACGGAGGTTAGGCACCTACGACCTTTTCCTTGCAGAAAGTAGCCTCATGAAGATCCGCAACAATGCGCTGGCAGGCATCGCCCTCGCCGCCACCGCCGCGCTCAGCCTCGCAGCCTGCGGCTCCGGCGCCTCGACCTCCGGCAGCACCACCGGAGCCGACGGCAAGCCGGCCGGGGAGATTACGGTCTACAACGCCCAGCACGAATCCCTGACGAAGGAATGGGTTGACGCCTTCACCGCGGAAACCGGCATCAAGGTCACCCTGCGCCAGGGCGACGACACCGAAATGTCCAACCAGATCGTCCAGGAAGGCGCGGCCTCCCGCGCCGATGTGTTCCTCACCGAGAACTCCCCCGCCATGGCCCAGGTGGAAAACGCCGGGCTGTTCGCGGACGTGGACAAGGCCACCGTCGACCAGGTTCCGGCCGAATTCCGGCCCTCCACGAACAAGTGGACCGGCATCGCCGCCCGCTCCACCGTCCTGGTCTACGACAAGGCCAAGCTGAGCCAGGACAAGCTGCCCAAGTCCATGCTGGACCTGGCCAAGCCCGAGTGGAAGGGCAAGTGGGCGGCATCGCCGTCCGGCGCCGACTTCCAGGCGATCGTCTCCGCCCTGCTGGAACTCAAAGGCGAGGCCGCCACGGAGGAATGGCTCAAGGGCATGAAGGAGAACTACAAGGCGTACAAGGGCAACAGCACGGCCATGAAGGCCGTCAACGCCGGCGAGGTGGACGCCGCCCTGATCTACCACTACTACTACTACGGCGACCAGGCCAAGACCGGCGAGAACTCCAAGAACGTCACGCCGTTCTACTTCAAGAACCAGGACCCCGGCGCGTTCGTGTCCGTCTCCGGCGGCGGCGTGCTCAAGTCCTCGAAGAACGCCGCGGCCGCCCAGGCCTTCCTGAAGTTCATCACCGGCAAGAAGGGCCAGGAAGTGCTGCAGAAGGGCACGTCCTTCGAGTACGCGGTCGGCTCCGGCGTACCGGCCAACGACAAGCTGGTGCCGCTCCCGGAACTCCAGGCCCCCAAGGTCGATCCGGCCAAGCTCAACTCCGCCAAGGTCACCGATTTGATGACCAGGGCAGGACTGCTCTAACCAGTGACCAGAACACTGGCGGCTCCCGGAACCACCGGAGGCACGACGACGGCGGGCAGGGGCAAGCGCCCCCGCCCGCCTTTCGGCGTCTCCGTGGTGGCCATCCTGGCGGTCCTGATCGCCCTTTTCTCGTTGATCCCGCTCGGCTACGTGGCAGTCATGACGGTGGCCACCGGTTGGGACACCGCCGTCGGCCTGATCTTCCGCGCCCGGGTGGGCGAGCTCCTGCTCAACACCGTGCTGCTCACGGTGATCACCGTGCCGCTCTGCCTGGTCCTGGGCGTGGGCGGCGCCTGGCTGGTGGAACGCACCAACCTCAAGGGCCACAAGGGCTGGGCCGTCCTGCTCGCCGCGCCGCTGGCCGTTCCGGCGTTCGTCAACAGCTATGCCTGGGTCTCCGCCGTTCCCTCGATGGGCGGGCTGTGGTCCGGGGTGCTGATCGCGACGCTGTCCTACTTCCCGTTGGTCTACATCCCCGCTGCCGCGACGCTCAGCCGGCTCGACCCGGCGATCGAGCAGTCCGCCGCGTCCCTGGGACTCGGGGCCTGGCGCGCCTTCTTCCGTGTGGTGCTGCCCCAGCTCCGGATCGCAATGACCGGCGGCGCGCTGCTGGTCTCGCTCCACCTGCTGGCCGAGTACGGCGCCTTCGCGATGATCCGCTTCGACACCTTCACCACCGCGATCATGGTCCAGTACCAGTCCACCTTCAACGGGACGGCCGGGAACATGCTGGCCAGCGTGCTGGTGTTCTTCTGCCTGATCCTGCTGCTGGTCGAGGTGCGCAGCCGCGGCACCGCCCGGTACGCGCGGGTGGGTTCCGGCGCCCAGGCCCGTGCCCTGCGCCTGCCGCTGCACGCCTACCAGCTGCCCGCGCAGCTGTCCCTGCTGGCCCTGACCGGGCTGGCGTTCGGGCTTCCGCTGACCTTTGTGCTGCGCTGGATCTACGCCGGCGGGTCCGACGTCTGGGCGGCCGAGGCGTTCCTGCCCGCGCTGCTGCAGACCCTCGGCTACGGCCTGGCCGGCGCCCTTGCCACCACGGTGGTCGCGTTCCCGATGGCGTACCTCGCCGTGCGGCATCCGGGCTGGTTCAGCAAGGCCCTGGAGCTCTCCAACTACATCACCAGCTCGATGCCCGGGATCGTCGTCGGCCTGGCTTTCGTGACCGTGAGCATCCGGATGGCGCCCGCCCTCTACCAGACCACCGCGCTGCTGGTCGCCGCCTACGTGCTGCTGTTCCTGCCGCGGGCACTGGTGAACATCCGCTCCGGGCTCGCGCAGGCGCCCAAGGAGCTCGATGAGGCCGCGCAGGCCCTCGGCAAGCCGCCGTTGCTTGCGTTCCTCCGGGTCACCCTGCGCCTCACCGCCCCGGCTGCGGCAGGCGGCGCCGCCCTGGTGTTCCTCGGGATCGTCAACGAGCTGACGGCCACGCTGCTGCTCTCCCCCAACGGGACCCGCACCCTGGCTACCGAGTTCTGGAGCAAGAGCAGCGAAATCGACTACGCCGGCGCCGCACCGTACGCCCTGCTGATGATCCTGATCTCGGCGCCGATGACCTACCTCCTCTTCCAGCAGTCCAAGAAAGCAGCGGGACAGTGACCGAACAAAACCCCTCCCGGCTTCCGGAACCCCGGATCGCCCCCTCCGTGGCGCCCAGCACCAACAGCCACCTCGAGGTCGAGGCCGTGACCAAGAACTTCGGCTCCCAGGCTGTCCTCAAGGGTGTCAACCTCCCCGTCGCTAAGGGCGGGACGACGGCGATCGTGGGCCCCTCCGGCTCGGGCAAGACCACCTTGCTGAGGTTGATCGCCGGCTTCGAACACCCCGACACGGGCAGCATCTCGCTCAACGGCACCAAGGTGGCCGGCGACGGCGCCTGGGTTCCCGCGCACAAACGGCATGTCGGCTATGTGGCCCAGGACGGCGCCCTCTTCCCGCACCTGACCGTGGGCCAGAACATCTCCTTCGGTCTGGACGCCGGCAAGCTCCCCGGCGGCCACCGCGGCATCAAGTCCCGGGTTGCCGAGCTGCTCGAGATGGTCGCGCTGGACCCGGCCATGGCCAAGCGGCGGCCCCACCAGCTCTCCGGCGGCCAGCAGCAGCGCATCGCGCTGGCCCGCGCCCTTGCCCGCGAACCGGAACTCATGCTGCTGGACGAACCCTTCTCCGCGCTCGACGCCGGGCTGCGCGTCGCCACCCGGCGCACCGTCGGCAAGGTACTCCACGACGCCGGGGTGACCACCATCCTGGTCACCCACGACCAGGCCGAGGCGCTCTCCTTCGCCGACCAGGTGGCGGTGATGCGGGGCGGAAAGCTCGCCCAGATCGGCAACCCGTTCGTGGTCTACACCCGCCCCGCGGACCGGGCCACCGCGGAGTTCCTGGGCGACGCGGTGATCCTGGACGCCTGGATGGAAGGCTCGCTCGCGACCTGCTCGCTGGGCGGCATTCCGGTCCGCCGGCCGCCGGCGCAGGGCCGCGTGCAGCTGATGCTCCGGCCCGAGCAGATCCGGATCGCGGAGGACGGGCCCATCCGCGGCACCGTCGTGGACACGGACTACTTCGGCCCGGAGACCACGGTCCGGCTCAAGCTCGCCGTCCCGCCGGTCCTCGCCGAGGGCGCCGTGGCGGACCACCGCTACCCCGGCGGCGGCGAGATCATCACCATCCGGCACTGGAACGCCTCGATCGCCCGCCCCGGCACCGAACTTTGCCTGCGGGTGGTGGGTGAGGCCGTGGCCTTCCCGATGGAGGACGACGCGCAGGACTGAGCGCCCGCGGCCGGGCCTAGGTCGGGCCCGGGCCTCCGGCATAGGCTGGGGCGCATGACTGTTCAACCAGCCCTTCACCGCCAGCACTGCTCCGTGGCCGCCCCCACCCAGGTATGGCTCGACGCCGACGGCCGGCTGGCCGGCGGCGCACCCGGCACCGACACCGGTACAGGTACCGGCACCGGCGGGTGGTTCACCGGGCTGCTGCACGGGGACACCCGGATGCTGTGCCGGGCCGAGGTGACGGTCAACGGGTTCGCGCCCGAACCGGCCACGGTGGAGGCCTCCCCGGGCGGCGTGCTCCGCGTCCGCGGCCTGGTACGCGGCATCGAGGGGCCCACCGAGGACCCCGCCGTCGAACTCCTCCAGACCTGGACCGTAACGCCCGGCGCCGTCCGCGTCTCGCTGCGGGTGAGCACCTCGCAGGAGGCGGTAGACGCAGAGATAGAGGTGCGGCTGGCCGCGGATTTCACCGACATGGCCGCCATCCGGCTCGGCCGCTTCCGCGACCCGTTGCAGCCCGCCGCGGCGGACGCGTCCTCGCTGCGCTGGAGCGAGGGCGGCAAGACCCTGACGGTCTCCGCGCCGGGAGGGGTTGGCCCCGGGGAGCGGCTCAGCTGGCGCGGCACCGCGGGCCGCGGCAGGCCGCTGGAAGCGGAATGGCAGGCCGTGTTGAGCGACAGTGAGGACGCCGTGGTGGCCGCACCGCTGCCGGCTCCCCGCCGCATCCGGGCTGTGCCGGAGGGGCCGCTGGGCCTGCTCCTGGACAACTCCCTCGACGAACTCGACGGACTCCGGCTGGCCAGCCGCCAGGCCCCGGACGCACCCTTCCTGGCCGCCGGGGCACCCTGGTACTTCACCCTCTTCGGCCGCGATTCGCTCTGGGCGGCGCGGCTGCTGCTCCCACTCGACGCCCCCTTGGCCGCCGGAACCCTGCGCGCCCTCGCCGCCTACCAGGGCACCAAAACCGACCCTGCGGCGGCCGAGGAGCCCGGCAAGATCCTGCATGAACTGCGGGCCAAGGAACTGGTCCTGGAAAGCCAGGCGTTGCGGTTGCCGCCGGTGTACTTCGGCGCGGTGGACTCCACCCCGCTCTGGCTGTGCCTGCTGGGCGAGTTGGGCCGTGCCGGCACCGACGACGGCGCAGTCCGTTCCCTGCTGCCCAGCGCCGCCCGCGCCGCTCAGTGGCTGCTGGCTGCGGGCTCGGCCAGCAGCGGAGCTGCGGGGACTGCCGCCGCCGGCACTACCGCCAACGCCGGTTTCCTCAGCTACCAGGACACTTCCGGGCACGGCCTGAGCAACCAAGGCTGGAAAGACTCCCGGGACGCCATGCAGTTCAGCGACGGCCGGCACGCGGACGGCCCGATCGCCCTTTCCGAGGTCCAGGGCTACGCCTACCAGGCGGCCGTGCAGACGGCGGACCTGTTTGACGCCTATGGCGAGCCGGGAGCCCAGGAGTTGCGCGACTTCGCGGCGGCGCTGAAGCACAACTTCCGCGAGCGGTTCTGGGTGCAGGACGGCGCCGGTAGCTTCCCGGCCATGGCGCTCGACGGCCACGGCGAGCCGCTGGACATCCCGGGGTCCAACATGGGGCATCTGCTGGGCACCGGGATCCTGGAGGCCGGTGAGGCGCGGCTTGTGGCGGACCGACTGCTCGGCCCGGAGCTGTTCTCCGGCTACGGCCTGCACACCCTGTCCCGGCGGGCGGCGGGCTTCTGGCCTTTCAGCTACCACTGCGGCTCGGTCTGGAGCCACGACACCGCCATCGCGATCCGGGGCCTGCTCGCCGAAGGATTCACTGCCGAGGCCCGCGTGCTCGCCGAGGGCCTGCTGGCGGCCTCCGGCGCGTTCGGCCACCGGCTCCCGGAGCTCTTCTCCGGTGTCACCGCTGCCGAGTCCGGGCGGGCGGTGCCGTATCCGGCCTCCTGCCACCCGCAAGCCTGGTCCTCGGCCTCGGCGGTGGTCCTCGCCCAGGCCCTCGGCGTCGCCTTCTAGGCTGCCGGGACTGCCTTCCGCGCGTCCCGCAGGCCGTCCACCAGGACCACGATTCCCGTCACCGCGACCGCCAGCCCCATCGAGGCCACCACGTCCGTCAGCCAGTGGTAGCCGAGGTAGAGCCGGCTGAACGCGACCAGCAACGTTCCGGCTGCCGCCGCCGAGAACGCCAGCACCGCCGTCGAACGCCGCACCGTCCGGGCCCCGCCGTGCCCCAGCAGCAGGTACACCAGCACCAGCAGGAAGACGCCGGTCCCGAACGTGTGCCCAGAGGGGAAGGACAAGGCATCGTCCGGGCCCATCAGGAAATCGGCGGCCGAGGGCCGGGCGCGTGCGATCTGGTGCTTGATGAGGGTGGAAGCCCCGAAGGTGGCCGCCATGGCTCCGAGGAGCAGGGCCGGCCGCCAGACTTCGCGTTTCCAGAGGGCCCAGCCAAGCGCCAGCAACCCCCCGATGACCGTCATCCAGGTCGGGGAGGTGACGGTGCTGACTGCGGCCAGGATCGCGGTGGCGACGGGCGAACGGCCGGCGACCAGGGCGTCGTGGACACCGCCGTCGAGCAGCGCGAGGCCGGATTTCGTCTGGACCGCGGCCAGCATAAGCCAGAAAACAGTCTCGCCAGCCACCAGCAGTCCGGCGGCAGCAAAGAACGCCGCGCGCTGCGAGCGCACGGCGGGCTCGGCACCCCTGGGCTGCACGAGTTGGGTATTAGGCATTGGGCTACTATGCCAGTTCTGGCTGTCGGTATCCCGAACCGTTACTGGGAAGGCGCTGAAAGCCCCGGGTCCGGCCGCCGTTTTTGCGGGTAGGGCGTCTCGTGGCGGGCGAGCATTTCCACGAACCCCGCGATCTTGCGTTCCCGCGTGGCAGGCTGCTTGACCGCGTTGGTCCGGTAGATCAGCGCGTACCGGTTCACCGAGGTCAGGACGTCGAACATGGCCTGGGCCCGCGGTTCCGCCGCAATGGCCGCGGCGAGATCCTCCGGCACCTCCGCCGAGGCCTGGCCCGAGTAGGCCGCCTCCCAGCGGCCATCCGCCTTGGCGCTTTCGACGGCGGCCCGCCCCGCCGGGGCCATCCGTCCCGCCGCTTCGAGGCGCCCGATGCGTTCCACGTTCCGGGCCGACCAGACGCTTTTCGGTCCGCGGTGGGTCATCCGCTGGAAGGACGTCTCCGCGTCCCGGCGCCGTCCCTGGCCGTCGATCCAGCCAAAGCAAAGCGCCTCCTGCAGGGCGGCCTCGTAATCCAGCTCCGTCACCGAACCACCCTTCTTGTGCAGCACCAGCCACACTCCGGGGCTGTCCGCGTGGTGCCTCTCCAACCAGGCGCGCCAGGCGGCGGCATCTTTCACCAGCAGTTCCTCTAGCTCATCGGCCATGGCACCATTGTGCTCCCGGCCCCAACCCATCAGGGAGACTCCCATGCTGCGTGTCCGCCCCATCCATTTCACCTCCCGGCTGGATCAGTGGGAGCGCCTGCTGGCCGACCTGGGCATGGTCAAGACCGTCGACGAGGCCACCTGGCGGGAGTTCGACGCCGGCGCCGGGCGCCTCGCGCTGCATTTCGCCGAGGCGGGCTCCGCGGAGGACGGCACCACCGCTTTCGGCGTCAAGGTCGGCGACTTGGCGGAGTTTGCCCGCCGGACCAACGAAGCCGGTGCGGGCAGTGCCGGCACCACCGCCGAGCTCATCGAGGCGGACCACGGACCCTCGTGCCGGGTCACGGCCGATGGCGGCTTCAGCTTCCTGGCCGACCCCGCCACGCGGGCGTCCGACGGCACCTGGTCCACGTCCGCGGAGGCGGATCCGGGCCTCGCCGTCGTCGGCGTCTGGTTTGCGGAGGATCCGACGGCGGCGGCCCGGACACTGCGCGACATCGGGGCCCGCCCCCGCCCGGCGCCCGACGCGGACGCCACCGAAACCGAGGCGTTCACGGCGAAAAACGGCGGGGTGCTGATGGTCGACGCGGCCGCCGGGACTGCTCGGGGAGCCGGGGGCGCCGGGCTGGGCTTCGAATACGGGGGCGACCTTGAGCTGCTGCGGGAGCGCCTCGCCGGGGCGGGGCACGACGTTGCGATGCGGGAGGAAGCCGCCGTGCCGCTCCTGCACGTCGGCAACCCGGACGCCGACGGCGGCTCCGCCCACCCGCACGCCCTCTGGATCTCCTCGGCGCCGGAAGGGGCCTAGACCCGGTCCGTGCCGGTGGTGTCTGCCTCGGCGGTGTCTGCGTCGGCGAGCGCCCCGTGACACAGCCGGCTGAGTACCTCCGTGAGCATGGCGACGCCCGCCACGGTGTCCTCGTCCGTGGTGAATTCGTGCTCGTTGTGCGAGATGCCGTCCACGCTGGGGACGAACAGCATGACGGTCGGGACCAGGTCCTTCATGTTGGTGGAGTCATGCCCCGCCAGGGTCATCACCTGCCGGCTGGACAGGCCCAGGTCCGCGGCGACCTTGGCCGCGAGTTCCACACCCTCGGGCTGGTAGGGGGTCACGGGCCACGAGTGCCCCTGGTGGCGCTGGACGGTGACGTTGGCCAGCCGCTCGATGCCGGTGATCCGCTGGTGCAACAGCGCGTCGGCCTCGGCGAGGACTTCCTCATCGGCACTGCGCAGGTCCAGCAGCAGGTTGACCCGTGACGGCACCACGACCGGTGAGTTGGGGTAGACCGTCAACTGGCCCACCGACGTGTGCAGCACGCCGGAGAATTGGTCGGCGAGCTCGCGGGCTGCCACCACCATCATGGACGCTCCCAGCAGGGCATCCTTGCGGTCGGCGATCACGGTGGACCCGGTGTGCGCCTGTTCGCCGTGGACCACGAACTCGTACTTGTTGGCTGCCCAGTTCGAATGCACCAGCCCGATCGTGATGCCGCCCCGCTCCATGCTGCGGCCCTGCTCGATGTGGATTTCGGCGCAGTATGCCGCCTCCGGACCGTCGTAGTCCCCGCGGCCCCCGATGGCGTCCAGGGCTTCTCGCACCGAGGTCCCGGCGGCGTCCGTGGTCTCCAGCGCCGTCTCCAGGGCGAGCTTGCCGGTGTAGACCGAGGAACCCATCATGGACGGCTTGAACCGTGAGCCTTCCTCGTTGAACCAGTTGACGACGGCGATGTTGAACTTGGGCGCACCGGTCCCGGGGTTGCCCGGGGACCCTGCGGCCCACGCCTCCGTAAGCCGGAACGCGGCATGGGCCGCGGCCAGGACGCCGTAGGCGCCGTCGTAACGGCCCGCCGTCGGCTGTGAGTCCATGTGCGAGCCGACCACCACGAAAGGCGCCCCGGGGACTGCCTCGTAGAGGCCCCACTGGTTGCCGGCGCGGTCGAACCTGACGCTAAAACCGCGTGCCTCGAGCAGACCCGTGAGCCAGCGCCGTTGCTCGCCGTCGGCCGCGGTGGCCGCCTGGCGGTCCACCCCTCCGTTGGGTGTGGCGCCGAAGCGGCTCATGGTGGCGAAGTCGCGGAGGAACGCGTCGTCGGCGGGACTGAATTTGCTGGTGGTCACTGATTCCCCTGGGGCTGGTGGCGGGCTGGTGGGTTGGGTGTTGGCGCTGCGCTTATTGGTGCCGCACGGCCGCGGCGCCGCCGGACAGGGGTCCGGATAGCGGTCCCGACAACGGTCCGGGGAGCGCCTTGTGGGTGAAACGGCCGCCGACGGCGGTGGCGAGGACTTCCAGGCCGTCGATCCGCTCCGCGGTCAGGGGCGAGCCGGACAGCACGGTGAAGTCGGCCAGCTTGCCGGGTTCCAGGGAGCCCTTGAGCTGCGCCGCCCCGGTGGCCGCCGCAGCCCCCGTGGTGTAGGCCGCCAGTGCCTGCCGGGGGGTCAGGCATTCCGACGGGTTGCCGAAGAGCGCTCCGGAGGAGGTGCGCCGGTCGACGAAGGCCTGCATGCCGCGCAGGACGTTGCCGTCTGCCACGGGCCGGTCCGAGCTTCCGGCCAGGGTGACCCCGGCCTCGAGGAACGACGACGCCCGGTACGCCCAGCCGATGCGTTCAGGGCCGAGGGACGCGGTCATGCCGTCCCCGCCCTCGTGGAAGAAGCTTGCTTGCGGCGTCACCGCGATCCCGGCGGCGGCCAGCTGCTCCAGCTGGTCCGGGCGGGTCATCGACGCGTGTTCGATGCGGTTGGGAACGGCCCGCCGCCCGAACCGGCGTTCGCAGCCGGCGATGATGTCGATGGCCAAATCCACCGCCCGGTCTCCGATGGCGTGCGCGGCAATGGACCAGCCGGCGGCGTAGGCGGCTTCGATCTCGGCGCGGAGCTGCAGCGGATCGGCCTGGAAGTAACCGACGTTCCCGGCGTTGTCCTTGTGGCTGTGGCTGCAGAACTCCTGGCTTACCGCCGCCGTCTCGCCGAGCAAGGACCCGTCCAGGAAGACCTTCGCCGGGCCCAGCGAGAGGAACTCGCCGCCGAATCCCGTGGCGATGCCCAGGTCCAGCCCGGCCGGCGCAACCCCCGGGGAATCCTGGTCATGGCCGGCGAGCGGACGCAATACCTCGAGCACCGGCATCAGCTGAGCGCGCGCATGCAGCCGGCCGTTTTCCGCCGCCCGCTGGTAGGCGGCGAGTTCCACCGGGCTGTGGCCGATCCAGCCGCCGCCGATCCCGGCCTCAGTGAAGCTCGTGATGCCCTCGGAGGCGTAGCGCCGGGTGGCCCGTTCGAGCGCCGTCTCCAGGTCCGCGATCGGGTAGGGCAGGATGAGTTGCTGGACCAGCTGCTGCGCGGTTTCCTCCACCAGCCCGGTCGGCCGCCCGGCGCCGTCACGGACAATCACGCCGCCGTCGGGGTCGGGGAAGGAGGCGTCGTCGGCGCCGGCAAGGCGGAGGGCCGCGGTGTTCACCACCGCCATGTGGCCGGAGTTGTGGCGCATCAGCAGGGGGCGTTCGCCGGTAATCCGGTCCAGCACGGCGATGTCCGGGAACTCCCCGCCGTGGTGTTGCTGGTTGAATCCGGTGGCCAGCAGCCAGGAGGTCGAGGCGGTCCCGGCAGGCCCGGGCTGGGCGGCGATTTCGGCTTCCAGCAGCGCGTAGAGCTGGGCCAGGCCGCGCGCCCCGGCCACGTCCAGCTCGCCGAGGCCGAGTCCGAACCAGGCGCTGTGGCAGTGGGCGTCGATGAAGCCGGGCGTCACCGTCGCGCCGTCAAGATCCAGCACCTCGGCGGCGTCCAGCCCCGCCACGTCTTCATCCAGGCCGACGATGCGGCCCTGCCAGATGCCCAGGCTGGTGGCCGAGGGCCGCAGCGGGTCCATCGTGATGATGTCTGCGTTTCTCAGCAGCAAATCGAGTTTCATATTCTGGTGCGGCTTTCAGCGGTGGGAGGTGGTGACCGATTTGATCCGGGTGTAGTTCTCCAGCCCGAACACGGAGAGGTCCTTGCCCGTGCCCGAGTGTTTGAAGCCTCCGTGCGGAGCCTCGGCGGGGATCACCTGGTGGCAGTTGATCCAGACCGAGCCGAAGTCGAGGTCATTCGACACCCGGGTGACCACGCCGTGGTTGTTGGACCAGACGCTAGAGGCCAGCGCGTATTTGGTGCCGTTCGCGAGTTCCAGTGCCTCCGCCTCGGTGGCGAACGGCTGCACGGTGACCACGGGCCCGAAGATCTCCTCCGCGACCACTTCGTCGGACTGGACCACACCGTCGATCACGGTGGGGGCAAAGTAGAAACCGGTGCCGCCCCGCTTGCCGCCGGTCAGGACCCGGGCGTTGGCCGGCAGCCGGTCCATGAACCCCTCCACCCGGTCCAGCTGGGCGGCACTGTTGAGCGGACCGAGGTCGGCGTCGTCGCCTCCCACCTTCAGCTCCGACGCCGCCGCGGCGAGCGCCTGGGCAAATTCGGCGTGAATCGCCTCTGCCACGAGGACCCGGGTCACGGCCGTGCAGTCCTGCCCGGCGTTAAAGAACGCGCCCAGCGCGATCTCCCGGGCGGTCTGCGGGATGTCGACGTCGGCGAACACAATGGCGGGAGCCTTTCCGCCGAGCTCCAGGTGAACATCCTTGAGCGTGGCGGACGCGGCGGACATCACCTGGGCGCCGGCGCGGGTGGAGCCGGTGATGGAGACGAGTTCGGGAACGTCGTGTTCCACCATCGCGGCGCCCGTTTCCCGTCCGCCGCAAATCACATTCACGACGCCGGCCGGATAGATCCGTTGGGCAAGCTCAGCCAGGATGACCGTGGACCACGGCGTGGTGTCGGCGGGCTTGAGCACGAGGGTGTTGCCGGCCGCCAGGGCGGGCCCGATCTTCCAGATGGCCATCATCAGGGGGTAGTTCCAGGGTGTGATCTGGGCGATCACGCCCAGCGGCTCGCGGCGCACGGTCGAGGAGAACCCGGCGACATACTCCGTCTGCGCCGTGCCCGACACCACGCGGCAGGCCCCGGCAAAGAAGCGCAGTTGGTCCGCGCCGCGCAGGATCTCGATGCTGCGGGTCACGGCCGCCGGCTTGCCGGTGCAGGCCACCTCGGCCTCCAGCAGCCGGTCCGCGTTGGCTTCGATCAGGTCCGCGAGCGCCAGCATCATGGCCTGGCGCTCGGCGGGGGTGGTCCGCTTGTAGCTCTCGAACGCGGCCCGCGCCGCGGCGAAGGCGCGGTCGACCGTGGCGGCGTCACTGTCCGGGGCGGTTCCGAGCTGCTCGCCGGTGCGGGGATCGAAGAACGGCAGGGTCGCAGCGGCGCCGCCGTCGTCGTCCGCCCCGTTGATGATGTTCTTGAGCGTAATCACGTGGGCTCCAGTTAGTTGCTTGCAGTCTGGGTGATCGGACCGCCGGGTCCTGTGGGAGATGCAGGACGGCGGGCAGGCCGGACGCTACGGCACGCCGGAAGGCCGGGGCGAAGTCCTCGGGCGAGTCCACGCGTTCGCCGTAGCCGCCGTAGGACCGTGCCAGCGCGGCGAAGTCCGGGTTGGTCATCTGGGTGCCGGAGGGACGCCCGGGGTAGTGGTTCTCCTGGTGCTCACGGATCGTGGCGAAGATGCCGTTGTCCACCACCAACGCGATGAAGCGTGCACCATGGCCCATGGCGGTCGCGATTTCCTGGACGTTCATGAGAAAGCAGCCGTCGCCGGCCACGGAAATGACCTGCCGCCCGGGGTACGCCAACGATGCGGCCACCGCGGCAGGGATTCCCATGCCCATGGCCCCGTTGCGGGGCGCTGCGAGCGAGTTCGCCGCGTTGTGCTTCAGGTAGCGCGCCGCCCACAACGAGTGGTTGCCCGCGCCGTAGGTGATGACCGCGTCCTCGTCCATCTCCTGGTTCAGGATTTCCATCACGACGTCCAGGTCGACGTACTCCGATTCTTCGGCACTGCCCGCGTCCGGCTGTGCGGTGGAGAACTTTTCGTAGTCGGCGCGGGCCTCCGCCAGCCAGCCCGCGGCCGGCCGCACAGCAGACGAGGTGCCGGCGAGCGCCTCGGCGAAGGCGGCGACGTGGACCGGCAGGTGCTGGTCCACCCGGCCGAAGTGTCCCTTGAGGTCGGCATCGGGGTTGACCACAACGGTGACCGCGTCGAGGCCGCGCGTGTAGCCGTCGGAGAGCACGTCGGAACGGACACACCCCACGAAGACCAGCAGGTCGGCGTCGTCCAGGCGCCGGGCGTTGGCGTCGCTGCGCGCATAACCGAGGTAGCCGGCGTAGCTGCCGCTGCCGTGCGGAACGGCGTCGTAGGCGCGGAAGTCGGCGAGCACCGGGATGCCGTGGCGTTCCGCCCAGCCGGCAAGGGCGTCCGAGGAGTGCTGGTCCCAGCCCTCGCCGCCCACCACCACAAGGGGCTTCGCGGAGGCCGCAAGGCGCTCCTCCAGCTCCGCCAGCCCGGCAGCCGCGGGCTCCGTCCTGGCCACCCGGCGAGGTTCAACGGTGGCGGCGTCCACGGCCTGTACCAGCACGTCCTCCGGCAATCCGATCACCACCGGCCCGGGCCGGCCGCTGAGAGCCGTGAAGACCGCGTCGTCCACCACGCGGGCCGCGGAGGCGGCGTCGTCGAGCGTCACGACCTTCTTGGCCGTGCTGCCGAACCAGGCGTTGATGTCGAATTCCTGGAAGGACTCCCGGCCACGGTCGGCCACCGGGATGAGGCCCACAAAGAGCAGCATCGCGGTGGCGTCCTGATGGGCGGTGTGGACGGCGATGAAGGCGTTCGCCGCCCCGGGCCCCCGGGTGACCATGGCGACTCCCGGGAGGTCGGTCAGCCGCCCCTCGGCCACCGCCATGAATCCGGCGCCGCCCTCGTGGCGGGTGACGACGGCTTCGATGGCGGAGTCGTGCAGCCCGTCCAGGACATCCAGGAAACTCTCACCCGGAACTCCGTAGACCCGCCGGATCCCGGCCCGTTCCAGCTGCGCGACGATCAGGTGGCCGGCGGTGGTGCTCAATGCTTCATTCCCTCTTCCTCGATGCTCAGGGCGGGCAGCAGGAGGCCGGAAATCGCGGTCAGCGCGGAGACCACCAGCAGGATGATGGCGCCGGGCCAGAACGAGTTGCCGGCCGCGGCGACGAGGGCCGTCGCAAACAGCGGGATGAAGCCGGAGATGACGCCGGCGCTGTTGGAGGTGATGGCGACGCCGGTGTAGCGGACCTTGGTCGCGAACAGGGCGGTCAGGGCGGTCCCGGAGACGGCGTAGGGGATGGACAGGGTGGCGACGCCGACGATCATGGCGAGGATCACCAGGACCGGATTGGCGGTGTTGATCGCGAGGAAGACCGGGATCGCGACGACGGCCGATGCCACGCCGCCCCACAGGATGACCTTGCTGGCGCCGTACTTTTCACCCATGCGGCCGGCCCAGATCAGGAAGAAGATTTCGACCACGGCGGCGAGCAGGGACCCGGCCAGCAGGACCTCGGAGGGCATCTTCAGGACCTTGGTGCCGTAGAAGACGACGAAGCTGGTGATCAGGTAGAAACCGCCAATGCCAAGCAGCGCCGACCACATGCCCACGAGGATCTGGCGCCAGCTCTTGGTCAGGACGCCGCGGATGGGGGCGTGCTCGGTTTCGCCGGCCTCCATCAGGGCTTCGAACTCCGGGGATTCGCTGAGCTTGCTGCGGATCCAGAGTGAAATGGCCAGCAGCGGGAGGGCCGCCACGAACGGGATGCGCCAGCCCCAGGCGTCGAAGTTGCTCTGGCCGACCAGGGCCAGCATGCCGAAGAAGCCGCCGGAGGACAGGATGGTGCCGATCGGGGAGCCGATCTGCGGAAGCGCCGCGTACCGTGCGCGCTTGGTCACCGGGGCGTTCTCGACGGCGATAATCACCGCGCCGCTCCATTCGCCGCCGACCGCGAGCCCCTGCAGGATCCGCAGCGCCACCAGGATCGCCGGGGCGGCCGCACCGATGGTCATGTAGTTCGGCAGCACGCCGATCAGGCCGGTGACCACGCCGATCCCGACGATGGTGACCATCAGGATCTTTTTCCGCCCGATCTTGTCGCCCAGGGCGCCGAAGATGAAGCCGCCGATCGGCCGGGCGACGAAACCGACCGCCAGGGTCGCGAAGGAGCTCATGGCGGCGACGAACGGGTCCTGCGACACGAAGTACTGGGTGTTGAAGACCAGGGCGGCCGCGGTGGTGAACAGGAAGAAGTCGTACCACTCCAGTGCGGTGCCCACCAGGGCCGCGAGCGCGACCTTCTTGGTCACGCTCTCGTCGACAATGCGGGGCGGCTGCGGATTCAGCTGCGCGGTGGCGTTGCTTGCCATGGTTTCTCCCATAGTGCGGAAGGGATGGAATCGGCCGTCCGGCCGGAGTGGTGGCGGCTGAGTGTGACTGCGCTCACCCGGCTGCTCTCCCTCATTCTGCCAGCACAATTCACCCAAATAACTAGCAGTGCATCACGCAAATCCGTGTCTAGAATGTGAAAATGCACAATTTTCGTTCGCCGGGCGACGCCCTGCGCTGGGCCGAACTGGTGGAACTGCTCCATGGGCGGATTGAGGCCCTGGCCGAAGTCTTCGCCGCGAGGGTCCTGGAAATACCCGAATACGCGGAGAAGCAGGTCGGTTCCGGTGACCTTGAAGTCACCGCCCGGGAAACCTTCCGGCGGCTGGTCGACGGCCTGCGCGGCCACAAACAGCGCGAAGGGTCCGGGCAGGAGGCCGGTGCGGAACCCGAGACGGAGTCCCTCCTTGGCTTCGCCGGGGACCTCGGGGCCAAGCGGGCCCGCGCCGGCATCCCGCCCGAGGCGCTGATCTCGGCCGTGCGGCTGGATTTCAGCATCATCTGGGAATGCCTCCTGGAGATTGCCGACGTCGAGGACGCGGCCCTGCTGGCTTCCCGGGTCGACAGGGTGTGGCGGGTGGTGGACGAGTTCGCCACCCGCACGCACACCAGCTACCTGACTGAGCGGGTACGGATGGCGCAGGAAGAGTCCAGCATCCGCCGCGAGTTCATTGCCCGGCTCTTCAACCAGTCCAGCCCCTCCGCGGAAACGGTCAACCAGGTCGCCGCCGCTCTCGGCGTGGACCCCGCGGCGCACTTCGGGCTGGTTGCCGCCAGCGGCGGCGCGGCCGTGAACCTCCGCAAGACCGCGACGGGTCTCGGTTCCGGGCAGTACCGAACCCGGTTTTTTGTCCACGAGTTCGGCGGGAACACCTACGCCTTCTGGCCCCTCCCGCCGCACCGGGAAGCTACCCGTCCGGCCGTTCCCCCCGCACTCGGCGGAATCCTTTGCGGTTACATCCCGGATGTCGCCGGGCTGCGCGCCCTGCCGGCGGCGGCCCGCACCGCCGAAATCCTGGCCTCGCTGCTGCAGCCCTCGGACGCGGGGCCGCTCTCCGCCGAGGCCGCCTGGGCGCGGCTGGCCAAACAACAACTCGACGATGCCGGGTTGGACCTGCTCACGGACCTCGACGCGGCCCTCTCGGTGTGCCGGGGCGGCGAACGGGACCGCCTGGAAGAGACGGTACGGAGCTTCCTCGCCACCGGGAGCATCACCGTCACGGCGCAGCGATTGTTCTGCCACCGCAACACCATCCTCAACCGGATCAGCAGGTTCCAGGAACTGACCGGAGTGGACCTGGCCGTCCCCGCGCAGGCGGCCCGCGTGGTCGTTGCCTGGGCCTGAATCCGGCCGCAGGCTGAACCGTGTGACCACGCCCGGGGACCCCGGATGCGGTAGAACTTAACCATGAACGTTCGCACCCCCGACCCCAATCCCGGCTGGCTCTCCGACGACGATCTCTTCGAGGCCCGCGGCCGGCTTCCCATGGTCTACGTCGAGGCCGTACCGGTCCGGCTGGACCCGCTCGGGTTTGTGAACGAGGTCGGCACGCTGCTGCAGGCCGACGAGGACGGCACCATGATCCGCTCCCTGGTGTCCGGCCGGGTGCTGTACCGCGAGACCATCCGGGCTGCCCTGCTCCGCCACATGGAAAAGGACCTCGGCCCGCTGGCCTTCCCGCAGCTGCCGATCAGCCCGGTCCCCTTCACGGTGGCCGAATACTTCCCTTCCCCGTCCCACACCGGGTTCACCGACGACCGGCAGCACGCCGTCGCGCTGGCCTACATCATCCCCGTCACCGGCGAATGCTCGCCCCGCCAGGACGCCCTCGAACTGACCTGGATGACTCCGGAGGAAGTGCTGAGCTCGGACGTGCAGCTGGAGTTCAGCGGGGGCCGCGGGGCGCTGATCCGCCAGGCACTCGCCTTCGCGGGCGTCGGTCACTAGGGGTCTCCGCACCGAGCCGCTGGACCGCCGGGGTCCCCGGCGTCCCCGACTTCTGGCGCCGGCCTTTGTAGACTGGTGAGCGGACCGAAAGAGAATTTAAGGACTCCAGATGACCCACCCCACAGCCTCACTGAACTACAGCGAACGGCAGGCGGGATCTCTGCGGACCGGGGATCTGCTGCTCCTGCCCGATGCCACGCGCACCGCCGAAATCCAGTCAGTGGACGTCGACAACGACGATTTCGGTTCGCCGGCCATCGTGCGGGCCACCCTCACCGGCGGCGGCGTGCTGCGGATCGCCGCCGGCTCCGTGGTCCTGGTCCGGGACAGCGAGCCGGACTCTCCGGAGGCCACCCCCGCGGACTCCATCCCTGAGGCCTCCGCGGACCGGGCCGCCGCTGTGTCCGCGGACGACGGCGGCCCGGAACTGCAGCTGGTCCAGCACCTCCCCGCCGAAGACGCCAGCCCTGCGGCGGCCCCCGCCGTCGTCGTCCCTCCCCCGCCCGTGGCCCCGCCGGCTGCCAGCGGTCCCAGCGAAGCGGACCTGGCCCTGATCCCGGCCCCGGAGGGAACCCCCGAGTCGGTGGTCGAGGCCGCGGCCGAAGCGCATCCCGACGCGCTGGGTGTGCTGCTGCTCAGCGACCGCCTCACCAAGGGCATCAACACCAAGTCCGGCAGCTGCCTCAAGGACCTCAGCGACCTGGCCCATGAACTGTTTGTGGTGCTCAAAGACGCCGAGAATGCCCTCGCCGTCGCGGACCTGCTCAACGTTCTCCCCTTCGACGGGAACCCCGGCCGCTGGGCCTCGGTCGAGGCGTCCCTCGCGCTGGCCAGCTACATCTGCCGCCAGCGCGGGGAAGAAGAACGCGCCGAAGTGTACGAGAAGTTCCTCCGGGCGCCGGACTCGATGGAGACGGACCCCTTCAAGGCCCGGATCAACGCCAAGGTGCGCCAGCGCTCCCTCAACGAACCCAACCTGTACGACAAGGAAATCTTCCGGGCCATCGATAATTCCAACCCTGACGCCGAACGCGAATGGCGCCTGCTGCGGCTCGAGGCACTGCTCTTCCTGCGCGCGCACGGCGGCTCGCAGACCATCGGCGGCCCTGAACTGGAGCGGCGGATCGGCAACGAACTCGAGTCCGTCCGCGGCTGAGCGCACCGGGACGAAGTCGGGTTCCGCGGCCCGGCCGGGGCGCCTGCCTGGTGGACGTTTGGCCCTACCCGGCGGCCGCCGTGCGTTGTAGATTCACCCCATGACGAACAATCTCAGCGTGGTGATCAACTCCGACGCGCCGCAGGTCTGGACGATGCTGCGCGAACCCGCGAAGGTGGCCCAGTGGCACGGCTGGGAGGCCGACGACCAGGCCGCCGAGATCAATGCGATCTACTTCGGCCCCAACGTGGTCGAGAGCGCGGACCACACCTCCATCGTCGTCGACGGCGGCGATATCTTCACCCTCAAACCGGTCCCCACCGGCACGGAAGTCAGCGTCACGCGTGCGGCGATCGACCACAACTCGGAGTGGGCGGCCTGGGATGAGGACATCACCCAGGGCTGGCTGACCTTCCTGCACCAGCTGCGCTTCGCCCTGGAGCACCACCCGCACGGCAAGCGGCGGACGTTCTTCTTCTCCGTGCCCGGGACCGGGGGCTCCGCGATCGACAAACTGGGCCTGTCCGAGGTGCCCAAACCCGGCGAACCGTATTCGCTCACCCTGGCCACCGGTGAGGAGATTTCCGGGAAAGTCTGGTTCCGGAGCAACCACCAGGTGGGCCTGACGGTCCACAGCTACGCCGAGCACGGCGACGGGCTGCTGATTGTCGCCGACCAGCCCGCCATCCCCGACGTCCGGCCCGACGGCGGCTCGCTGGGGATCATCTCCACCTACGATCTCGGCGCGCACCGGCTCGAAGCCATCCGCAACCACTGGGACACCTGGCGGGCTGAGAACTACCCCACATCGGACCCGCTGCACTAAGGGATCCGCGGTGTTAGCTGGCACACTTGAACGGTGCCAGCGAATCCTGACTTTGCGCCCCTGCCCGCCGCCCCTGCCCGGCAAGGGGAGTTTTCCTTCCGAGTGGGCAAGCGCCTGAGCGAAACGTGCGCGCCGTCGGGCTCTCAGGTTGCTGAAAACGGCGGCGAGTTCCTGGGCCGCACCGGCACCATCACTACCCCGCACGGCGAGATCCAGACCCCGGCGTTCATCGCCGTCGGCACCAAGGCCACGGTCAAATCCGTGCTGCCGGAAGCCGTTGCCGAACTCGGCGCGCAGGCCGTCCTGGCCAACGCCTACCACCTGTACCTGCAGCCCGGCGCGGACGTCCTGGATGAGGCCGGCGGCCTCGGCGCCTTCATGAACTGGCGCGGCCCGACGTTCACGGACTCCGGCGGCTTCCAGGTGATGAGCCTCGGTTCGGGGTTCAAGAAGGTCATCGACATGAAGTCGGTGGACACGTCCGGGCCCGACGACGCCGTCGCCCCCGGCAAGGAGCGCCTCGCCCACGTGGACGAGGAGGGCGTGTGGTTCAAGAGCCACCTCAACGGCGACCGGCACCGGTTCAGCCCCGAGATCTCGATGAACGTCCAGCACCAGATCGGCGCGGACATCATGTTCGCCTTCGACGAGCTGACCACGCTGCAGAACTCCCGCGGCTACCAGGAGGAGTCCCTGGAACGCACCCGCCGGTGGGCCGAACGATGCATCACCGAACACTTCCGGCTCACGGAGGAGCGGGTCGGGAAGCCGTACCAGGCGCTGTTCGGCGTGATCCAGGGGGCCCAGTACGAGGACCTGCGCCGCAAGGCCTGCCGGGATCTCGGTGCCATGAACTTCGACGGCTTCGGCATCGGCGGGGCGCTGGAGAAGGAGAACCTGGGCACGATCGTGCGCTGGTGCAACGAGGAGCTGCCGGAGAACAAGCCCCGGCACCTGTTGGGCATCTCCGAACCGGACGACATTTTCACCGCGATCGAGAACGGCGCGGACACCTTCGACTGCGTCTCCCCCACCCGGGTGGCCCGCAACTCGGCGTTCTACCACCCCACGGGCCGGTACAACCTCTCCGGGGCGATGTACAAGCGCGACTTTGGCCCGCTGCAGGAAGGCTGCGACTGCTACGCCTGCCTGAACTACTCCCGGGCGTACATCCACCACCTGTTCAAGGCCAAGGAGATGGTCTCGGCCACCCTGATCTCGATCCACAACGAGCGTTTCGTGGTGAAGATGGTCGACGATGCCCGCCGCGCCATCGAGGACGGCACCTTCTTCGAGTTCAAGGCCGAGACCCTGGGCCGGTACTACTCCTAGGCGCGACCCGCCCCTCGCCCCGTCCCTCGCCCCGCCGCGCCGTCCCTCCCTCGCCCGCCCCGCCGCGCCGTTTCGACGGTTCCGTGCGCACTCGACGCCGCTAAACGTCGAACGGGCACGGAACCGTCTGAGTGGCGTCGGATAGGCTGGCCGGATGTTTATCGAGATTCCCGCCGCAGACGGTACAGCCGAGGCCCTGGTGGCCCGCCCCTCCACCGGTGAGGGCCCGTTCCCGGGCGTCATCCTCTACATGGACGCCTTCGGCCTGCGCCCCCGCATCCAGGAAATGGGCCAGCGCATCGCGGACTGGGGCTACGTCGTCCTGGCCCCGAACGTCTTCTACCGCGAAGGGACGGCCGCCCAGCTGGCCCCGGACACAGACATGACCACCCAGGAGGGGCGCGAAGCCGCCGGCGCAGCCGCGTTCCCGCGCGTCGGCCGCCTCACCACGGACAAAGCACTGCCCGACATCGACAGCTGGGTGGATGCTCTTGGCAAGCTCGACGGCGTCGCCCCGGGCAGCATCGGCGTCGTCGGCTACTGCATGGGTGCCCGGCTCGCGGTGCGCACCGCCACCGCCCACCCGGAAACTGTCGCCGCGTGCGGCGGCTTCCACGGCGGCGGCCTCGCGACCGAGGAACCCGACAGCCCGCATCTGGCGCTCGGCAACGCCCGTGCCCGGTTTGTCTTCGGCCACGCCGACCACGACCGCAGCATGGACTCCGACGCCGTCGCGCGGCTGGGCGGCGCCCTGGACGCAGCCGGCCTGAAGTCGAGCAACGAAGTCTACGCGGGGGCACCCCACGGCTATTCCATGGCCGATACCTCCGCGTTCCATCCGGAGGCCACCGAACGGCACTTCCGCGAGCTCCGCAGCCTCCTCGACGGGACACTCAAAGCCTGACGGGGCCGCCCCTTCGCCGTTTCGACGGTTCCCCGCGTACTCGATGCCAGCCGGCGTCGGTCCCGCACGGAACCGTCGAAACGGCGTTGTCCACATATCCGGGTCCCTGTCTGGGCAGTCGCTGGGCGGGCGGCTGAAGCTGGTCCCATGCACCTTGAGCTCCCAGCAGCCCCCAATCTCTGGCGCACGGACGAGCTGCTGGCGTCCGGACACAATTCCCGGGCCATCGCCCGCCTGGTCCAGCGGGCTGACCTCGTCCGGCTGCGCCGCGGTTGCTACGCCCGCGGCGACTGGTGGCGTGGTTTGGACGCCGCCTCCCGACGCCGGCAGCTGATCGCGGCGCATGCCCTCGGAACGCTGACGACGTCGGTGGGAGCGTTCGTTTACAGCCATGTCTCGGGTGCCAGCCTTCAGGGACTGCAGCTCTGGAAGGTCGATGACCGCGTGCACCTCACCCAGAGTGGTTGCCCCTCCCCGATTTCACACGGGCGCGATGTCGTGGCGCACACGCGGTCCCTGGCCAGTCGCGAGATCTGCTTTGTCGACGGGCTGCCCTGCACGTCGCTGGAGCGCACGGTTGTGGATTGCTGCCTGATGTTCACCGTGCGGCAGGCCGTGATCTTGGTCGATCATGCGGCGCGGATGGGTGCGGACCTCGGCACGATCCGCGCCCAGTGTGCCGCTCTGGCCGGACGAAACGGAGTCGTGGCACTGCGCCGCGCCCTCGAGTTGGCCGATCCTCGCTCCGAATCAGCCGGGGAGAGCCTTACGAGGGAGCTGCTGGACCGGATCGGGATCACTCCACCCCAGCTGCAGTATGTCGTCCGCACCCCGCTCGGGGAGCACCGGCTGGATCTGGCGTGGCCGGAGCGCAAGGTGGCCCTGGAGTTCGACGGCAGGACCAAGTACTTCGACTACCGGCCCACGAGCGACGTCGTTTTCGCCGAGCGGCGCCGCGAGAAGGCGCTGATGGAACAGGGCTGGACGTTCATCCGCGTCGAGTGGAAGGACCTGTTTAATGAGGTCGCGTTCAAGTACCGGGTCCTCCGGGCGTTGAACCGCGGCGCCGGGGCCAGTTCCGTGCCGTTTCGACGGTCCGCTGCCGGCTAGACGCTTCCTAGCGTCGAGTGGGCACGGAAGCGTCGAAACGGTGTGCGGTGCAGCCCCACGGGCGGACGCGAACCGCGCGTCGGGCTTACGCCCCGTAGCTGGGCTCGCGCTTCTTGACCCACCCGATGGCGAGCGTGGTCAGCGGCATGAAGGCGAACTCCACGAGGGTCTTGTAGAGAAAGCCGACGAGGACATAGTTGACGAACATCGCGGCGTCGGTAATGCCGATGACGGAGGCGGCGATGCTGCAGAAGATCAGGGTGTCCACAAATTCACCCACGCCGGAGGACCCCATCAGCCGGGCCCACAGTGAATTTTCACCGGTCCGGGCCTTCATCTTGACGAGGATCCAGGAGTTGATCGTCTGGCCCGCCAGGAAGGCCAGCATCGAGGCGAGCACGATCTGCGGGACCGGGCCCAGGGCGCCTTCCAGCGCGGACTGCTTGGCGGCGCCGTACTCGTCGTCGAAGCCGGGAAGAACGATGATGATCCAGTAGCAGAGGGACGCGAAGACGGACAGCGCGAAGCTGGTCACAATGGCCTTGCGCGCGACCTTGAAGCCGTAGACCTCGCTGATGACGTCGCCCAGGATGTAGGCCAGCGGGAAGAGGAAGAACCCGCCGTCGGTGACGATCGGGCCGATTTCCACGCCCTTGGACGCGCCGATGTTGGACAGGATCAGCACCACGGCCATGACAGCCAGCATGATGCCGAAGTACGGCGACCCGATGGAGGCGAACTTCGGCGGGGCGGCAGCCTCGAAGGTCTTGGCGGTAGTCATGGGTGTTCCATTCGTAGTGGTTCGCGCGGCAGCCGGGTTCGCGCGAAAGACCGGGGACGGCCGGTACCCGCGTTAGGTGCGCCACTTCGACGGTTCCCTGCGTGCAAGACGCTGCGTAGCGTCGAATGGGCAGGGAACCGTCGAAACGGCGCCAGGAGGGCCCCCGGAACCCTACCGGCGCGAGGCGTCGATGAGATTCTTGTCGTCTTCCTCGCGGCCAGGGGCGCCCGCGGCGAGGCCGGCGTCGGCGGGCTCCCAGGCGTGGCCCTGTTCGTGATCCAGGTGCGTGGCCTTCTTGTTCTTCAGCGCGAAGATGTAGATCACCAGGGAGATCGCAATGGCCACCGTGACGTACGTGAAGAACAGCTCCTCCTGGCCGGCCTTCTGCAGCGCCGCGCCGATCAGGGGGACGGTGCCGCCGAAGAGCGAGTTGGCGATCGCGTAGCCCAGGCCGACGCCGAGGGCGCGGATGGACGCGGGGAACAGCTCGGCCTTCACGAGGGCGTTGATCGAGGTGTAGCCGCCGACAATCAGCAGCCCGCCCATCATCAGCAGGAACGCCGTGAGCGGATCCTTGGTGCCGGCCAGGGCGGAGAGCAGCGGCCAGGTGAACAGGACGCCGGTGATGCCGAACCAGAGCAGCAGCGGCTTGCGGCCCACCTTGTCGGAGATGATGCCGTAGACCGGCTGCAGCAGCATGAAGATGAACAGAGCCCAGAAGTTGATCACCGAGGTGTCGGTCTTGGCGATGCCCGAGGTGTCATTCATGAACTTCAGGATGAAGTTGGTGTACGTGTAGAACGCCACCGTGCCGCCGAGCGTGATGCCGATGCAAATCAGCAGCGGCTTCCAGTAGCTGGTGAACAGCAGCTTCATGGTTCCCGGCTGAGCTTCGCCGGCCACTGCCGGGGCCTTGGCTGCCTCGATCTGTTCGGCCGAAACGGTCTCCTCCATGGAGCGCCGCAGCCACAGGACCACGAGGGCCGCGACGCCGCCGATCGCGAACGGGATCCGCCATCCCCATTCGCCCAGGTCGCCCTTGGGCATCACGTTCTGCAGGACCACCAGGACCAGCAGGGCCAGCATCTGGCCGCCGATCAGCGTGACGTACTGGAAGCTGGAGAAGAAGCCGCGGCGCTTGGTGGTGGCGGCCTCGGACATGTAGGTGGCGCTGGTGCCGTATTCGCCGCCCACCGAGAAGCCCTGGATCACGCGGATGATCACCAGCAGGATCATCGCCCACAGGCCGATTTGCTGCTGCGTGGGCAGGATGGCGATCGCAAAGGAACCAGCGGACATCATGGTCACGCTCAGGGTCAGGGCGGCCTTGCGACCCTTGCGATCGGCGTAGCGGCCGAAGAACCAGGCGCCGATGGGGCGCATCAGGAACGACGTCGAGAAGACCGCCATCGCTTCGAGCCCGGCCTGCAGATCGTCCTTGGAGTTGAAGAAGTGCGACTGGAAATACGCCGCAAAGACTGTGTAGACGTAGAGGTCGTACCACTCGACGAGGTTGCCGGCCGAGCCTTTGAGGATGTTGCCGACGGCTTTCCGGGTCTGGGCCGCTTCGGACAGTTGGGTGCTCATCAATGAACCTTCCTGGATCCGGCATCGCAAGGGAGCAACACCGTCCGCCACCTTAGTCCCCGTGATCCGGAACACTTGGGTTTTGGTCATATTGGTCATAAGCACAATGCGGCCGGTTTTCCTCGAATGGCAGGATGGGGTCCATGACTTCTTACGCCGTGGAAAACGTGACCTCCGACGCCAGCGCTTACCCCGCCGTCGCCCTGACCATCGCCGGATCCGAGGCCACCGGCGGGGCCGGCGCGCAGGCTGACCTGAAGACCTTCCAGGAACTGGGAGTCTTCGGCATCGCGAACCTGACGTGCATCGTGTCCTTCGATCCGAAGGACAGCTGGAACCACCGCTTCGTCCCCGTGGACCAACAGGTCATCGCCGACCAGTTGGAGGCGACGACGGCGGCGTACGGCGCCGCGTCCGGCGCGCCGTCCGTGCTGGACACCGTGAAGATCGGCATGCTGGGCAGCCCGGCGACGATCTCCACGGTGGCGTCGGCGCTGGCCGACTCCGCGTTCAGGAACGTGGTGCTGGACCCGGTGCTGATCTGCAAGGGCCAGGAGCCGGGCCATGCCCTGGACACCGACCAGGCGCTCAAGGCGCTGATCCTGCCGCTGGCCACGTTCGTCACGCCGAACCATTTCGAGGCCGAATCGCTTTCCGGGCTGGAAATCACCGACGTCGAATCGCTCAAGGCCGCGGCCGTCCGTATCCACGAGCTCAGCGGTGCCGCCGTGCTGGCCAAGGGCGGTGTGCGCCTGGCCGGGCCGGACGCCGTCGATGTCTACTACGACGGCGAGACGCTGGAAGTCCTGTCGGCCCCGAAGGTGGGCGACGTGGCCGTCTCCGGCGCGGGCTGCTCGCTGGCCGCCGCGGTGACGGCGGAGCTGGCCAAGGGCGCGACGCCGCTGGAGGCCGCCCGCACGGCGAAGGACTTTGTCACCGCGGGGATCCGGAACCGGGTGGCTTCGGGCGCCCCGTTCGACGCGCTCTGGCAGGGCGGCCCGCGCTAGCAGTTCCGGGGCCAGGCCCTCCGTTTCGACGGTTCCCTGCGCACTCGATGGCGCGTGGCATCGAACCGGCACGGAACCATCGAAACGGCCGGGCGCGCCGCGGCCAGGACTGCGGATTCGGGGGCTACTACCTCGACGGCGGGGGGCCTGCCTGGCTGGGGTCCGAGACCCTGCCCATGAACACCGGCAGGCCGGTCTCGACGTGCACGATCTCGTATTGGAACGGCCGGTCGAACCGGATCGACTTCGTCCGCACCGCGCCGCTCACGGCCTGGCCATTGATCTGGGTCGCGGCGGCCGCAATCGTGCCCTTTTCTGCCACGGTGATGTTGACGAACTGGCTGGCCTGCGTGATCTGGAGGCCGGGCTGGATCCAGTCGAAGTCCGTCTCGGTTTGCAGCATTTCCTGCAGCCCCAGGCGTGCGAAGACCTTCCGCAGCTCGAAGCCCGTCTTGTGGTCCCACCTCGGCAGGAAGACCTGGGTCGGGGCCGGAGCCGCCGCCGCCAGAGCGCTTGCGGCGTCTGCCATGGTCTGCGGGCCGGGCATGGCGGCACCCTCGTCGGGCAGCACCAGCCGCATCACGAAACCCTCGGCGTAGGGTAGGTCCACAGCCTGCCAGCTGCTCCCGCGGACTGATGCGAGGTCCTGGGTGCTGGACATGGTGGGGACGGAGACCTGCCCGCCGGCCGCCGTCGTGAAGGGGCGATCGGCTGTGTCCTTCGGGTCGAAGGGGACCTTCCACGCCGAGGCGAAGTACACCGAGTTGAGCAGGCTGAAGGTGTTGTCTCTGCTGTACTCCGCCGGCGCTTTCTTGACCCTGCCACCGGTGTTCTTGTTCACCCATGCGTCGATCGCCGGTTTGGTGGCGCCCTCATCCTGGAAGTCCACCGGGTACACGCCCGTCCCGTAGTACAGTGCCAGCGACCGCAGGTATGCCTCCCCGGTGGGCACGCCCTTGTCCACGAACAGGCCGTTCGCGGTGTGCAGGAGCGGGCGGGCCGGAAGGTTCTTTTCGTCCACCGAGCCAGGGTCGCCGTCGAATGCCTCCAAGGACGCGAGCGCTGCGTTCATGGCATCATCCCGGTGTTGCGCGGGGAGGCCCAGGGCGCCGTCGATCTCTGCAGCCGTGTCCCCCGACGCGCCGGCCCGCAGCATGGCCAAGGCGACCAGCAGGCTGCCCGGGGACGAAACCACGTTCCCGTTGCCCGCATCCCCGCCGTCTGCGAGGAGAGCGGCGCCCAGTTTCCGCGCTGATGCCCGGAGCTGGTCCAGCTCGGCCGGGTAGGCGGCCCGGTCGGCCGCCACTCGATCGAACCCGTCGGCCTTCCGCAGCGCCGGAGGCGAAGCCGAGCACGCGGTCAATGACAGCGCCACGGCGGCGACGGCCGCTACGATCCTTGCCAACCCATTGTGCTTCATCGCGCCCCCAAGGTCCGGACGACAGCGTCAGATGGCGGAGATCCCGCCCAGGGCCAGTCAACCAGCGGGTGCTCGTCCGCGCCACCCCCTTTGGCCGTTTCGACGGTTCCCTGCCCGATCGATGCGTCCCGACGTCGAACCCGCACGGAACCGTCGAAACGGCGGCACGGCGGCAGGGTCAGCGCCGCGGGATGTTGCGCAGGTTGCTGCGGGCCATGCTCACGGCCTCACCGGCGCCCCGGTTGAGCACCACCTTGGACATTGCCGTGGCGAAGCCCAGGATCTGCGCACCCTTGATCTTCGGCGGGATCGAGAGCGCCTTGGGGTCCGTGATGAGCTCCACCAGGGAGGGCCCCGGGTGCGCGAACGCCTCCCGGTAGGCGGCCTCGATCTTCGCCGGGTCGGTCACGCGGACGGCATGGAAACCGAGGGCCCGGGCAACCTCCGCGTAGTTGGCATCCGGCACGTCCACACCGAAATCCGGGAGCCCGTCCACCAGCATCTCCAGCTTGACCATGCCCAGCGTGGAGTTATTGAAAACCACCACGTTGACCGGAAGCCGGTGCGCGGCGACCGTGATCAGCTCCCCCAGCAGCATCGACAGGCCGCCGTCGCCGGAAACCGAGACCACCTGGCGTCCCGGGTAGGCCAGCTGGGCGCCGATCGCGTGCGGCAGCGCGTTGGCCATGGAGCCGTGCAGGTAGGAGCCGATCAGCCGGCGGGTGCCCAGCGGGTTGATGTACCGGGCCGTCCACACGTTGCACATACCCGTGTCCGCCGTGAAGACCGCATCCTCAGCGGCAATCTGGTCGAGTAGCGAGGCCGCGTACTCGGGGTGGATCGGCTGGGTCTTTTCGACCTTGCGGGTGTACGCACCGACGGCCTTGTTCATCAGCCGGTCGTGCTTCTTGAGCATCGCGTCGAGGAAACGGCGGCTCTTCTTCGGCTTCAGCAACGGCATCAGCGCGGCCAGCGTCGGCAGCACGTCGCCATGGACGGCGACGTCGACGTCGGTCCGCCGGCCCAGGTTCTGCGCCGCCCGGTCCACCTGGGCCGTCCGCGTCCCAGGGAGGAACTGCTCATAGGGGAAGTCGGTGCCGAGCAGGATCAGCAGGTCCGCATCCTCGATCCCCTCGGCGGCGGCACCGTAACCGAGCAGCCCGGTCATGCCGATGTCGTAGGGGTTGTCGTACTGCATGAAGTCCTTGCCGCGCAGCGAGTGTCCGATCGGCGCGGCGAGGAGTTCGGCGAGCGCGATCACCTCGTCATGCGCGCCGTCGACGCCGGCCCCGGCGAAGATGGCGACCTTGCCGGCGTCGTTGATGGCATCCGCAAGTTCCCGCACGCTGGCCGGGTCAGGCACCAGCGCGGCCGGCCGGAAGGCTGCCGGCGCCGGGGTTTCGGCGGTCGCCTCCAGCCCCGCGATGTCGCCGGGCAGCGTCACGACGGCCACGCCGCGAAGTGCGACGGCGTGCTGGATGGCGCTGTGCATCACCCGCGGCGCCTGCTCGGCCGTGCTGATGAGTTCGGAGTAGACCGAGCACTCGTTGAAGAGCCGGTCCGGGTGGGTTTCCTGGAAGAAGCTGCTGCCGATCTGCTTGCTGGGGATATGCGAGGCGATGGCGAGCACCGGGGCGCCGGAGCGGTTGGCGTCGTACAGGCCGTTGATCAGGTGCAGGTTCCCGGGCCCGCAGGACCCGGCGCAGACCGCGAGCCTGCCGGTCAGCTGGGCTTCGGCCGCGGCGGCGAACGCGGCCGCCTCCTCATGCCGGACGTGGATCCAGTCGAGCCCGCCCTTCGCAGCGCCGCCGGTCTTGCGGACGGCGTCGACGATCGGATTCAGGCTGTCGCCGACGATCCCGTAAATCCGCTGCACGCCGGCAGCCTGGAGTTGTTCGACAAGCTGGGTGGCAAGTTCCTTGGCCATGGGTGCACGCTCCCGCGAGGTGGATCGATGTGCTGACACTGGCCAATATAGTCCGCTGAGCTCCGGGCCCGTCCAGGAAACCGGACCGGTCAGCTCCCCGAGTGGGCCTGCAGGAAGGAGTAGACCTCGGTCTCGTCCACGCCGGGGAAGGCTCCGGGTGGCATGGCGGCCAGCAGGTGCGAGTGGGCGCGGGCCGAGGGCCACGCGTTGCCGGCCCACTCCGAGGCCAGGGCGGCCGGCGGGCGCTTGCAGCAGCTCTCGTCCGGGCAGGTCGACTTGGACCGCTCCGTGGTGTCGCGGCCTCGGAACCACTTGACCTGCGCGTACGGCACGCCCACGGAGAGCGAGAACTCGCCGTTCGCGGAGCGTTCGGTCCGGGCCGTGCACCAGTAGGTCCCGGCGGGCGTGTCCGTGTACTGGTTGTAGGCGCTGAATTTGTCCGGCACGTCGAACACCACGCGGGACGTCCAGTTTTTGCACGAGGGCTGGCCCTCGATGGCGCCGGTGTGGTCCTGCGGGAACGTCACGCCGTCGTTCTCATAGGCCTTGTAGATGATGCCGCTCTTGTGCGTCTTCTGGAAGTGCGTGCGCAGGTCCAGGTGCTGGGTGGCGAGGTTCGTGAAGCGGTGCGCCGCGGTCTCGTAGGACACGGCGAACGCGTCCCGGATGTCCTCCACCGCGATCTCCTTGGCCGCCTTGGCCTTTTGGAGGAACTCCACGGTGGCCTGCTCCGGCAGGAGCAGCGCGGCGGCAAAGTAGTTCGTGGCGACGCGCTGCATCAGGAAGTCGCCGTAGTTGGTGGGTGTCTGGTGGCCCAGGACGTAGTGGCCGAGGGCCTGCAGCAGCACCGAACGGGGGTCGTGGTCGCTCCGGGCGTTCTGCGTGAGATAAATTCGGCGGTTCTTCAGGTCCGTCACCGAGCGGGTGGAGTGCGGCAGGTCGCCGACGTGGTGCAGGCTGAACCCGAGGTGCCCGGCGATATCCGCGATCACGTGGTGGGACAGCGGACCGGAGGTGTGGCCCACCGACGCCAGGACCTTCTGGGCCTCCGCCTCGTACTCCGGGAAGTAGTTGTTGCGCTCGCGCATCATGGCCCGCAGTTCACCGTTCGCGCGGCGCGCCTCCTCCGGCGTGGCGACCTGCTCATTGAGCCGGCGCTCCAGCTCATGCTGCAGCCCCACCATGGACTCCAGCACGTCCATGGGAAGCCGCGAACTGATACGGATCTTGGGCAGATTCAGCGACTCGTAGAGGGGACTGCGCTGGTAGCGTTCCAGCTCGATTTCCAGGGCCGCGCGGCGGTTCGGCGGTTCCGCGCCCAGCAGTTCGTCGATGCTGACACCGAGCGCGCCGGCCAGTTGCTGCAGCAGGCCGAGTTTCGGCTCGCGCTTGCCGTTCTCGATCAGGCTCAGCTGGCTCGGGGCGGTTCCGACGGCGGCGCTGAGGTCATCGAGCGTGAGCCCTGCCGCCTTGCGCAGGTGCCGGACCCTCCGGCCCATGCTGATGACGTCCACCTCAGGTTCGGCGGGGACGGCGGGGGATATTGCCTGGCGGTTCCAGCTGCTCGGATGCATTTCTTGAGAATACGGGAAGAAGTGCATTTCTTTCCAGACATTCCCCCTAGAAAGCCCCTTGAAACTGAAGAAAAGTAGATCTCACAGAAAGATTCACAACCCCGGACCAGCCGGCGCAACCCGCAGGGAAGCGGAGCCGCCGGCCCCGGACCCACCAAGGAGACAAAGATGACTGCAGCATTTGAGCCCACCCAGCAGACGCCCGAAGAGCAGGCCGCCGCCCTGGAGCTCGAGTGGGCCGCCAACCCCCGCTGGGAAGGTGTCACTCGGGACTACTCGGCGTCCGACGTCGTCCGTCTCCGCGGCCGGGTCTCCGAGGAACACACCCTGGCCCGCCGCGGCTCGGAGAAGCTGTGGAAGCAGCTCACCGAGGAGCACAAGGAGGGCAAGTACACCAATGCCCTCGGCGCCCTGACCGGCAACCAGGCCGTGCAGCAGGTCAAGGCCGGGCTGCGCGCCATCTACCTCTCCGGCTGGCAGGTTGCCGCCGACGCCAACAACTCCGGCCACACCTACCCGGACCAGTCGCTGTACCCGGCCAACTCGGTCCCCACGGTGGTCCGCCGCATCAACAACGCGCTGCTCCGCGCGGACCAGATCGAGTTCTCCGAGGGCATCCAGACCGTCGAGGACTGGATGGTCCCGATCGTCGCCGACGCCGAGGCCGGCTTCGGCGGTCCGCTGAACGCCTACGAGCTGATGAAGTCCATGATCCAGGCCGGCGCCTCGGGCGTGCACTGGGAAGACCAGCTCGCCTCGGAGAAGAAGTGCGGCCACCTCGGCGGCAAGGTCCTGATCCCCACCCAGCAGCACGTCCGCACGCTGAACGCCGCCCGCCTCGCGGCCGACGTCGCCGGCACGCCGTCGGTGATCATCGCCCGCACCGATGCCGAGGCGGCCACCCTGATCACCTCCGACGTCGACGAGCGCGACCAGGAATTCATCACGGGCGAGCGGACCCCCGAGGGCTTCTACAAGGTCCGCAACGGGATCGAACCCTGCATCGCCCGCGCCAAGGCCTACGCACCGTACTCCGACCTGATCTGGATGGAGACCGGCACCCCGGACCTGGAACTGGCCCGCAAGTTCGCCGAATCGGTCAAGGCCGAGTTCCCGGACCAGATGCTCTCCTACAACTGCTCGCCGTCGTTCAACTGGCGCAAGCACCTCGACGACGCCACGATCGCGAAGTTCCAGCGCGAACTCGGCGCCATGGGCTTCACCTTCCAGTTCATCACCCTGGCCGGCTTCCACGCCCTGAACTACTCGATGTTCGACCTCGCCCACGGCTACGCCCGGGAGGGCATGAGCGCCTACGTCGAGCTGCAGGAGAAGGAATTCGCCTCCGAAGCACGCGGCTACACCGCCACCAAGCACCAGCGCGAAGTCGGCACCGGCTACTTCGACGACATCGCCACCGCGCTCAACCCGAACGCATCCACTTTGGCTCTTGTGGGATCCACAGAAGAGGGCCAGTTCCACTAATCCCCCGGCTTTACCCGCCCGTTGCCCTATCACTTAACGCCGCTAAGGACCCCTCAGAGGGACCGGAAGTGATAGGGCAACGGCGGACTTTCCAAGGAGCACCCCATGAACAGCTTCACTGACAACTTCACGATCAACGGGATTACGTTGACGGCCCAGCCGATTTGCCGACAGAGCGAGGTTCTGACGCCGGACGCACTGGCGTTTGTGGCCAAGTTGCACACGGCGACGGCGGGACGACGGCTGGAGCTGCTGCAGGCGCGCCGCGAACGCCGGCAGCAGATCACCAGGGGCCAGGACCCGCACTTCCTCCCCGAGACCGAATCCATCCGCAACGACCCCGAGTGGCGCGTCGCTCCCCCGGCGCCGGGCCTGACTGACCGCCGCGTCGAGATCACCGGCCCGGTGGACAAGAAGATGGCCGTCAACGCGCTGAACTCCGGCGCCAAGGTCTGGCTCGCGGACATGGAAGACGCCTCCACCCCGTCGTGGCGCAACGTCATCCAGGGCCAGCTGAACCTCACCGACGTCCTGGAGCGCCGGATCGACTTCACTTCTCCCGAGGGCAAGGAGTACAAGCTGCGTCCCGCCGAGGAGCTGCCCACCATCGTGGTCCGCCCCCGCGGCTGGCACCTGCCGGAGAAGCACATGCTGATCGACGGCGTGCCGGTGGCCGGCGGCATTGTGGACTTCGGGCTGTACTTCTACCATAACGCCCGCCGCCTGATCGCCCAGGGCAAGGGCCCCTACTTCTACCTGCCGAAGATCGAGAACCACCTCGAGGCCCGCCTCTGGAACGACATCTTCATCCTGGCCCAGGACCTGCTGGGCATCCCGCAGGGCACCATCCGCGCCACGGTGCTGATCGAGACCATCACCGCCGCGTTCGAGATGGAGGAGATCCTCTACGAACTGCGCGAGCACGCCGCAGGGCTGAACGCCGGCCGCTGGGACTACATCTTCTCCCTGATCAAGAACTTCCGGACCCGCGGCCCGCGGTTCGTCCTGCCGGACCGTGACCAAGTCACCATGACCCAGCCGTTCATGCGGGCCTACACCGAACAGCTGGTGCGCGCCTGCCACAAGCGCGGCGCCATGGCGATCGGCGGGATGGCCGCGGCCGTTCCCAACCGCAAGGACGAGGCGGCCAACGCCATCGCGCTGGAGAAGGTCCGTGCCGACAAGACCCGCGATGCCGCCGACGGCTTCGACGGCTCCTGGGTGGCGCACCCGGACCTGGTGCCGGTCTGCCGCGAGGTGTTCGACGGCGTCCTGGGCGACCGCCCGCACCAGTTGGACCGGCTCCGCGAGGACGTCACCCCCGATGACCGCGCCCTGATCGACATCGCCTCCACCACCGGCACCATCACCGAGCGGGGCGTGCGGATCAACATCGAGGTGGGCATCCGCTACATCGAGTCCTGGCTCCGCGGCAACGGCGCGGTCGCCATCCACAACCTGATGGAGGACGCCGCCACCGCGGAGATCTCCCGCTCGCAGCTGTGGCAGTGGATCTTCGCCCGGGCCATCACCGACGCGGGCGATGTGATCACGCACGAATGGGTCGAAGACATGCTGGACGAGGAGTTCGCGAAGCTGGAACGCTTCGAGGGCGACCGCTTCGCCGACGCCCGGGACATCTTCGAGGAAGTCACGCTCAGCAACGAGTTCCCTGCCTTCCTGACCCTGCCGGCCTACGACCGCTACCTGCACGAAGCCCGCGGCGGCGCCGACAACGCCATCAACGCCGCCGACCTCGTGGCGGCCTAGCCGCCCCGCCCGGGACCGGGCGCCGCTCCGGCACCCGGTCCCGGCCCTCCAGAATTCCGTCCGCCGGGCTTCCATGCCCTTCGCAACAGGCTCCCCGAGATCCGGGGCGGGAGCCCGGCAACGGAACACTCGTCACCCGACACCGGTCACACGTCACCCGTCACCGGCGCGCGAACGGACACTTGAGGCCCATGTTTTCTCCCAAACATGGGCCTCAAGTGTCCGTTCGCGCTTTTGGGGTCTACGAGGCCAACCGTTGTGGTCCGGCGTGGTCAGGGCCGGGCCGTTCAACGCCACGATCGGGCCGGCTGATCTCGCCCCACACCTCGTCGAGGGACAGGCCCAGGACGTCGGCGATGGCAGCAATGGTGGGGAATGCCGGCGTCGCGACCCGGCCCGTCTCGATTTTCCGAAGGGTCTCGGGTGAAACTCGCGCCGCCAGGGCGGTCTCGAGCATGGAGCGCTCTCCCCGCGCGCGGCGCAACAGGGCGCCGAGCCGCTGTCCGCGCTCGACCTCTTCGAATGTAAGGGGCAACCTGACCATGGCTCCGATTATAGTACCGGGATAATATGGCCGGTATAGTTATTGGAAACCAGTGGAAGGCCCGCATGATTGAGATCCTGACCCCGGCCGAACTGGCCCGGGCAAAAGAAACCGGCGCCCTCGTCGCCGACATCCTGCAGTCCCTCAAGTCACGGAGTACCGTCGGCACGAATCTCCTTGACGTCGACCGGTGGGCGGCGACCATGATTGCCGAGGCCGGCGCGCAGTCCTGCTACGTCGATTACGAGCCTGCCTTCGGACGCGGGCCGTTCGGACACTACATCTGCACGGCCGTCAACGACGCCGTGCTCCACGGACTGCCGCGCGACTACACCCTGGCCGACGGCGACCTGCTGACCCTCGACCTCGCCGTCGGCAAGAACGGCGTCGCGGCAGACTCTGCCATCAGCTTCATCGTGGGCGCATCAAAGCCCCGCGAAAGCGTCGCCATGATCGACGCGACCGAGCGCGCCTTGAGCGCAGGGATAGCGGCTGCCGTGCCCGGGGCCCGAATCGGCGATATCTCCCATGCCATTGGGTCGGTCCTCAGTGCGGCGGGGTACCCGATCAATACCGAGTTCGGGGGACACGGCATCGGATCAACGATGCACCAGGACCCACACGTTCCCAACACCGGACGGCCCGGCCGCGGCTACACGCTACGTCCCGGACTGCTGCTCGCCCTGGAGCCATGGGTCATGGCCAACACCGCGGAACTCATCACCGACGACGACGGGTGGACACTCCGCAGTGCCACCGGCTGCCGGACCGCACACAGCGAGCACACGATCGCCATCACCGACGACGGAGCCGAAATCCTCACCCTGCCTACGCGGCCGCACCCGTGACACGGGAGCCCTGGACCGGCGCGGAACCGCTCCTTGGTGCGGCTAGTGCGGCTTCGGGATGTGGCGCAGGGACAGCGCACAGCCGAGGATAAACAGCGCCACGGAGCCGAGGATCATCAGCAGCGGCCCGGTCCACGAGTCCGAGATACCGTGCACGTAGCCCAGCAGCGTGGGGGCCACGGCGCCGAAACTGTAGCCCGCGCCCTGGACGACGGCGGACATCCGGCCCGCCGAGGCCTGGTCGCGGGCCAGCCGGATGATCGCAATGAAAATCAAGGTGATGCCGCCGCCCTGCGCCACCCCGCCGAAAGATGACCACAGCCACCACAGCTGGGGGGCCAGCAGCAGACCCACGGGCACCGTCAGCCACAGCGCCCCCAGGGTGAGGCCGACCGCCGTCGTGCTGGCGAAGCGCGCCGCGAGCGGCACGCCCAGGCCGCCAGCGATCGCCAGGATCTGGAACAGCGAGGATCCGGCCCCGGCCGCCGACGGCGCCAGGCCCAGTTCGTCGCCGAGCAGGCTGGGAAGCCACGCGGTCACGCCGTAGTAGGAGAAGGCCTGGCCGGCGAAACCCGCGGTCAGCGCCACGGTAATCCAGCGCGACGCCGGCCGTGCCGCCGCCCGGGTGGGATCGGTCCCCGGGATCGCCTCGGGCCGAAAGGAGCGGGCCCCGACAGCCAGCACCCACACAGCGGCGGCCGCGACGGCGAAGAGCGCGCACGCCGCGATCGCCGGACGCCAGCCAAGCAGCTCTGCCAACGGCGCCGTCATCATCGACGTGGCAAAGGACCCGATGTTCAGCGCCGCGGTGTAGGTGCCCATGGCGGCTCCCTGCTGTGACGGGCTGAAGTCACGCCGGATGATCAGCGGGACCACGATGTTGCCGATCGTGATCGCGACACCCAGAATCACGGTGCCGAGCATCACGAGCGCCCCGCCGCCCGCGGAACGGACCACAACGCCGAGGAGTACGCCCAGCAGGGTGAGGGTGATGGCGAACTCCGGGCCCAGCTTGCGGCCGGTCAGCGACGCCAGCGGCGCGGCGAGCGCAAAGCAGAGCACCGGGATGCCGGTCAGGAAGCCGATTTCCACCGGCGAGAAGCCCAGGTCGCGCCGCATGTCGCCCACCACGGGCGCGACCGCGACGAACGGGCCGCGCATGTTGAGGGCGATCAGTCCGATCGCAATCATCAGCAGCCAGCCGCGCGGACTTTTCGCCAGGGCGCTCATCCGGCGTTCCGCGGCCCGGTGGCCGGGCAGAAATATGTTTTCATCAGTCCCATTGCTATCACGCGACGCCGCGGCCCGGGCGGCACCTTTGGAACATGACGGACCGCGCTTCACGAAGGCCTGCCCCCGCGGGCGGCGGACTAGGGTTTTGGCATGACGCACCTCATCCGGAAGGCCACCGCCGACGACGCCGGCCAACTGGCCGAACTCGCCGCTGTCACCTTCCCGCTCGCCTGCCCGCCGGAGTCCCGGCCCGAGGACATCGCCGCCCATCTGGCGAACACGCTCAGCGAAGCCAACTTCCGCGACTACCTCGCGGATCCGGACGTCACAGTGCTGGTGATCGACGCGGGCGGGAAGCTCCGCGGCTACAGCCTGCTCGTGGACCGCCGCACGCAGGATCCCGAGGTGGCCGCGGCCCTCGGTCCCGGACCGAGCACGGAACTGAGCAAGTGCTACGTGCATCCCGACCACCACGGTCTCGGCGCGGCGGTCGAACTGATGCACGCCAGCATCGCAGCGGCGGCGGACACGGGCGCCCCGGGGCTCTGGCTCGGGGTGAACAGCCAAAACGCCCGCGCCATCAGGTTCTATGAGAAGT
Organism: Arthrobacter sp. KBS0702; assembly: GCF_005937985.2. NCBI lineage: Bacteria > Bacillati > Actinomycetota > Actinomycetes > Micrococcales > Micrococcaceae > Arthrobacter > Arthrobacter sp. KBS0702. The sequence continues at coordinate 451,679 of NZ_CP042172.1, read as the reverse complement.
CCGGCTTCCGGAAAGTCGGCACGAAATCATTCAAGCTGGGCGCAACCGTGGAACACGACTTCGTCATGGAGCGCCCGGTCGCGCCCTGACCTCGCCCAGGGCACGCACCACCCACGCGCGAACGGACACTTGGGGCCCCCTATTCGCGCGGTTGAAGGGCCCCAAGTGTCCGTTCGCGCCTATGAAGCCGGGGCTGCGGGAATGGCCCGGACCCGGGCGGGGTTGTCGCCAGCATGAAGATTGAGATCTGGTCCGATGTGGCCTGCCCCTGGTGCTACATCGGCAAGCGCCGCTTTGAAACCGCCCTCGCGGCCTTCCCGCACCGCGACGCCGTCGAGGTGCAGTGGCGCAGCTTCCAGCTCGACCCCGGCCTGCCGGAGCATTACGACGGCACCGAGCTGGACTACCTGAGCACCCGCAAGGGCATGGCCCCGGACCAGGTCGCCGGCATGTTCGAGCACGTGGCGTCCCTCGCCAGCGCCGAGGGCCTGAACTACCGCTTCGACGCCGTCGTGGTTGCCAACAGCTTCACCGCCCACCGCCTGATCCACCTCGCCGCGGCGCACGGAAAGCAGGATGCGGCGAAGGAACGGCTGCTCAGCGACCACTTCGAGCACGGACGCGACATCGGCAGCCGCGAATACCTCACCGCGCTTGGCCTCGACCTCGGGATCGGCGCCGCCGAACTGGAGGAACTGTTCAGCTCGGACAAATACGCCGACGACGTCCGGCAGGACTTCGCGGAGGCCCGCGCCCTGGGCATCAGCGGCGTGCCGTTCTTCGTGATCGACCGCAAATTCGGACTCTCGGGCGCCCAGCCCGCTGAAACCTTCAGCGCGGCGCTAGACCAGGCCTGGCAGGAAAGCCACCCGCTCGTGATGGCCGACGCCGGGGCGGATGCCGGGGCATGCGGCCCGGACGGCTGCCCCATCTAGCTCCCCGGGCTGAGCCCACCCGCACCTGCGCGAACGTACACTTGCGGCCCCGATAGGCGGCCGGCGCGGGGCCTCAAGTGTACGTTCGCGCTTCAGGCGGGCTGAGCCAGACCGGCGGCGACACCGGCCCCGAACCCCGACGTCGGCCCACACCGGACAATGTCCAGCGCTTCGACGTCGAGCAGCTTCCGGGCGCCCGTCCGGGCATCCAGGATCCAGAACAGTTCCATCAGCGGGATGGTCTGCGTGACCCGCCCGCGGTGGAACAGCTTGCCGTTGTGCCACGCCTCGATGTGATCCCCGGTGGCCAGTTCCCCGCACGTCCGGATCGTCGTGCCATTCGCATCCATTGCCAACTCCTCCCCCTTCGGCGCCCCGCCGTCGGGGAGCCTTTGCCACCAGCATGCACGGGCGATGTTTCACCGGAGTTTCCGGGGTGTGAGTTTCTCGCGTCGCGGACCCGGCGGCAGGGGGTTTGCCAGCGCCCGTGGCCCGGGCCAACGGGACCATCCAGATGGAGATCGGTGTCAGCGCGTCGTTGTAGGAGGAGCGCATCGGTGCACGTGAACGGTGTCCGACGGCGGGATGCGGAGGCTGCGGCGAGGCGCCCGCCGGAGTTTCGCCTCTTTACTGACAGATGGGGCTAAAGTGTCCGTATGCCCAGGATTTCGGCCGCCAGCAACGCCGCCCAACGTGCCGAGACGCAGCGCCGCATCCTGACCGCCTTCGGCGAACTGCTCTTCACGCACGGGCTGCCGGGCCTCACCATGACCGACGTCGCCCGGCATGCCCGGATCGGCCGTACCGCCGTCTACAACTACTACGCGGACATTGAAGAGCTCCTGATCGCCTACGCCCTGGACGAGACCGAGCGCTTCCTGGTCGAGCTGCGCGATTCCCTGGCGTCGCTGGAGAACCCCGTCGAGCGCCTGGCCCTCTATGTCCGCGCCCAGGTGGCCGACCTGAGCCGGCGCCACCTGCCGCCCGGTCCGGCCATGGGCGCCGTCCTCTCCCCCGCTTCCTTCGCTAAGCTGGCGGACCACGTGGGCGAACTCAGCCTCCTGCTCCAGGACATCCTGCGCGACGGCATGGCCCAGGGCTACCTCCCGAAGACGGACATCACCCACCTCGCCCAGCTCATCCACGGCACCCTCTCCTCAAGCGCCGCCCGGGGCGACGGCGCCGGCGCGGAGCCGGAGGCGGAAGCCCGGATCGCACGGACCGTGCGGTTCATCCAGCTCGGCGCCGGGGCCAGATTCGACGACGCCGGCCGCGCCCTCCGCGGCGCCGCGTAAGCACGCAGCCACGCAGCCACGTCCCCGCGGCGCGGCGTCTCAGGGGTTCGGGCTGGGCGGCACGAGCGTCGGCACGACCGGCCACTTGGGATCGTCCGCTGCGCGGCGGGTTTCCCGCGGGCAGCTGAGCTTGCCGGGCGTCTGGTCCACGAGTTCCGGCTTGGCCAGTTCCTTGAAGTCCCCGGTCAGGATGACGTCCACGCTCGCGTCGCTGCGGCCGTCCTGGACGTAGTCCGAGCCGGGAAGGTTGCGCTGGACGCTGAACGCTGAGGACTGGCCGGCGGCCCCGGACACCACCAGCGCCACCCCCCGGTAGCCGGACTGGGTGTTGCCCACCGCACCCACCACGAACTTGCGGGCCAGGAATTGGTCGGCCACCTGCCGGGCCAGACCGGGGCGGCTGGTGGAGTTGTACACGTTCAGGTTGATCGCGTTGTGCGGCGCGTAGTCGTAGGTAGCATCCGGGCACAGCGACGCGGCAGCCTGGCTGCGCTCCGCCGTCGGGATCTTGATTTGGCCGTTCATGATGGCCAGGGCCACCACAATGGCGGCAGTGACCAGCCCCACCAGGAGCACCAGGACCACCCCGTGCAGGATCCGGCGTCGCATCCGCACGGGGTTTTCCAGCTCATCCTGCTCCACGAACGTGGCCCGCAGATCGGAGCCGGTGATGACATGGTGCCCGTGCAGGACGGTGGGGTCCTGCGGCGTCCTAGCCATTTATCACCAGCACGCGGGCGTGGATCGCGGTGCGCTGGTGCAGGGCGGTGCGGACGGCGCGGTGCAGACCGTCCTCGAGGTACAGCACGCCGCGGAACTCCACCACGTGCGGGAACAGGTCGCCGAAGAAGGTCGAGTCTTCGGCCAGCAAGGCCTCGAGGTCAAGGGTGCGCTTGGTGGTGACGAGTTCGTCCAGCCGGACCGGGCGCGGCGGCAGCGCCGCCCAGTCCTTGGGCGTGTTGAAACCATGGTCGGGGTACGGGCGTCCCTCGCCCACAGCTTTAAAGATCACCATGCAAGCCTAAGGAAGAACCCCGGCCAGGGGAATCATAGAGGCCACGGCGCCGGAGGTTGTGGCCAAACAGTGACCATTTATCGCTCCAGGCCCGCCACGGCCGCGCCTGAAGCCGTCACCAGCGTTGCCCCGGCGGACGAAGCGTAACGGCAGGGCCGAACCGGCGGCCCGGCTGAGAGAATAGAGGCATGACTGCACCCGAGACCTCCGCCCTGCCGCCATCGGCGCCGCCGCTGGCACTACTGCTCGACGTCGACGGTCCCGTGGCGAGCCCGCTCACCCGCACCGTCCAGCCCGGCATCATCGCGGATCTCCTTGCCCTGGCGTCCGCCGGGATTCCGGTCATCTTCAACACCGGCCGTTCGGACGCCTTCATCCGCGAGCAGGTCATGGAGCCGATGATCGCCGCCGGCATGCCGCCGGGGCTCCTCATCCACGCCATCTGCGAAAAAGGAGCCGTGTGGTTCAGCTACACCGCTGCGGGGCCGGGCCCGGTCCACGTGGACCGGGAACTCGCCATCCCGCAGGCATTTGGGGATGACGTGCGCCGGCTCGTGGCGGAGGACTATGCCACCCACATGTTCTATGACGAGACGAAGCTGGCCATGGTCTCCGTGGAGCAGCACGTCGCCGTCGCCAATTCCGAATACCGCGAGGAACAGGCACTGTTCGACGCCGACGCGATGGATTTGATGCGCCGCCACGGCCTGGGGGTGGTGCGGCTGGACCACCACGCCCCGGACAGCGACGACCAGATCGACTACCGTGTGGACCCCACCATCATTTCCACCGATATCGAATCCGTCCGGCTGGGCAAGGATCTGGGCGCCAGCCGGGCCGTCGAGCTCCTGGCCGCCCGGGGCATCACCCCGCAGGCGTGGCGGACGGTGGGCGACTCGCGCACCGACTACGCCATGGCCGACTGGCTGCACCACAACGACCACCCGGTAAAACACGTGGACGTCCGGCCCGCCGACGGCATTCCGGTCAAGCCTTACGTGGTCCTGACCGCGGCCGACCTGGGGCTGGGTGCGGACATCATTCACGACGACGCCGGCGCCGCGTTCCTGCGCCACTGGCGTACCGCTTTGGCGGGTTGATGTCTCGGGCTGAGAGCCCGGTTTGACGGGTGTTTTTGCGTCCCGCGATATTATGCAGTTAGAGATCCACGCACCTTCTACAGCTCGGAGAAACGACATTACAGACGCATTGATCCAGGACGAGATTTACTACGGCAGCCAGGCCAGCGAGGACGACCACGCCCACGCGGAGGTCACCTCGGCCGCCGCCGTCGCCAGGCTCCGCACGCGCCCCGACATCGTACGAAGGCACGGCCGGTATGCGCTGATCAATGACAACCGCACGCCATACCAGGCGATGGTGGAGGATCTGCTGTTCGTCCGTTCCGTGCTGGCCGGCGCCAACCTGGACTATCTGCTGGTCCGCGGCAACAACGACCGTCCGGTCATTGCGGTGGACTGGAAGAACCGCCGGGAACTGCGTACCGCCCTGGTTGAGGCCTGCCGGGACGAGCCGTTCTACTCGATGACCGTGGACGCCAAGAAGAAGTCCTCGGTACTGGTGGCCGACGGGGAGCTGTCGCCGAACCGCCAGGGCCGGATCTTCCGGCTGTACCGGCCCCGGGTGGAACCGGAAGGCGGCCTCGAATTCGGCGCCTCGGCCGGTGTCCAGCTGGAGCTGTGGAGCTTCGAGGGTGACCAGCTGATCCTGCCGATCGAAAACTCGCTGACCCGGCGGACCCTGCTCGCCCAGGATGCGGTTCGCGGCACAGTGGAACGCTATGGCCACACCTGGCCCACCATCGAGAACATGTTCGCCGACCATGCCAGCGACATCAGCTTCGACATCGATCTGGTGTTCTCCTGGGTGGACGGTAGCTCGCCCGAGTACATCGCCGCCCGCCGGGCCCGGATGGCCGGCGTCGTGGTGGGTGAGGGCGATGACCACGAGGCCCGCTTCCGCCAGATCAACGAGCTGAAGTACGCGCTGCGCTCGGTCTACATGTTCGCGCCGTGGATCCGGCGGATCTTCATCGCCACGGACTCCCCTGCCCCGTCCTGGCTCGCGGACCACCCGAGCGTGACGATTGTGCGCAGCGAGGAGTTCTTCGCCGACCCATCGGTACTGCCGACGCACAATTCCCAGGCGGTCGAGAGCCAGCTGCACCACATCGAAGGGCTCTCGGAACACTTCCTGTATTCAAATGACGACATGTTCTTCGGCCGGGCTGTGCGGCCGGACATGTTCTTCACACCGGGCGGGATCACCAAGTTCATCGAAGCGGAGACGCGCATCGGTCTCGGGGACAACGACGCAGAGCGCAGCGGCTTCGAAAACGCTGCTCGGGTGAACCGCAAGCTGCTCTGGGACCGTTTCGGGCGGATTACTACCCGGCATCTGGAACACACGGCCGCGCCGCTCCGGCGCAGCGTGGTGGCACAGATGGAGCAGGAGTTCCCGGCCGAGTTCGCCAAGACGGCGGCCAGCAGGTTCCGGGGCGCGGACAACATCTCGGTGACGAATTCGTTCTACCACTACTACGCGTTACTCACCGGCCGGGCCGTGACCCAGACCGCGGCGAAGGTCAGGTATGTGGACACGACGGCCCGCGCCGGCCTGAACTACCTGCCCAAGCTCCTTTCCAAACGGAACATGGATTTCTTCTGCCTCAATGACGGAAGTTTCCCGGAGGTGCCGGCCGAGGAGCGTGCGGAACTGGTGACGGATTTCCTGGAGAAGTATTTCCCGATCAAGGCGCCCTGGGAAAAGTAGGGCAGAAAGCGGTGCGCCGGCGGGAGCAGACGGCGGCTAGTTGAGAGTGGTCATCCGGCGGTCTTGGGATGTCTTCGCCGGAACCTCCAGCTTGGCCTGGTGCGGAATGCGGATGCCGGCGGCGGCGATCCGCCGCTGGGTTTCCTCCGCCGTGACGAACTCGCCCACCGCCGGCAGGGTGTCCCCCACCTGCACCACGGAGTGCACGATGGTGTGCTCGTAGACGTGAACCAGGTTGAAGGACTGCCCGGCGTCCCGGCCGCGGCTTCCTCCCACGGGCACGTTCAGGTCCTGGGTGTAGCAGGTCGCCGAAGCTACCGAGACCGGGATGCCGGCAAACGTAGCCGACGTCGAATAGTGCAGATGGCCGCCCAGGATGGTGCGCACGTCGGAGTTGCGAAGCACCCCGGCGAGCGCTGACTGGCCGCGGAGTTCAACCAGCACCGCAAGGTCCAGCACGGACGGAACCGGCGGGTGGTGCAGGGCCAGGATGGTGCCGTCCGGCGCGGGGGTGGCGAGTTCCGCGGCGAGCCACTCCAGCTGCGCCGGGCTGAGTTCACCATGGTGGAAGCCGGGCACCGAGGTGTCCAGGGTGATGATGCGCAGGCCGTTGATGAAGTAGCTGTGGTCCACGGGGGCGTCGTTGCCCGGCTGGTTCAGGAGCACGCTGCGGAAGTTGGCCCGGTCGTCGTGGTTGCCCATCGCCCAGATGACCCTGGCGCCCATTGCCTTGCAGGCCGGGTCCACGATGGTGCGGAGCTTCGCGTATGCCTCCGCTTCGCCGCGGTCGGCCAGGTCGCCGGTGAAAATCACGGCTTCGGGGCGCGCGCCGGAGGCGCGGACCTGATCGAAAAGTTGTCTGAGCCGGGAGTCACTGTCCACCATGCCGTGCAGAGGATCCGTGCCTCCCAGCAAATGCGGATCGCTCAAGTGGAGTAGGAAATGCCGTGGCCGGGGGTGCTCGGCCTCGATGAGCTCCATTGCAACCTTCCTGGTTGGGTGGAGGCAATTGTCTCCAGCGTCCCTCTCAGTAACATCTATCCAACCAGACATTCGGCCAGCAATGTGCAAACTCGAGTAGGCATGTTTGAAAAAAGGCAATAACCGAGTAATCCGGCGGACACATACCTGCGCAGGAATATGCGTGTATGTGTCCGCCGGGAAGTGGATCACTCAGTTAATTGGCGGCTAGCTTAGGTAGCCGTTCGGGTTAAGCACGTACTTCGTGGCGGCGCCGGCGTCGAACTCGGCATAGCCCTTGGGTGCGTCCTCGAGGGTGATCGACTTGGCGTTGACGTTCTTGGCGATGTGGACCCTGTCGTGCAGGATCGCCATCATCAACCCGCGGTTGTACTTCATCACCGGGCACTGGCCGGTGGTGAAGCTCAGCGACTTGGCCCAGCCCGTGCCCAGGCTCAGGGAGAGCGCGCCCTTCTTGGCCGCCTCGTCCACCCCGCCCGGGTCACCGGTGACGTAGAGCCCCGGAATGCCGAGCGCGCCGCCTGCCGCGGTGAGTTCCATCAGGGAGTTCAGCACCGTCGCCGGCGCTTCCTTAGCGTCGTGGCCGTGCCCCTTTGCCTCGAAGCCGACGGCATCCACCCCGCAGTCGACCTCGGGCACGCCGAGAATTTGCTCGATCTGTTCCGCCGGTCCGCCCTTGGACAGGTCGACGGTCTCACAGCCGAAGCTGCGCGCCTGCTTCAACCGGTCCTCGTTCATGTCACCGACGATCACGACGGCGGCACCCAGCAGTTGGGCGCTGGTGGCGGCTGCAAGGCCGACCGGTCCGGCACCCGCGACATACACCGTCGACCCGACGCCCACGCCGGCCGAGACGGCGCCGTGGAAACCGGTGGGGAAGATGTCCGAGAGCATGGCCAGATCCAGGATCTTCTCCATCGCCTGGTCCTTGTCCGGGAACTTCAGCAGATTCCAGTCCGCGTACGGGACCAGCACGTAGTTGGCCTGGCCACCGACCCAGCCGCCCATGTCCACGTAGCCGTAGGCGCTGCCCGGACGGTCAGGGTTGACGTTCAGGCAGATGCCGGTCTTGCGTTCCTTGCAGTTCCGGCAGCGGCCGCAGGCGATGTTGAAGGGGACGGAACACAGGTCCCCGACCTTGATGAACTCAACGTCGGGACCGACTTCCACCACCTCACCGGTGATTTCGTGACCCAGCACCAAGTCGGACGGGGCGGTGGTGCGGCCGCGGACCATGTGCTGGTCCGATCCGCAGATGTTCGTCGCGACGGTCTTGAGAATAACGCCGTGGCGCACCTGCCGGCCCACGTTGGCCGGGTTGACGCCTGGTCCGTCCTTTAGTTCGAAGGTGGGGTAGTCGATGTCAATCAGTTCGACTTTTCCTGGCCCCTTGTAGGCAACGGCTTTGTTTCCTGTCATCACTTTCCTCCTGGTTTCACGGACCCCAATGCTGAGTGCCCAGTTGTGATTCACGAAGCTTGCTGATGCGCCCTCTCCGGGCCTGCGTCGGCTGCGATGCCAACGGGGGACGCGTTTGCGCCGCGGGTGAGGCCGGAATGTTGGAGGGTCTCGTCAGTCTAGGCCGGAAGCATGCTTACAAATAGGGTCCGTAGCCCCCTTGCGCTTCCTGTTCTCGTGCCGATGCCTGCCCGACGGCTTGCCCGCGATGGGCAGGCGGAGGCTCAGGCGAGCGCCTGGCGGACAGCCTCAATGACCTCCGGTGAGTCGGGCTCGACGGTGGGGGCGAAGCGGGCGACGATCTCGCCGTCGCGGTTGACCAGGAACTTCTCAAAATTCCACTTCACGAGCCCCGGCAACAGACCCTTCTTGAACCGGGTCAGCCGGGCGTACAACGGATGTTGGTGCCGGCCACGGACATCGGCCTTGGTGGTGAGCGGAAACGTCACGCCGAAGTTGCGCTGGCAGAACTCGGCAATTTCGGCGTCGGCTCCGGGCTCCTGTCCGGCGAACTGGTTGCAGGGAACGCCGAGTACCGTGAAGCCTTCCTCGCGGAACTTGTTGTGGAGTGCCTCCAGCCCGGCGTACTGCGGCGTAAAGCCGCACTGGGAAGCCACGTTTACAACCAGCACTACCTGGCCCCTGAATCGGCCAAAGTCCGTTTCGGTGCCGTCGTTGAGGGTCAGCGGGATGGAATACAGGGATGTCATTGGGGGTTTCCTCGCGGGTTTGGGTGCAAAGGCGGTTCACCTTGTGGTTCGGCACCGCGGCGCGAGGGTATGGGTCCGCGGGCTGCCGCGGACTTTGGTACGGCTATGACGTTCCTAGGGTTTGGGCGACGCCGTGGGTTCCAAGGAGGCTGTCGGCTTCGTGGCGGCCGTCTCCTGCGGGGCTGCCGTCACCGTGGGCGCAGTCACGGCGGGCGGGGTCGCGGTCACGGCAGGCGCGGTAGCTGCCGGCGTCACATCGTCGGCAGGGGCCGACGGCGTTTCGGTCGCCGCAGGGCTGGGAGGCGGCGTCGGCGTAACACTCGGCGTCGGCGTTGGGGTGACGGTGGGGGTCAGCGTAACCGTCGGGGGCGGGGTGACCTCCGCAACCGTCGGCGTAGGGGTTGGGGTGACGGTCGGGGTCGGCGTAACCGTCGGGGTCGGCGTTACCTCCGCAACCGTCGGGGTGGGCGTAGGGGTTGGCGTAACCGTCGGCGTTGGCGTAACCGTCGGCGTTGGGGTGACGGTGGGGCTGGGAGTGGTTTCCGCGAGCGCACTCGTCGGCGGCGGCGACGCGGCGGGCGAGGCCGCGACGGCGGCACGTGTTGCCTCCTGAACCCCGCCGGTGACCGCACCGGCCTGGTTTTCGGTCACGGGGACGGCCCAGTCCGTGCTGGCGCTGGACGGGCTGTAGCTGACCATCTGGATGTCGTCGAGCTGGTCCACCTGGCGGGTCGGAAGGAATTTCCAGTCAAGGGGGTTGGTGTGCGAGCCGTTGAGGATCGTCTCAAAGTGGAGGTGGCAGCCGGTGGAGGAGCCCGTCGTTCCCACCTTGGCAATGACCTCATCCACGCCCACCGATTCCCCTTTCTTCACGGCGATGCCTTCGAGGTGGTTGTACGTGGTGATCAGGCCGTTCCCGTGGTCGATTTCGACCCGGTTGCCGCCGCCCCAGGGATGCCATCCGACGGCACGCACCACACCGGCGTCGGCCGAATATACCCGGGTGCCGCACGGGGCGGCAAAGTCCTGGCCCCAGTGGAATTCCCCGGCGGTTCCGGTCAAGGGGCTGGTGCGCAGGCCAAACGGGGACGATGCCACCAGCACCTCGAGCGGGGCCATCAGGAAGCCTTTCGGCGGACGCGACAGGCCGGCCGAGGCCAGACGGAGTTCGACTTTGCCCTCCTTGGACGCCGTCCGGACCGTGGTCCGGGCGAACGAAACGAGGGCGCGGCCGTCAGCGGTCAGCGCATCAGGAACGGTCGGGGCGGACTTTCCGCCCCCATCCGGCGCGTTGCCCTCCGGCTCCAGGAATCCCGGTCCCACGGAACCCGTGGCCAGCGGCGGTTGAGGCGCCTCGCGGGCCGATGTTCCGACGGGCACGGTGGGCCCGAAGACCAGCACCGCAAGGGCGAGGCCCGTTGCTGCCGCCAGAGCGCGCGCAACTACTCCTGAAGTTTTGGACAGCTCACTCGTTGAGTTTCCCCAGTGTTTTCCCACGACGTGACTCCTGCATTCTGTCCGCCAGACCCCAATCTCAACGGACTCACCCTCCTATGGGACCACAATCGACTGGGTCTGTGAACCTCCGAAATCCGCGGTTTCCGGCGCTTCCGCGGCATCTTCACGCCACCGTTCGGCGACTTGGGTGGCGTCCCAGTAGCGCTGCCCGCGCAAGCGCGTAGGACCTCCGGCCGGGCCGGGTAAGAATAGGAGTATGCGCAATGTCCTCAGGGAGTGGCAGGCCGAGCTCAAGCAGACGTTCACCGGGACCCGGGATGCGGTTCCGGAGTGGGTGGGCCGCCTCGCGGAAGGCTCCGACGCCGGCTATCACCTTCCCGGGTCCGCCGTCTGGGCCGTCCATGGGGATATGCCGACGATTGTCGCCGGCATCCGCGCCCTGCTGATGCAGGCGCTGCACCCTGGCGCCCTGGCCGGGGTCCACGACCATTCCCGCTTCCGCGAAGACCCCCTGGGCCGGCTCGCCGGCACCATCCGCTGGATCTTCACGGTCACCTACGGGTCCACGGACGCCGCGCGTGCCGCCTCGAACTGGGTGCTCCGCCTGCACGAGTCGGTGCGCGGCGACTATGTCGACGGCCACGGCGTGGTCCGGCCCTATGCGGCCAACGATCCTGAGCTGCTGAGCTGGGTTCACATCGCCTTCACCGATGCCTTCCTGTCCGCGCACAAGCTCTGGGGCCGGCCGATTCCGGGCGGCCCGGACGCGTACGTGCGCGAATGGGCGCAGGCGGGGACCCTCATGGGGGTCGAGTCGCCGCCGCTGAGCGAAGCTGACATGCGCCGGCAGCTCGATCGCTGGTACGACGACGGCGTGCTCAGTTCCGGCGACAGAGTCGCCGAGACCGTGGCCTTCATCCGGGATCCCCCGCTCCACCCGGCTCTCCGGCCCGGCTACCGGGTGCTGTTCGCGGCGGCGGTGGCCAGCCTTGAGCCCAAATACCGGGAGATGCTGGGGCTGCGGACCGCACGGCTGGGACCACTTCCTCTGCCGGTGAAGCTTGCCACGAAGGCCACGCTGGGAGTCGTCCATCTTGCCCTGGGCCGGGTTGGACCGAGCGAGCAGGCTGCACGCCAGCGGCTGCGCCGCCTGGGGTATCCGGGTTAGCTGCGGGCCGGGCAGCTGCGGGCCGGAACGCAGCAGACTGCGGGCCGGGGAGCGCTAGCCGCGAGTTCCGGGACGCAAAAAGGCCCCGGTCCGAGGGACCGGGGCCAAACGCGGAGAATGGGGGATTTGAACCCCCGAGGGCGTTAACCCAACACGCGTTCCAGGCGTGCGCCATAGGCCGCTAGGCGAATTCTCCAGTAGCTTCTGAATCAAAAGCAGATACTAGACTACCTGACATTCCCGGCTTCGACCAATTGAGCCCTCCGGTCCGACCGAAAATTGGGCATGTCCCCCGGCGACAAGGGCGGATTCGAGGCAGGCCCGATCGTCGGGTAAAGTAGTCGACGGCCCCTCATGTGGCGTCATCCTGTTGAACTCCCCCAGGACCGGAAGGTAGCAAGGGTAAATGGGCTCTGGCGGGTGCATGGGGGGTCTTTTATGTCTGTGCCGATTGGTAGGGTTTAGCTGTGACTGTTACTACCGCTCTTTACCGCAGGTACCGCCCCGATTCGTTCGCGGACGTTATCGGGCAGGAGCACGTCACCGACCCGCTGATGACGGCCCTGCGGAAGAACCGCGTCAACCATGCCTACCTCTTTTCCGGCCCCCGCGGCTGCGGCAAAACGACGTCCGCCCGCATCTTGGCGCGCTGCCTGAACTGCGCCGAAGGCCCCACGGACACCCCTTGCGGCGCCTGCCCCAGCTGCGTTGAACTGGCACGCGGCGGTGCGGGCTCGCTCGACGTGATCGAGATCGACGCCGCCAGCCACGGTGGCGTGGACGACGCCCGCGACCTGCGCGAACGCGCCACCTACGCCCCGGTCCGCGACCGCTACAAAATCTTCATCATCGACGAAGCCCACATGGTCACGTCGGCCGGCTTCAACGCGCTGCTCAAAATCGTCGAAGAGCCGCCGGAACACATCAAGTTCATCTTTGCCACAACGGAGCCGGACAAGGTGATCGGCACCATCCGGTCCCGCACCCACCACTACCCGTTCCGGCTGGTACCGCCGGAGCCCTTAATGGCGTACCTTGAACTGCTCTGCAAGCAGGAGAACGTCCCGGTGGCTCCCGGCGTGCTCTCGCTTGTCATCCGAGCCGGCGGCGGCTCCGTGCGCGACTCGCTCTCCGTGCTGGACCAGCTCATGGCCGGCGCCGGCCCGAACGGGCTGGACTACGAACTGGCCGTGGCCCTGCTGGGTTACACACACGCCTCCCTCTTGGACGACGTCGTCGAGGCCGTTGCCGCCTCCGACGCCGCCACCGTGTTCCGCGCCGTGGATCGCGTCATCCAGACCGGCCACGACCCGCGCCGCTTCGTCGAGGACCTGCTCGAGCGTTTCCGCGACCTGATCATCGTGCAGGCCATGCCGGAGAGCGCGCAGTCGATCCTCCGCGGCATGCCGGCGGACCAGATCGCCCGGATGCAGAACCAGGCCCACAACCTCGGCGCCTCCGAGCTTTCCCGGGCTGCCGATGTCACCAACACCGCGCTCACCGAGATGACCGGCGCGACGTCGCCGCGCCTGCACCTGGAACTGCTTTGTGCCCGCATCCTATTGCCGAGCTCGGAACAGACCGAACGCGGGATCGCCGCCCGGATTGACCGCGTGGAGCGGCGCCTGAATTACGCCGGGAACGACGTCGGAACTCCCGCCGCCGGGACGGCCTCCGCGGCGCCGGCCCGATCCGCCCCGATGGCGGCACCCGCGCCGGCAGCGGCCCCACCGGTTTCTGCACCCGCTGCCCCCGCGGCGCAGGCACCGGCGCCGGCACCGGGCGCGCAGGAAATGCAGCAGCAAAGGCCGCCGCTTACGGCGCCTCGGGTCAGCACCAACGACTGGCCGGTGGAGGAACCCACGGCCGCGAAAGGCGCCACGCGCCCCGTTCCCGCACCGGCGCCGGAGCGCGCCCGGGCAGAACAGCCTGCCCCGGCGTTGCAGCCCGCACAGGCAAGCCGTCCGGAGCAGGCACCGCTGGCCTCCGTGCCCGAAGAAACCGCCAACGCGGCGCCGGCCCACTCGGCACCGGCCGAACGCCCGGCTGCCGACGTCCCGGCAGCGGCCGCGTCCACGGTGCCGTCCGCCCCGGCCGCACCTGCTGCGGGCTCCGGACCCGACGTCGAGGTCCTTCGCCGGGCCTGGCCTGAGATCCTGCAGACTCTGACGAAGATCAAGCGCAGCACGTGGGCGCTCGTCGAACCCAACGCCCAGGTCGGCCACTTCGAGGGCCAGCAACTGACGCTGTCCTTCACCACCTCCGGGCTCGCCGGCGCCTTTGGACGCGCGGACCACGCGGAGAACCTGCGCCAGGCAATCCACAAAACGATCGGCATCGACTGCCAGATCACGGCCGTAGCCGGCGGCTCCAGCAGCGCAGCGAGCTCTGAGCCAAACCCAAAAGTTCCCGCTAGCCGGGAGCAGGCCCCGGCAACCTCTGCGGACGTTGCCTGGGGTCTGGCCCCCGCAGCGGCCGGGGGTGTACCCGCATCGGATGGGGCACCCGAAGCCGCGGCGGCGGCCGGAAACGGGGAGAGCCTGGCACCTGCAACCGCTGCAACGACGGCTGCCCAGGCGCCGCAGCATGCCCAGCAGCCAGAGCCTCAGCCCGCCAGACCCGCCGCGGAGGACACTCAGCAGGCCGGGCCGCCCGCCGGGTCGTCCGGTGGGGCGAATCCTGATGCGGTCGGTTCGTACTCCTACCCGGATGACGATTGGGGGCCGCCGCGGGATGAAGACGCTCCGCCTCTGGACGAAGAGCCGCCGATGGACTGGGATCCTTCGGCCCCGCCCGCCGTCCGGGCCGCTCCCCCAGCGGCATCCGCACCAGCGCGGACCGCACCACGCCCACGGGCCGCCGCAGGCGCACCCGCCGCAGGGTCCGCCGCAGCGCCGGCGGCCGGCCCGGCCGGCACCCCTGCCGCGGCTGCCCCGGACACCGCCGCCGACCCGTGGGCACGCGCCGTCGAGCAATCCCCCGGGGTCTGGAGCGTTGGCACCGAGTTGAACGTCGGGCGGCACCCTTCCCCGGAGACCACCCAGGAGGCGGCGCGGCAGAGCCCGGAACCAGAGCCGCCGCACTATGAGCCTGCGGCTGCGCAGATTCCGGAGCCGGTCGGCGCTTTCCCGGGCGGCTCCGGACACGCCGGCTCGGCGGAACGCACGCCTGCGCCGCAGCTCGTCTCCGCTGCCGCCGGACCCGCGGTCATTACGGTGGCGGCGTCCTCGGTTGTGGCCACGGCCCCGGTGGGCGCGCCTCCGGCCTCCGGACGGCAGAGCCTCTACCAGCGGCTGTCCAACAGCCCCGAAGCAGAGGCCGGCCGTGCCAAGGCGCCGGCGCGCGCGGCAGTTGCCGCCACGAACTACGAACAGGACATCCCCAGCGCCGACGACGAAACGATCGAGGAATCGGGCGTGTTCGGCCGCGCCGCCGTCGAGCGTATTCTGGGCGGGAAGCTGATCGAAGAGCGCTCCTTGGACGGAAGCCCGCTGGCGCCGCGCTTCTAGCCCTCCCGGCGGCCGACCAGGCCTCCCCTCCCCCAAACGAACGAGGAAATTGTGTACGAAGGTGCAGTTCAGGAGCTGATCGATGAGCTCGGCCGCCTCCCCGGCGTCGGGCCCAAGTCGGCCCAGCGGCTCGCCTTCCACATCCTCGAAGCTGATCCGCAGGACATGAAGCGCCTGGTCGAGGCCATTACGACGGTCAAGGAGCGGGTGAAGTTCTGCACCGTCTGCGGCAACGTCACCGAGCAGGAACTCTGCAACATCTGCCGGGATCCGCGCCGCGACCCCTCCATCATCTGCGTCGTGGAGGAGTCCAAGGACGTCCTGGCGGTGGAACGCACCCGGTCCTTCCGCGGCCGGTACCACGTGCTGGGCGGCGCCATCAATCCGATCGCCGGCATCGGTCCGGAACAACTGCGGATCCGCGAGCTGCTGACCCGGCTCAACGACGGCGCCATCCAGGAAATCATCATCGCGACCGACCCCAACCTCGAGGGAGAAGCCACGGCCACCTACCTCGCCCGGATGCTCAAGTCGATCGGCATCGCCGTCACCCGGCTCGCGTCGGGCCTTCCCGTTGGCGGAGACCTCGAGTACGCCGACGAAGTCACCCTGGGCCGCGCCTTCGAAGGCCGCCGCAACGCCCTGAGCTGACAGGGGCCGTGACAGCCCTCCCCGGCGCGCCCGGCCCGCTGCGCACCGAACGCCTGACCCTGCGTCCGCTGACGGCCGACGACGGCCCCGCCCTCCTGCGGTTCCGCGGCGACCCGGACGCCACGCGCTATCTGTCACATGCGGCACTCAGCCCCGCGGAGAACACGGCCCGGCTGAGGACGGCGCTGGCCGCGGCCGAGGCCTCCACCGCCGAGTGGTTCAACATCGGCTGGGCCATCGAACTGCGGGCCAGCGGGGAGGTCATCGGGGACGGCCGGACCTGGAACACGGCAGACCCCCGGCTCCCGGCCCCCGGCCGGATCCCAGCAGATGCGGCCAGCCTGGGCTACATCCTGCACCCGGAACACCATGGACTCGGACTCGGCCGGGAAGCCGCCGCCGCCCTCGTTGGGTGGCTGTTCGCCGGCGGAAGCCGGACGGTCTTTGCCGGCGTCTACGAACCCAATCTGCCTTCGCGGCGTCTGCTGGAAGGACTGGGCTTCGAGCCCGACCGCTATTTCACGGCAGCAGAGGACACCGCTGGCAAGGAGCTTCCGTCCTGGCGATATCGGCTCGACCGTTCCTGGTAGCCCGCCCGGCCCACCCCGCCTCGCGACCCTGGTGACCCGTGTGGCCTCTGAGGCCCCTGCTCCGCGTCCCTCGCCGGGCATGCCCATCCGGTCGGCCCACGGATGGACATGCGCAACGTCCCTCTCCGGGCATGCCCATCCGGTCCGCCCAGGAATGGACATAGTGGCATTATGTCCATTCCTGGGCGCGAACACTGAGCATGTCCATCCGTGGTCCGGCCGCGGGGCCCGATCCGTGGTCCGGCAGCCCCTCCCCGCCCCGCGCCGGAGGCAGCCCAGTCCGGCATTTCGGTCACAATTCATTTCCGGGCCCCGGCGGCGATAAACTCAAGGGAGAGTCCGCCGTCGCCGTTTGGCTGGCTGGCCCAGAACCCCGATGATCCAGTGAGGGTGCGCGCATGAGTTTGTCCACTACCGAAGTCCATCCCGGAACGCAGCCGCTGCAGCTGCCCGTGAAGCCTGGCGCCACCAAACACCTGGTGGTGAAGAAGTTCGGCGGCTCCTCCGTCGCGGACGCGGAAGGGATCAAGCGGGTCGCCCGGCGCGTCGTGGACGCCCACAACTCCGGCGACGAAGTCGTCGTCGTCGTGTCCGCCATGGGCGACACCACCGATGAACTCCTCGACCTGGCTGCCCAGGTGACCGATTCCGCCCCGGCCAGGGAAATGGACATGCTCCTTTCCGCCGGCGAGCGCATCTCCATGGCCCTGCTCGCGATGGCCATCAACAAGTACGGCGCCTCGGCCCAGTCTTTCACCGGTTCCCAGGCCGGCATGATCACCGACGGCATCCACGGCAAGGCCCGGATCATCGACGTCGACCCGCACCGGATCCGCACGGCCCTGGACAAGGGACACATCGCCATCGTCGCGGGCTTCCAAGGGATGAGCCGCACCACGAACGAGATCACCACGCTGGGCCGCGGCGGCTCGGACACCACCGCCGTGGCGCTGGCCGCCGCCCTCGACGCCGACGTCTGCGAGATTTTCACCGACGTTGACGGGATCTATACCGCGGATCCGCGGGTTGTTCCGGCCGCCCGGAAGATCGACCGCATCTCCAGTGAGGAAATGCTCGAGCTCGCGGCCTCGGGGGCCAAGATCCTGCACCTGCGCTGCGTGGAATACGCCCGCCGCTTCGGAGTGCCGTTGCACGTCCGTTCCTCATTCAGCCAGAACGAAGGTACCTGGGTGCTGCCCAGCGCCGATGACAAGATCACGATTCAAGAGGGAGTTGCCTTGGAGCAGCCAATCATCTCCGGCGTTGCCCACGACCGTTCCGAAGCCAAAGTCACGGTGGTCCGCGTTCCGGACATCCCCGGCAAGGCGGCGGCGATCTTCCAGGTCATCGCGGACGCGCACTCGAACATTGACATGATCGTCCAGAACGTCTCCACGCACGGCACCGGCCGGACCGACATTTCCTTCACGCTGCCGATCGTCGAAGGCGCCGACGCGCTGGCGGCCCTGCGCGCCGCCCAGGCCGAGATCGGCTTCGAAAACATCGAGTACAACGAGAAAATTGGCAAGCTGTCCCTGATCGGTGCCGGCATGCGCTCGCACCCGGGCGTCTCCGCACGGTTCTTCGCCGCACTCTCCGAGGCCGGCATCAACATCAACATGATCTCCACCTCGGAAATCCGCATCTCGGTGGTGACCCACGCCGACCAGCTTGACGACGCCGTCCGCGCCATCCACAAAGCGTTCGACCTGGACAGCGAAGACGAGGCAACGGTCTACGGCGGCACCGGCCGCTAGGACGTCGCCAGAGCACCGCACACGAAAGGGAGCAGCCACTCAGCTGCTCCCTTTGCCGTCCAGCCACCGGGCGGGTTAGACCTGCTCCTTCGGGAGGTCCTCCCGACGGACCGCATAGTGGTGTCCCTGCGAATCGGTCTCGACTTCGAAGCCGGCGAGATCACTCTCCGAGGCCTGCTCGAAGTCATCGTGCCGGTGCACGACCGGCGCGGCATAATCCCCGCGCGAAGCAGGGCCAAAAAGGAACCGGACCCAAGACGACGGGTGCAGGTGCCGACGCAACGCAGCCGCCCTCAGTGCACGTGCCATAATTCCCACCCCCTTTCCTGCTGACAGGCCAAGCGAAAGGTGGCGCGGGCGGCGCCAGTGCCATCATTTTACGCCCGGCGGCGGCGAAAAGGGCAGGGCGGACGACGGCGGGGAAGGTCCCGCGCAGCGGGCCCACGGGGTGGATCCGGCCCACGGGGTCGACCAGGCCCCGGCGTTGATCCGGGCCGCGGGTGGGCTAGCGCAGGGACTTGTCCTGGGGGTTGCGGGGCACCACATAGGTGCTGCCGTCCGGCCGGTGGAGGGTTTCCCACTGCTGGGTTTCGGCCTGCCGCTGGGCCAGCAGCTGGCGGTTCTGCTCCGTCATCTCATGGCCAATCGAGGTCCGGCTGGCGGGGCCGAAAATTGCCCTCAGCTTTCCGGTCGCACGCATGAACCGCTGGGCGGTGTTTTCCTTGGCCATTACCCACTCCTTCGAAACGGACGTAGCACCAGTGTACGCTAATCATTAGCGCACTAACTATTTGAAGGAGGCCTGATGGCCATCGCCGACACCGGCTCCGCAACCACCCCGGGCGCGTCCACCCCCGTGGACGAGGACCTGCTCCTGGAACACCAGCTCTGTTTCGCCCTGACCGTTGCCTCGCGCAGCGTCGTGGGCGCCTACAAGCCGGTGCTCGACAAGCTGGGCCTCACCCACCCGCAGTATCTGGTGATGCTGTGCCTGTGGGAATCGAGCCCCCGCACCGTCCGCGACATCAGTGATGCCCTCGCCCAGGAACCCGCCACGATTTCGCCGCTGCTGCGGAGGCTGGAAGCGGCAGGCTACATCACCCGGCAACGGGCCGAAGGCAACGAACGTAGCCTCGCGGTGCGGCTGACCCCCCGCGGGGCGGCGCTCCGGCAACAGGCGACAGCGGTGCCCGGCACCATGATGGCCCGGCTGGGCCTGGACCGCGAGCAGGTCGGCGAACTGCATGCCTCGATGATGCGCCTCATCGCGGCCACCCGGGCCGCGGACGCGGGCCACGGCGGCTAGCCCGCCGCGGACACGCCCCCACCCCCCTCTCCCCCGGCGGCGGCGCGGCGTCGGGGCGGCGCTAGAATGAGTGAAACCGAGGAGAGCCGACCATGCGTAAGACCCTGATCCCCACCCTGCTCGCCGTGATCACGGCCGCCGGACTGGCCGCCTGCGCATCCGGCGGCGGGCCTGCGCCGAGCGCCTCGCCCACCGGCACCACCTCCGCCTCGGCTTCGCCTTCCGCCAGCAGCCCGGGCTCGGGCACCCCGTCCGCCGACACGGAAACCACCGCCACGGCGCCGTCGCCGTCGGCCGCTGCCCCCACAGCCGGACCGGGGCAGGGCAACGCCGAACTCGCCATCATGGTCACGTCCGCCGAAGGTGGGAAGGCCACGAATTACACGCTGGTGTGCCAGAACGGTGTCCCGGCAGCGGAAAGCCAGCACCCGACCGCCGCCGCGGGATGCGCCGCCTTGAAGGCGAACGCGGCCCTGCTCAGCCCCGCCCCGCGGCCCACGGACAAGGTCTGCACCCAGCAGTACGGCGGGCCGGAGGAGGCGACCGTCACGGGTTCCGTGGACGGCAAGGCTGTCGAAGCCAAGTTCAGCCTGCGGGACGGCTGCGAGATCGCCCAGTGGAAGGCCGCCAAGGACATCCTGGGATCCACCGGTGGGGCTGTCTAAACTGCACCATCTCCCGCGGGACGAGTGGCTCCAGCGCGAAGCCGCCCACGTCCAGCGCGTCCGAACCTACGCGGATCCCTACCTCGCCCGGAGGTCGGCGGGCCAAAAACACCCGGTGGAGGACTTCCTCTTCACCTATTACACCCAGAAGCCCGGCCAACTGCTGCGCTGGCATCCCGGCGCCGGCGTCGTCCTCTCCGGAGCGGCGGCAGCGGCGCGCTCCGGCTGGAAGTACTACCGCATTCCCGACGCCGGGGAACTCGATGCTGCGGGCCTGGCGCCGGGCACGGATGCGGTGACGGTCGACGTCGAACGGTTCCTCAGCGAACGGCGCGAGGCCGTGCAGTTTGCCGGCATCATCCTGGCGGGTACGGCCGCACGGCCTGCGCAGTTCGGCTGCTTCGGGCTGCACGAGTGGGCCATGGTCTACCGGCAGGACAAGTTCGAACTGCGGCACGAGTACCTGAAACTGCGGCTGGGTTCCGAGCGGACGGACCGCGTGGTCGAGGACAACCGGATCCGTTGCTCGCATTTCGATGCCTTCCGGTTCTACACCCCCGACGCCGTGCCGCTGAACACCCTGGAGCCGAGCCGCGAGAACCAGCGGAGCATGGAACAGCCCGGCTGCCTGCACGCGAACATGGACCTCTACAAGTGGGCGTACAAGCTGGCGCCCGCGCTGCCCAGCGAGCTGGTCATGGACTGCTTCGAGCTCTCTTGGCGGATCCGCGCCATGGACATGCGCGCCTCCCCCTACGAGCTGAGCGAGTGGGGCTACCCGCCCATCCGGATCGAAACGCCTGAGGGCAAGGCCGAATACGTGGAGCAGCAGCGGGCGTTCGCCGCCGCCTCGCAGGACCTGCGCCGCCGGCTGCTGCTCGAACTCGCGCCGCTGCTGACGGCTGCCGGCGCCGCGGCTCCCCCGCTCCCCGCAGCCCAGGAAGGACTCCTATGACCGACCCTGCCGGAGTGGCCGCCCCGCACGACGTCGACCTCACGATCCGTCTGACGGAGGCACCGGGCACCCCGGAGCACACCTTCCGGCTGGTCGCCGACGGCGGCGCCCCCACCGCCGTCTCCTCCCTGCCCGACTCCGTTGCCGCGCTTGAGGCGCTCCGGCAGCATGGCGAGGACATCTTTTTCCCCGTGCCCGGACCGCCGAAGCTGTGCACCCAGCAGTACGGCGGCCCGCAGGTGGCTGTGGTCACCGGGCGCTATCTGGGCCGGGAAGTCCACTGCGAATTCAGCCGCACGGATGGCTGCGAAATCGCCCGCTGGCGTGCCCTCGCGCCGCTTTTGGGCGGCACCGCGGGATCCACCGGCGCCAGCTGAGGCCCGTGGTTTAAACGGCAATGGCCGGCGGTACCGACCGCCGGCCATTGCTGTTTCCAGGTGTTGCTAGATGGCGTTGTTCGGGGCTTCCGTCAGGTCCTGGTGCACAACCTTGGACTGCTCCTTCTTCACCTTGGCGCCCTTCTCCAGCTGGGCTGCGTTGCCGGTGCCGGCCTCGTCACCCGGGCCCACGTTGCTGGCCTGGTCCTCGGAGGTGGGGGCCACCATCGTGGTGCCGGCCGGCGACACGATGACATTGACGAAGGTCGGCTCGCTGGCGCCGGCGAAGGTCACCCGGCCGATGTAGGAGCCAACCGCGAGTCCGGTCCAGTTCAGCGAGAGCTTGCCGGCCTTGCCGTTGGCCAGCTTCAGCGGGTTCGGCGAGAGCGTGGCGTTGCCCACGTTGGCGCCGAGCACCGCAGCGTCAACGGACGCCTTACGCGCCTTGCCGTCCGGGCTGGAGTACAGGTTCGCGTAGATCGTGTACTTGCCGCCCGCCGGGTTGGCGATGGAGAGGGTCTCGCTGGAGGAGGAGGTGGCCACCTGCTCGACACCCCTCGGGGTCACGACCCACATGTCGAAGTCCGCGTTCGGGTCCGAGGAGATGACCGAGAACTTCGCCAGCGGCACTCCGGCCGGAACCTGGACGGTCTTGACGAACGTGGAGGCATCCGCACGGCCCGTGAAGGCACCCGGAACCAGTTCCACGGCCGAGGAATCCGCCTTGGAGAGACCGTCCAGGGTCATGCTGGTCTCGCCGTTCGTGCCGGAAACCACGGTGATGTCACCGGAGCCGGTAGCCGACTCGGTGGTGAAAGTGACATCCTTCGGAGCCACAACCGACTGCGGGCGGACCGAGATCGGCGAGGTGACGGTCCTGCCGGCACCTTCCCAGCTCAGCGAGCCCATGGCGAACTTGCCCAGCGCCGCACCCTGGTTTTCGAAAGTGACCTTGAACGTGCGCTGCTCGCCTGCTGCGGTGAAGTTCAGTGCGGCCGGAGCCACGCTGACCTTGATGCCCGGGACGTTGGCCGTGGCCTTGTAGACGCCCGGGGTCAGGGCGGTCACCGTGCGGGTTACCTCGATCTTGCCGGTGAGATTGCCCAGCGCGAACGACGGAACGTTCATGTCCCGCGGCTTGGTGCTGGACGGCAGGCCGAGGTCAACGCCGGTGCCCTGGATGAACTTCAGGTAGTCCTCGAAGTTGGCGTCATACACCAGGCCAGGATCCACCATGCGTGCCGGATCGACCTCGCCCGCGCCGGTGGCGTGGACGTCAGTGTTCTTGGATCCGTCGGCGTTAACCACGTTGCCCGCGGTCGTCATCATGGCGGACTTCACCATGGCGGGCGACCAGGACGGGTTCTTGCCCAGGAGCAGCGCGCCGAAACCGGCAACGTGCGGGGCGGCCATCGAGGTGCCCGACATGAAACCGAAGTTCGCCCCGCCTGAACCGATCGGCGAGACGCCGGCCAGGACAGCAACGCCGGGAGCGGAAACATCCGGCTTCAGCAGATCCGAGTTGGTCGCCAGCAGCGGCCCGCGGGAGGAGAAGCCGGCAATCTGCGGCTGGGCCTCGAGCGGGAGCCCGGTTGTGTCCTTGTTCACCAGGGAAACCTTGATGCCCGGGTTGGCCGTGACCTTGTCCTTGATGGCCTGGGTGGCCGGCGGGTTCACGTGGACGGTCGGGACCGAGTGCTGGTCCGTGTCCAGGGAGGAGTTGCTGAGGTTCACCAGGATCATGCCGACGCCGCCGCCGCGGGCGACCTCGGCGCTCTTGGCGACGCGGTCAACGACGCCGCGGTCGCAGACGACAACCTTGCCGGCGACCTTCGCCGGATCCAGCGTGCCAGGGCCGCAGAGCGCGGGGGACGACGGCGGGTTTGCGGCTGCCGCATTGGCAGCCAGCACGACGCCGGCGTCCTTCACTTCCCGGTTCATGATGCTGGCGCCGCGGAACTTGGTGCCATCGGCGAATTCCACCGTGCCCTGAAGCTCCTGGGAGAAGCTGCTGGCGGCGACCGTGGTGACCCAGGGGGCGCCGTGGTTGACGGTGCTGGCCGTGGGGCCGGAGTTGCCGGCGGAGGCGGCCACGAAGATGCCGGTGGACGCGGCGTTCAGGAAGGCAACGGAGACCGGGTCGATGACCGAGGTCGCGGAGCCGGAGATCGAGTAGTTCAGGACGTCCACGCCGTCAGCCATGGCCTGTTCCACCGCAGCGACCGAGGAGGAGCTGTAGCAGCCGCCGGTGTTGGGGTCGGTGTCTTCCCAGCAGACCTTGTAAACGGAGAGCTTCGCGGCGGGTGCGATGCCGCTGGTCAGGCCGAAGCTGCGGCCGTCAACGAACGTCTCGACGTCCTTGTTGCCGGCGGAGGTGCTTGCCGTGTGGGTGCCGTGGCTGGCCACGTCGACCGGGGAGAGCTGCTCCTCCGGGGCGCGGTTGCCGGCGGGAACGTAGCGCAGGAAGTCCTCGGCGAAGTAGTGCGCGCTCAGGACCTTGGAGTTGCAGGCAGAGCCGTCGAAGGCTGCTCCGGTTCCGGTGCCCTTCTGGCACTCGCCAACAAACGTCTCACCGTCGGCCTTGAGCATGGCGATCTTGCCGTCCGCCGTGCGGTAGGGAACGCCGACGACGGGGTCGCCGACGAGCGGCTTGACCTCTTCACCGGCGAAGAATGCGCTGCCCGGGGTGTACCCGGTGTCGATGACGCCGACGACGACGCCCTTGCCCGCTGCGTCCTGGCCGCCGAACTTGGTGTTCCAGGTTCCGTTCGCGCCGCTGAGCTTGAGGAAATCGGTGCTGGAGTAATCCGGGGCGTTTTCCGTATCAGGGGCGACCACCAGGACGCTCGGGTCCTTGGCGAGTTTGATGGCCTGGTCCGTGGTGAGCGTGGCGCTGAAGCCGTTGACCGCAGCCGAGAACTGGCGCTGGATCTTGACGTCCTGCTTGCCGGCGACCTCCGCCTGCTTCTTCTCCAGGTGGGCCCGGTAGTTCTTCACCTCGGCCTTGTTGGTGTCGAGTTTCTTGCCCTTGGCAGGCTTCGTGGCCGGCAGCCCGTCCGTGGTGCCGTCGTAGGTGGCCGCCGGCTTTTCAGCGAGCAGGACGATGTAGCGGCCGTCCGGGTAGCTGGCGGGGTCCAGATTCTTCTGCGCGATCCCTGCGACGGTGGAGCCCTGGCCCGGCGCAGCAGTGGCGGGCGAGATGGCAACTGTGGAGAGGAGAACGGGCAAGCCCAGGGTCAGCGCCACTGCCCTCCGGAGTCCCCCGCTTCGAAGGAAGCTCTTTCCTGGTGATTTCACGAGTGATTTGAACCTTTCAGAAGGAACGGTCCCGGCGCCATTGCCGGGGACGACGGACTGGTTACGGGGAGGAGAACAGGAGTTGACTCTCGCCCACCGGCGGATACCAGCCGATTCATACAGTACAGACTGAGAGGCAGATATGACATAGAACACAAGGACAATTCTGGATTGGTCATATTGGTCAACAAAGCGCGTCGTTCCGGAGGCATGGCAAAGCCGGGACAGCTGCGCCATCCCGGCGGGTGCCGCCTGGCGGCGGGGCAATATGGGGGTTGTTAAACGCTAATGACTGGCGGGGCTACTGGCGCGGCGTCCGGACAACCTCGCTGATCCACGCTTTGGTTTTCTCATCCAGCGGGCCGGCCACGTTGCTAGCCCGGTACGCACGGTCGGCCTTGATCTTCTGCAGCACCATCCGGCCGAGGCCCGCAAAGACGGCGGCAGCGAGCACGGGAAGCAGGACGGATCTCGGTTTCTCAGCCATGCCCACATCCTACTGAGCGCCATCGTCGCAGACCATAGCCGCGGCCCCCGCCTTGTCACGAATACGGCGGGGCCCGCGGGGCCCGGTAGAATGAGGGTGCAAGCTCGCGGAGCGCCCGTTCCATGTTGTCCTTAAACACTGCTGTCCTCACCACACAGCGGATCGGCGTGAGACGGCACTACTCCGCTGCGCCCTTACCCAATGCTCACGCACAGGAGTTACCGGATGCCCCGGATCGTTGTCGACGTCATGCCCAAGCCCGAGATTCTCGACCCGCAGGGGAAGGCCATCGTGGGTGCACTGCCCCGCCTGGGCTTCACTGCGTTCAGCTCTGTCCGCCAGGGCAAGCGCTTCGAACTGACCGTCGACGGCGAGGTGACCGAGGAGATCCTGGCCCAGGCCAGGAACGCGGCGGAAACCTTGCTCTCCAACCCGGTCATCGAAGACGTCGTCAACGTCGAGGTCGTCGAGGCCTGAGATGACTGAACTCCCCCTGATCGGCGAGGCTGTTGCCGTCGCCGCGCACCCCCGGCTCGCCGGTGCGCGGATCGGCGTCGTCACCTTCCCCGGCACCCTCGATGACCGCGACGCCGCGCGTGCAGTGCGTCTGGCCGGCGCAACCCCGGTGCCGCTCTGGCACGCTGACACCACCCTGGGCGACGTCGACGCCGTCGTGATCCCCGGCGGTTTCTCCTACGGCGACTACCTACGCGCCGGCGCCATCGCCCGGTTCGCGCCGCTGATGGCCAAGATTATCGACGCCGCCAACTCGGACGCCCGGCTGCCCGTCCTCGGCATCTGCAACGGCTTCCAGATCCTGACGGAGTCGCACCTGCTGCCCGGTTCGATGATCAAAAACGACCACCTGAAGTTCCTCTGCCGCGACCAGATCCTGCGGGTGGAAAACAACGCCACCGACTGGACGCGCGACTACGCCGTCGGCCAGGAGATCACGGTGCCGCTGAAGAACCAGGACGGCCAGTACATCGCCGACGAGAAGACCCTCGACGCCCTGGAGGCGGAGGGTCGCGTGGTGTTCCGCTACGTCGGCTGGAACCCGAACGGCTCACGGCGCGACATCGCCGGCATCTCCAACGCTGCCGGCAACGTCGTGGGCCTCATGCCGCACCCCGAGCACGCCGTCGAGACCGGCTTCGGCCCGGAGACGGGCGCCGGGACCGAGGGCCTCGGCTTCTTCACCTCTGTCCTGAACACGATCGTGGGAGACAACAAATGACGGAGACCCCCGCAGTGGCGGCGCCCGAGCAGACCGCCAGGAAGTTCAACATCGACACCGTGGAGAACGCGGCGAAGACCCCTGACGTCGAGCTTCCCTGGGCCGAGCTGGGCCTGAAGGAAAACGAATTCGACGAGGTCGTCAAGGTTCTGGGCCGCCGCCCGACCGGCGCCGAGCTCGCCATGTACTCGGTGATGTGGAGCGAGCACTGCTCCTACAAGTCCTCCAAGAACCACCTGCGCCAGTTCGGCGAAAAGGTGACCGAGGAGATGAAGAAGGACATGCTCGTGGGCATCGGCGAGAACGCCGGTGTCACGAACCTGGGCGACGGCTGGGCCGTGACGTTTAAGATCGAGTCGCACAACTCGCCGTCGTTCGTGGAGCCCTATCAGGGCGCCGCGACCGGCATCGGCGGCATTGTCCGCGACATCATCTCGATGGGTGCCCGCCCGGTGGCCGTGATGGATCCGCTGCGCTTCGGCGCCATCGACCACCCGGACACCGCCCGCGTCATGCACGGCGCGGTGGCCGGCATCGGCGGCTACGGCAACTCCCTGGGCCTGCCGAACATCGGCGGCGAGATGGTCTTCGACTCCGTCTACCAGGGCAACCCGCTGGTCAACGCCCTCGCGGTCGGGGTCATGCGGCACGAGGACATCCGCCTCGCCAACGCCTCCGGCAAGGGCAACAAGGTGGTGCTCTTCGGTGCCCGGACCGGCGGCGACGGGATCGGCGGAGCCTCCGTGCTGGCCTCCGAATCCTTCGACGACACCAAGCCGTCCAAGCGCCCCGCCGTCCAGGTGGGCGACCCCTTCGCCGAGAAGGTCCTGATCGAGTGCTGCCTGGAGCTGTTCAAGGGCTCCCTCGTTGAAGGCATCCAGGACCTCGGCGCCGCGGGCATTTCCTGCGCCACGTCCGAGCTCGCCTCCAACGGCGACGGCGGCATGGAAGTCGAGCTGACCTCCGTCCTGCTCCGCGACCCCACCCTGACGCCGGGCGAGATCCTGATGTCAGAGTCGCAGGAACGCATGATGGCCGTGGTCACGCCGGAGAACATCGCCGCGTTTGAAGCGGTGATGGACAAGTGGGCCGTGGAGTACTCCTGGCTGGGCGAGGTGACGGACACCGGCCGCCTGATCATCACTTGGGAGGGCGAGGTGATTGTCGACGTCGACCCGCGCACCGTCGCCCACGACGGCCCGGTCTACGACCGCCCGTACGCCCGCCCGGAATGGCAGGACGCCGTCCAGACCGACTCTTTCACCGGCTCCGTGCAGGACACCGGCCGCCCGGCCGCCCCCGCTGAGCTGGCCGCCGCGGTCACCGAACTCGTCGCGTCGCCCAACATGTGCAGCAAGTCCTGGATCACCAACCAGTACGACCGCTACGTCGGCGGCAACACCGCCATGGCGTTCCCGGACGACGCCGGCGTGGTCCGCGTGGACGAGGAAACCGGCCTGGGCGTGGCCCTGGCCACCGACGCCAACGGCCGCTACACCTACCTCGACCCGTACCACGGCGCGCAGCTGGCGCTGGCCGAGGCATACCGCAACGTCGCCACCTCCGGCGCCGTGCCGATGGCCGTCAGCGACTGCCTGAACTTCGGCTCCCCGGAAGATCCCGACGTCATGTGGCAGCTGGCCGAAGCCATCCGTGGCCTGTCCGACGCCTGCATGGTCCTCGGCATCCCGGTCACCGGCGGCAACGTCTCGCTGTACAACCAGACCGGGACCACCCCCATCCACCCGTCCCCCGTGGTCGCCGTGCTGGGAAAGCTGGACGACGTCGCCCGCCGCACCTCTTCGGGTTGGAAGGAAGACGGCCAGGCCATCTACCTGCTGGGCACGACGGCGGCGGAACTGGACGGATCGGAATGGTCCAACCTGCGCGGACACCTCGGTGGCCTGCCGCCGGCGGTCGATCTGGCCGCCGAACGCGAACTCGGTGAAATCCTGATCAACGCCTCGCGCGACGGCATGGTGGACGCCGCGCACGACCTCTCCGAAGGCGGCCTCGCGGCGGCCCTCGTGGAGTCCTCGCTGCGCTACGGCGTCGGAGCCCGCATTTCGCTCCAGGACATGCTGGACCGCGACGGCGTGGACCTGTTCACCGCGCTGTTCTCCGAGTCCCAGGCCCGGGCCATCGTGGCGGTGCCCCGGTCCGAGGAGATCCGCTTCAAGGACATGTGCACGGCCCGCGGCTTCGCACACGTCCGGATCGGCGTCGTGGACGCCGAGAGCGGCAAGCTGGAGATCAACGGCGTCGACACCCTGGACCTCGACGCGCTCCGCGAAGCCCACGAGGGGACGCTGCCGAAGTACTTCGGCTAGTCCCCGCCACCTCCCTCGCCTCGCAAGCTCGGCCAGGGAACCCTGGCGGCGTGGGCCCACCCACCACCGGTTCCCTCGCCTCGCAAGCTCGGCCAGGGAACCCTGGCGGCGTGGGCCCACCCACCACCGGCTTAAGCGCGAACGGACACTTGGAGCCCTTTCCGAAGGGCCCCAAGTGTCCGTTCGCGCTTATGAGGTCAGTCGTCGCTGCGGAGTTCCCGCTGCCGGGCGCTGAGCAGCTCGAGTTCCGGCCGCGCGGCCACGAAGCGTTCGACGGCGGCCAGCACGTCCACGAGGTGGGCCCGGTCCGCCGCCACGAGCCCTGCGCCGATCACGGTGCGCCGGTACTGGTCGTGGTACTCGGCCTCGGTCACCGAAACGTCGAAGCGGCGCTTGAGCTCTGCCAGCACAGGCCGCACCACGGAGCGTTTCTCCTTCAGGCTGTGCACGTCGCCCAAGAGGACATCAAGTTCAATCCAGCCGATCCACATGGCACGTTCCTTCCCCGGCGGTCCTAGGCGATGGTGAGCTCGCCCATCCGGTCCCAGCCGTCGCCGTCGAGCTGGCGGCTGATGATCCGGGGGGTTTCGGCCAGCGCCTGCGGCATGTCGGCCATGGCCTGCTTGAAGTGGCTGCTGTTGACGTGGTCGCCGGCGGCGTCGTCCTTGAAGGCCTCGACCAGGACGAACTCATTGGGGTCGTCCACGCTGCGGGACCAGTCGAACCACAGGTTGCCGGGCTCCTGGCGGGTGGCCTGGGTGAAATCGTCCACGAGGCCGAGCCAGCGCTCGGCCCAGTCGGGCTTGACCTTGAATTTAACGACGATGAAGATCACGAGCTGTTGCCTTTCATTCGGAATTCCGGAGGTTCAATTCTGGCAGAGCCTCAGCAGGCGTCGATGGCCGCCCGGGCCCGTTCCTGCTGCTGCGGGGTGCCCACCCGTTCCGCCCACTGCTCGGCAAGCTGAAACTCCACCATCGCCTCGGTGCAGCGTCCGGCGTCGTGCAGGGTCCAGCCGAGGTTGTTGTGCAGCGCCACCATCCACCGCTTGGTCCTGGCGTCATGCACCGTGGACGCGTACTCCAGGGCGCTGCGGGTCCAGGCCTCGGCGTGGGCGGTGTCCGCGATCGCCAGCATGTGCAGGGCGTCGACGGCCAGGAATTCTTCGCCCAGGTGATCGGCGAGTTCGGCGGCCTGTTCGAACAGCGGAACCGCCATTTCGGCGTGGCCCCCGGAATTCAGCACCCGGCCGCGTTCCAGCAACACCCGCACGGCCACCGTGGGCTCGTCGCCGTCGATCGAGTCCAGCAAAGCGTCGGCTTCCTCGTACCGCCCCTGCAGCCCGATGGCCCGGCCCAGCTGGGTGGCGAACTCGGCCCGTTCGTCGTCGTCGTACGCCGGATCCGCGATCGCCGCGCGGAAGCGGGACTCCGAAAGGCCCGGGTCGTCAAAGTTCCACAATCGGTCAAGGGTCTGTTGGTTCAGCATCCACCTGCTCCTGCTCAGTTCACACCTGCGGCCAGTTCCTGTGCACTCCTAAGGTAGCGGGAAGTGACCAGCCGGCGCGCCCGGGCGGTGACGGCGCCGCCGGCCGCGTAGAACCAGTTCGAGGGCCCACCGAAGGCGGTGATCTTGATCAGGACCAGGCCCTTGTCGTCGAGTGAGATTTCGAACGACTCCTCGCCCCGGACCGGATGCCCGGGCAGCGTCCCGTAGCCGAACCCGGCGGACTGCGGGCCGCCGCCGGGGACCGGCCGGCGCACCCAGACCACCTCGCAGGGCGCGTCAATCCGGAACGGGCCGACGCCGAAGCCGCTCACCACGCGCGTCCCGGGAAGCACGACGTCGGACTCGGCCCGGACGCGCAGCCCGGCCCGCTTCTGCAGTTGCCAGGTCAGCATTCCCTGCACGGCGCGGCGGTAGGCGGCTTCGCCGTCGCCCACATAGGCCTGGATGACGACGCCGGCGCTGCCTTCGGGCAGCACACCGCTCTCGGTGGCCCCGATCCCGTCATAGTTCAGTTCCCCGCCGGCGATCCGCCGGCCGCTCACGTCCGGTCCTCCCCGCCGGCGAGGCGGGCCCAGCCAAGCTGCTCCTGCTGGCGGCGGCTCAGGGTGGCGACCACAAGGTCATAGGAGTCTTCCACCATGTCCCGGACCATCGAGTCGGGCAGGGCGCCGTCCAGCCGCACCCCGTTCCAGTGACGCTTGTTCAGGTGCCAGGCACCCGTGATCTCCGGGTGGGCGGACCGCAGCTGCTCGGCGAGGGCCGGTTCGCATTTCAGGCTCACAGCGAAGTCGTCCGGGTCCATCGCGGACAGGGCGAACATCTTGGCCTCGTGGCGGCTCCCGCCGGCCACCGCTGCACGGACCTTGAAGACCGACGTTTCAGGGCCGAAGGGGAAGTCTTCAAAAGCGCCGGGGAAGCCCAGGCAGATCCGGCGGAGCGCGGCGACATTCATGGATTAAGCCTACTTTCGT
Source organism: Arthrobacter sp. KBS0702 (assembly GCF_005937985.2). Classification (NCBI taxonomy): domain Bacteria; kingdom Bacillati; phylum Actinomycetota; class Actinomycetes; order Micrococcales; family Micrococcaceae; genus Arthrobacter; species Arthrobacter sp. KBS0702. The sequence goes on along the minus strand of NZ_CP042172.1, from coordinate 420,225 downwards.
CCACCGACATTCTCCGGCCAGCGCGGGCGGTTCAGTCGACGCCGAGGAAGTCTTCGAGCAACACGACCTCAAGCCCGGCGGCCTGCTGCGCGGCCCGGAACGCGGCCAGGTCGGCGGCGAACTCCGGCCGGAAGTGCATCAACACGATGTCCCCCGGGCGCAGGGCATTGCCGTACTGGTAGTCCATCCGACCGGCGTTCGCCTTGGCCTCCCAGGTGACGATCGCCTTAATGCCCGCAGCCGCGGCTGCCTGCCGCATGACCGTGGAGTAGGCGCCCCCGGGCGGACGGAACAGTGTGGGGCGGCGCCCGAACTGCTGCTGGACGTAGTCCTGCATCCCGTTGATTTCCGCCAGCTGTTGCGGGTAGCCCAGCTGAGTGACCATGTTGATGTTGTGACTCACCGTGTGGTTCTCCACCAGGCTCCCCTGGGCGGCGAACTGTTTGAAGAACCCAGGATCCGCCTGCACAAAGTTTCGGGTGAGGAAGATGGTGGCGGGATAGTCGTAGTCGGTCATGAGGTCCACCATTTCCGGGGTCCGCGTGACGCCGTCGTCGATGGTCAGGAACACGACGGGATGCTTCGTGTCAATCTTGGTGAGGACGGGCGCGAGGCCGTGCTCCACCGGGGGCAGCTTGAAATCGGGAATGAAGCTGCGCCGGATGCGCTTGTTGCCCGGGCGCCGCAGGGTCTGCGGGGCCGCCAACGCCGCGGTTTTTGAACGTTCAGGAGTCAGCGCCGGCGGCAGCGCAGGACCCGGGGCGGACGGGGCCGCTTCGGCACCCACCGTGGTGGGTTCGGGAGTAGAGCATGCCGCCAAAGCCGCCGCCAGGGAGACCCCGAGGAACCCCAACGCGGCCCGGCGCCCGGGACGGGCTTGCAACGCGGGCTGGTGCACTTCGCACATGGGGAGATCCTGGGCTCGACGGAGGGGTGTCGGCAGAAGAGTAGCAGAGCAAAGTGTCCGGCCCGGGCAGCGAACCGCAGGCTTCGTCTAGAGGCCGAAACGCGGGGCTTCCTGGGCCGGGCAGGCATTCATAACAACGTCCAGGCCCGCTGCCGTGGCCCGGGCCGCGGCAGCCTCATCGATCACTCCCAGCTGCAGCCAGACGGCCTTGGCTCCGGCGGCGATCGCCTGGTCCACCACGTCGCCCACCTTCCGAGAATTCACGAAGCAGTCCACGACGTCGAGGGGATGCTTGGCCGCCGGAATGTCGGCCAGCCTGGCGTAGCCGGTCTCGCCGTGCACAGGGTCGGCCGGAAGGTTGACCGGGATGATCTCCATGCCAAGCCGGTCCCGGATGTACAGGGAGGTGTCATAGGCGGCACGCCATTCGTTGGTGGTCAGGCCCACGATCGCCCACCTTCCCTTGGTGCGCAAAAGCCGTTCGATGACTGCGGGGTCGTTTACGTGGGTCATCCGCACAGCCTACGTCTCCCTCCGGCGGCCGGGCCGCAGCGGACCGCCCGCCCGGCAGGGTGTCCCGAACAATCGGCAGATGAACCGTCCGGGACGGCGGAGTGTCCGAATATTACGCGGCGGATTTGGGGTAAACCAGCGTTTCCGTTTTAGTGGGTAGTGACCATCCCGAGCGGCCGAGAGACCTGGATCGATGAAGCCGCAGCAACCCTGGTCGTCGGAGTTCCTCCCCGGAATCCGCCGACAGCAAGGCAACGAGCCACGGGAGCGGCCGGACCGACGATCCGGCCGGAGGCTCGTTCCGTAGGGTGCTACTGCCAGGACCGATGGAGTAACCCTATGACTGCTGTCCTGTCCCCCTCCCCGACCGAGGCGTCAGCCGACGCCCCCGGGGCGCCCCACCCTACCCCTGCCCTGCCGGTGTCCTTCCGCGGGTTGCGCCGGGCCTTCGGCCCAGGCGCCGAGGCGCGCACCGTGCTGCGGGACGTGGACTTCGACGTCCGCGCCGGAGAAGTCCTCGCCATCCTCGGCACGTCCGGCTGCGGGAAATCCACCCTGCTGCGCGCCACCGCGGGCCTCGACGCCCCCAGTTCCGGGAGCGTGGAGATCGACGGCGCCCCGGTCCGGGGTGTGGATTCCCGCTGCGCCTTCGCCTTCCAGGAGCCGCGCCTGCTGCCGTGGCACACCCTGCAGGCCAACATCGCTATCGGCCTGCCCACCGGCGTCAGCGCCCGCGACGGCAAGGCCAAGGTTGCCCGGCTCCTCGGACTGGTGGGCCTGCAGGACTTCGCCAAGCACCGGCCGCGCGAGGTCTCCGGCGGCATGGCCCAGCGCGCCTCGCTGGCCCGGGCCCTGGCCCGCAACCCCGGCGTGCTGCTGCTTGACGAACCCTTCGGCGCCCTCGACGCCCTGACCCGGATCAAGATGCAGGACCTGCTGCTGGAGGTCCACCGGGCCGAGCCGACCACCGTGCTGCTCGTGACCCACGACGTCGACGAGGCCCTCCAGCTCGCCGACCGCATCATCGTCCTCGGCCGGGAAAGCAGCGCAGGACCGGCCGCCGCGGCGCCGGGCGCCACGATCATCCGGACCGTCGACGTGCCCGGGGACCGCCCGCGCGACCGGGCCTCGGCTGAGCTGGCCAGGCTGCGGGCCTCGCTTCTGGCGAGCCTCGGCGTCGACGGCCACTAACCGCACCGCTTCCCGCACCGGCCGGACGCGCCGCGGGAAGCGCCTGCCGCTCCCGCCTCCACTCTTTCCCCATCCGCACCGTTCGCACCGTTCTCAAAGGAACCTCCATGTCTGTCGCCCGCAATACCACCCGCCGCGCCTCCCGCCGCACGCTCCTCACCGCCGCGGCCGTCTCCGCAGCCCTGGCCCTCACGGGCTGCGTGGCCGGCGAAGGCTCCGGCCAGCCGACCGCCGGTTCCAACGCCGCGGGTGGCACCCTCAACATTGACTTCGCCACGTACAACCCGCTGAGCCTCGTGATCAAGAAGAAGGGCTGGCTTGAGACGGCCCTCAAGGACCAGGGTGTGACCGTCAAGTGGGTCCAGTCGGCGGGCTCCAACAAGGCCAACGAGGCCCTTCGGTCCGGAGCGATCGACGTCGGTTCCACCGCCGGCTCCGCCGCGCTCCTGGCCAAGGCCAACGGTTCGCCGATCAAGGCCATCGACATCTTCTCCCAGCCCGAGTGGGCGGCCCTGGTGACCAAGCAGGGATCCGGCATCAGGAAGGTGGCGGATCTGAAGGGCAAGTCGGTAGCCGCCACGAAGGGCACGGATCCGTACTTCTTCCTGCTCCAGTCGCTGTCCGAGGCCGGGCTCTCAGCCAAGGACGTCACGGTGCAGAACCTGCAGCACGCGGACGGCCGCGCCGCCCTGGACAACGGCTCTGTCGACGCCTGGTCCGGTTTGGACCCGATCATGGCGGGCGCGGAGCAGAAGGGCGCCACGCTGTTCTACCGGAACCTCTCCTTCAACACCTACGGCTTCCTGAACGCCACGGAATCCTTCCTGAAGGACAAGCCGAAGCAGGCTCAGGCCGTCGTCAACGCCTACGAGAAGGCCCGGGCCTGGGCCGCGGCCAACCCGGACGAAACCGCACAGATCCTCGCCGACGCGGCCGGCCTGGACCTCGCCGTCGCGAAGACCGTGGTGCTGCAGCGCAGCAACCTCAACGTCAACCCGGCCCCGGGCGAGGCGCAGCGCAAGGTTCTCGCCAAGATCGGGCCGACGTTCGTCGAGACCGGGGACGTCGCGAGCCAGAAGCAGATCGACGACGCCGTCGCCTCCCTGCTCGATGACTCGCTGGTGAAGAAGGCGGATGCGTCCGCCATCAAGGATTCGTAATGAGCCGCCTCGAAGCCCCCGCCCTCACCGGCGACAGCAGCCGGCGAGCTGCAGCCCTCCCCGCACCTTCCGCGTCCCGGGCGGGGATCCTCGCCAACGGCTGGGCGCGGCTGCTCCTTGGACTGCTCATCCCCGTTGCGGTGCTGGCCGCCTGGCAGCTGTCGACGGCTGCCGGGGTGTTCAGCGTGGTCCAGCTCCCGCCGCCGGCCATGGTGCTGGAGGCCGGCCTGGATCTGCTGCAGCGCGGGCAGCTCGGCCAGCACATCGCGATCTCGACCCAGCGGGTGCTGATCGGCTTCGCGGCCGGGGCGGCGCTGGGGCTGGTTTTCGGATCGCTCGTGGGCCTGTCCCGGTTCGCCGACGCCCTCCTCGCGCCGACCATCGGGGCTCTCCGGGCCGTCCCCTCGCTGGCCTGGGTGCCGCTGCTCATCCTCTGGATGAAGATCGGCGAGGACTCCAAGATCACCCTGATCCTGATCGGCGCGTTCTTCCCGGTCTTCACCACGGTCTCGCTGGCGCTGCGCCACGTGGACCGGAACCTGGTGGAAGCGGCGCGGGCGTTCGGGCTCAACGGCGTGAAGCTGCTGACCACCGTCCAACTGCCGGCCGTGGTTCCTGCCGTGTTCTCCGGCCTCCGGCTGGCCCTGGCCCAGGCCTGGCTGTTTCTGGTGGCGGCCGAACTCATCGCTTCCTCGATGGGACTCGGTTTCCTGCTCACGGACTCCCAGAACAACGGCCGCACGGACCGGCTCCTGCTGGCGATCGTGCTGCTGGCCGTGATCGGCAAGATCACCGACGCGCTGCTGGGCCTGGCCGAAAAATGGGCGGTGAAACGATGGGCGTGACCCTGACGGCCCCGGCCCTGCACGCACCGCAAACGGAGGCCGAGCGCATCGCCTTCTGGGAAGCCGCCGCGCTGCGCCTCGACTGGGCGGACGCCCCGGCCGGATCCCCGGACCGCTCCGGCAAGCCCTGGCACACCGCCCACCGCCGGGTCCCGGCCGACGTCGACGCCGGCACCGGTCCGGAGATCAGCTGGTTCGACGGCGGCCGGCTCAACGTCGCCACCAACTGCGTCGACCGCCATGTAGCGGCGGGACGCGGGGACAAGGTGGCACTGCACTTCGAGGGCGAGCCCGGCGACCGCCGCACCGTCACTTATGCCCAACTGCAGCGCGAGGTCTCCAAGGCGGCCAACGCCCTGCTGGAGCTCGGCATCGGCAAGGGCGACCGGGTGGTCATCTACCTCCCGGTGATCCCGGAAACGGTGATCATCACCCTGGCGGTGGCCCGGATCGGCGCCATCCATTCGCTCGTCTTCGGCGGTTTTTCCGCCGAGGCGCTCAAGTTCCGGGTGGAGGACACCGGGGCCAGGTTGCTGGTCACCACGGACGGGCAGTTCCGCCGCGGCGCAGCCGTGCCGGTCAAGGGAAACGCAGACGCTGCGGTTGCCGGGGAGAATGCGGTCGAGCACGTCCTGGTGGTCAACCGCACCACTGCACCGGAGTTCCTGCACACGGTCCCGATGACCGCGGGACGCGACGTGTGGTGGCACGACGTCGTCGGGCGCGCTTCCGAGGTCCACGAAGCGGAGGCGTTCGACGCCGAAACACCTCTGTTCATCATGTACACCTCCGGGACCACCGGCAAACCCAAGGGCCTGGTCCACACCTCGGGCGGTTACCTCACGCAGGCGTCGTGGAGTTTCGAGCACCTCTTCAGCAACCCGGACCCCGCCCTGCGGGACCGGGACGTCCACTGGTGCACCGCGGACCTCGCCTGGGTCACCGCCCACACTTACGAGCTCTACGGCCCGCTCTCCAACGGCGCCACCCAGGTTATCTTCGAAGGCACTCCGAACACCCCGCACCCGGGCCGGCACTTTGAGATCATCGAGCGCTACGGCGTCACGCAGTACTACACCGCCCCCACCCTGGTCCGTTCGCTGATGGGCTGGTTCCCGGACGGTGTCCCGGCCAGGTACGACCTGTCCTCCATCCGGCTGCTCGGCACCGTCGGCGAAGCCGTCAACCCCGAGGCGTGGCGCTGGTTCCGGGAGAACGTCGGAGCCGGCACGGCCCCCGTGGTCGACACGTGGTGGCAGTCCGAAACCGGCGCCACCATCCTCTCCCCCGCCCCCACGGACACCGACTTCAAACCCGGCTGCGCCGCCCGGCCGCTGCCCGGCGTCGCTACCCGGATCGTGGACGACGCCGGCAACACCGTCCCGCCGGGCGTCCAGGGCTTCATCGTGGTGGACGCCCCCGGCCCCGCCATCGCCCGGACCGTGTGGGGCAACCCGCGGCGCTACTTCGATTCCTACTGGCGCCAGTACGCCGAACAGGGCTGGTTCCTCGCCGGCGACGGCGCCAGGTACGACGACGACGGCGACATCTGGATACTCGGGCGGGTGGACGACACCCTGAACGTCTCCGGACACCTGCTCTCCACCATCGAGATCGAATCGGCTCTCGTCTCGCACCCGGACGTGGTGGAGGCCGGCGTGTGCCCCGTCGCGGACCCGAAGACCGGACACGCGATCGTCGCGTTCGTGGTGCTGAAGGATTCGGACGCGGTGTCCTCGCGCCGCTTAGCGTTCACGGACTCCCCCGAGCTCGCAAGCTCGCCCTGGGACCCCGGTCCGATCACTACACTCGCTCGTTCCTCGCTCGCGCGATGCGCGGCTACCGAGGACATCGCGTCCGAATTGAAAGCTCACGTCGCGAAGGCGATCGGGCCGATCGCGAAGCCGCGCGACGTCGTCGTCGTTCCGGATGTGCCGAAGACCCGCAGCGGCAAGATCATGCGCCGGCTGCTCACCCAGCTGTTCGAGGGCAGCGCGCTCGGTGACACGACCTCGCTCCAGAACGAACCATCCATCGCGGACATCCAGGATGTCCTGCGGACTCGAAATACCCCAGAAGTAAGGAACACCCATGACTGACATCAGCAGCGTTGCCCGTCTTTCCGAACCGCTCAAGTTCGCCTACTGGGTCCCAAACGTCTCCGGCGGCCTGGTGGTCTCCACCATCGAGCAGCGCACCGGCTGGGACTTCGAGTACAACAAAAAGCTTGCCCGGATCGCGGAAAACTCCGGCTTCGAATATGCCCTGACCCAGACCCGGTACGCCGCCTCCTACGGCGCGGACAAGCAGCACGAGGCCACCTCCTTCAGCCTCGCCCTGCTGGCCGCGACCGAGCGGCTCAGGGTGATCTCCGCCGTCCACCCGGGCATGTGGCACCCCGGCGTGCTGGCGAAATACATCATCACCGCGGACCACATCTCCAACGGCCGCGCCGCCGTGAACATCGTCTCCGGCTGGCTCAAGGACGAGTTCACCAACTTCGGCCTCGAATGGCTGGAGCACGACGAACGCTACGTCCGCACCGAGGAGTTCATCCGGGTGCTCCGTGGGCTCTGGACCGAGCGGGAGTACAGCCAGTCCGGCAAGTACTACAACATCACCGACTTCACCCTCCAGCCGGCCCCCGTGGCCGTGCCCGGACGCGCGCACCCGGAGATCTTCTTCGGCGGCAACTCCACCGCGGCACAGGCCACGGCCGGCCGGGTCGCCGATTGGTACTTCTCCAACGGCAAGGACCTCGAAGGGTTCAAGGAGAACATTGCCGGCGTCGTGGCCTCCGCAGTTGAGGCCCAGCGGGGCACCGGGGGCGCGCTGGGTTCCCCGCGGTTCGGCCTCAACGGCTTCGTCATCGCCCGGGATTCCGAGAAGGAAGCCCGGGACACCCTGCGCGAGATCGTCGAGAAGGCGCACAGGCCCGCCGTCGAGGGGTTCCGGGCCGCGGTCCAGGAGGCCGGCGCGTCCACCAAGGACGGCAAAGGCATGTGGGCCGATTCCAGCTTCGAGGACCTGGTCCAGTACAACGACGGCTTCAAGACGCAGCTGATCGGCACCCCGGAGCAGATCGCCGAGCGGATCGTGGAGTACAAGAAAATCGGTGTGAACCTGTTCCTCACCGGGTACCTGCACTTCCAGGAGGAGGTGGCAGCGTTCGGTACGGACATCCTGCCGATCGTCCGTGAACTTGAGGCCGATCTCGCCCGCAAGAACGGCACGGAACTTGTCCCAACCCCGGCCGCGACCGGCGCTACCGGCAAGCTGGTGAACGCATAATGGCTGACCGCAAGTTCGGGTTCCGCACCCGTGCCCTGCACGCCGGGGGCACCCCCGACGCCGAGCACGGCGCCCGTGCGGTGCCGATCTACCAGACCACGTCCTTCGTGTTCAAGGACACCCAGGACGCCGCAAACCTCTTCGCGCTACAGAAGTACGGCAACATCTACTCCCGAATCGGCAACCCCACGGTTGCAGCCTTCGAGGAGCGGATCGCCTCCCTCGAGGGCGGCATCGGCGCCGTGGCCACGTCCTCGGGCATGGCCGCCGAGTTCATCACCTTTGCCGCGCTGACCCAGTCCGGGGACCACATCGTCGCGGCCTCCCAGCTCTACGGCGGCACGGTCACCCAGCTGGACGTCACGCTGCGCCGTTTCGGCGTGGACACCACGTTCGTCGCAGGCACCGACCCGGCGGACTACGCCGCGGCCGTCCGCGACAACACCAAGGCGATCTTCGTGGAGGTGGTAGCCAACCCCTCCTCCGAGGTCCAGGACCTGGCGGGGCTGGCGAAGGTGGCGCACGACGCCGGCATCCCGCTCGTCGTCGACGCCACCCTGAGCACCCCGTACCTGGTCCGGCCGATCGAGCACGGGGCGGACATCGTCATCCACTCCGCCACCAAGTTCCTCGGCGGCCACGGCACCACCCTCGGCGGCGTGGTCGTTGAGAGCGGCCGCTTCGACTGGGGCAACGGGAAGTTCCCGACCATGACCGAACCGGTGGCGTCCTACGGCAACGTCTCGTGGTGGGGCAATTTCGGCGAGTACGGTTTCCTCACCAAGCTGCGCTGCGAGCAGCTGCGTGACATCGGCCCCGCCCTGTCCCCGCAGTCGGCCTTCCAGCTGCTGCAGGGCGTCGAAACCCTCCCGCAGCGCCTGGATGAACACCTGAAAAACGCCCAGGCCGTGGCCGAATGGCTGGAGGCGGACGAGCGCGTGGCCTACGTGAACTACTCCGGCCTGCCCTCGCACCCGCACTTCGAGCGGGCGCAAAAGTACCTGCCGCTGGGACCCGGATCGGTGTTCTCGTTCGGCGTGAAGGGCGGACGTGCGGCGGGCCAGAAATTCATTGAGTCCCTGCAGCTGGCCTCGCACCTGGCCAACGTCGGAGACTCGCGGACCCTCGTGATCCATCCCGGTTCCACCACGCACCAGCAACTCAGCCCGGAACAGCTCGAATCCGCCGGCATCCCCGAGGACCTGGTCCGCATCTCGATCGGACTCGAGGACATCGAGGACATCCTCTGGGACCTCGACCAGGCCCTGGACGCCGCGTCGGAGACAGCAGCTCCGGATGCATCGTCGGCCGACACCTGCACGATCGGAGCAAGCGCATGAGCACGGAACAAACCAGGACCTGGACGGGGCCCTCGGCCCCGGAACGGCTTGCCCTGCTGCGGCAGGCGAAGTCCATCGCCATTGTGGGCGCCTCGGACAAGCCCTCCCGCGCGAGCTACTTCGTGGCAACCTACCTGCAGTCCTCCACCCGCTACAAGGTGTACTTTGTGAACCCGGTCGTAAAGGAAATCCTGGGCCAACCGACGTACGCCTCGCTCGCGGACCTGCCGGAAAGCCCGGACATTGTGGACGTCTTCCGCAAACACGACGACCTGCCCGGTGTGCTGGATGAGGCCATCGCAGCCGGCGCCAAGACGCTGTGGCTGCAGCTCGGCTCGTGGCACGAGGACGTCGCGAAGGAAGCCGAAGCTGCCGGACTCGACGTCGTGATGGACCGCTGCGTGAAGATCGAACATGCCCGGTTCCACGGTGGCCTGCACCTGGCCGGCTTCGACACCGGGGTCATCTCGGCCAGGCGGCAAGTCCTCGCCTAGCGGCACCCACTCGAACCGCCCTCGGATGTGATCGAATGGGCGGATGACACATCGCGTGGTGGTGGCCGCCCTGCTCGGCCCTGCGGGAATCCTGCTGTGCCGCAGGAGCCCGGCGTCCCTGGCCTATCCGGGCAGCTGGGACTTTCCCGGAGGTCACATCGAGGACGGCGAGTCCGCCGGGGACGCGTTGGTCCGGGAACTCCGCGAGGAGCTCGGCATCACCATCGAGCGGCCCCGGGGCGCGCCGTCGTTCCGCCTCAGCCGGGGCGACGGCGGGACCGCTTCACTGCAGCTGCAGGGCTGGGCCATCACGGGCTGGGACGGCGTGCCGTCGAACTGCGCGCCAGGGGAGCACACGGAGATCGGTTGGTTCGGGATTCCGCAGGCGCTCGGCCTGGACCTCGCCCACCACGAGTACCGCGAAGCGATCCCGCAGCTGCGCGGCGCTTAGTAGTTCCGCTAGGGCAGGTCGGACGACGTCGGCGGCAGTTCGGGAACCGACGGGACGGTCGGCAGCGGGCTGCTGGGAATGTTGCGGCCGTTCTGGCCGGGGAAGCCGGGCGCCACGGGACGCTGTCCCGGCGTCGGCAGCACACCCCCGCGTCCCACCGCGGGAGGCGTGGGAACGGGGCCGGGGTGCTTCGCCGCCGGCACGGTTGCCCCCGGGGAGGGCTCCGCCGGAGTCGTACCGGCCGGGGAGGTGGTTGCCGGAACCGGCACCGGAGCCGCCGGGAGATCCGTGGGCGCGGGCGCGGCGGGCGAAGGGACGTGGGCAGGGGCCGTGGGCTGGAAGATGACGGTGAAGGCGTGGCCGACGTTCTCGCGGAAGTCCTGGCTCGAGGCGGCCACGGCGCCGGCGCCGAGGCTCATGGCACCCACCACGGCCCCGCCGACGAGTGCCATCCGGCGCTTGCGGCCGCGGCGGCGGTCGGCGAGGCTGCTCACGCCCGCCGGCAGCGAGTCGGCCGGAAGGGCGTCCGCGGTGGCGGGCGCGTCGGCTTGGGCGGTCGAGCCGGCGGCGAGGAGCGCCGCGAGGTCGGCGCGGGGTGGCGGTGCCTGCTCGGGAACCAGGGCCTGCATCCGCTCGAGGGTGCTGCGGAGTTCGGTGGCAGCTTCGAGGCCGGAGTCACGGAGCATCGCCTGGATGCTGCCATCCTGTTGGGGGTTGCGCGTGCCGGTCATGATGCTGCGTGGTCCTTTTCGGTTACAAGTTCGCGCAGGGCACTGAGCCCGCGCCGCTGAAGCTGTTTGATGGCACCCGGGGTCTTGCCCATGATGCCGGCCACCTGATCGATGGAGAGGTCCGCGACGATCCGCAGGACCAAGACCTCCCGTTGCTCCTCGTTGAGCTGGGAAAGTGTGTGGGACAGGCCGCCCAGCGACCCGAGTGCCTCGTCCTCGGCCGAGGCGGAATGCCTGGCGTCGTTCAGAGGGTCGTATTCGGCCAGGTGTGGCGTTCGCTCGGAACGCCGGTGGTGGTCAACCAGCCTGGCGTGGGCGACGGAGAAAACGAAGGTCCGCAAGCCTTTGTGGCCGCCGGTGACATTTTCCAGTTTCGGCAGGACGTCGACGAACACGTCCTGGGTCAGGGCCTCGGCGTCGTCAACGCCCTTGGCCCGGAAGTAGCCCATCACCGCGGGTGACATCACGGTGTAGACGGCGCTGAATCCTGACGGGTCGCCAGCTAAGGCTGCTGACAGTTCGTCATCGCTCAGCTGGTCTGCCAAGAGGCTTTCCTTCCGTTACTGCTGGGGGTGCGGCCCCCGATAGTCTAGCGGCCGCACCCCGTCACCTCCGAAGGGGAGGCGTTTGGTGCTTACTTGTCGAGCTTCGGCTGCTCAACCGACGGGGCGGCCGGTACGGCCGGGACAGCCGGGGCGTCCTTGGCAGCGGGGACGGCCGGGGTCGCGACGGTTACGCCGGCGTGGGCCTTGGCCTCGGCAGCGCCCTTGACGTTGGCGGCACCGTCAACGGAGGCGCCGTCCTTGTCAGCGGAAACCGAACCTTCGGCGGAACCCTTGGAGTCCTCAACCGCGGCGTCGCCCTTGGCGGAGCCGTCAACGTTCGGGGTTGCGGGCACAGCCGGAACGGCCGGCGTGGCGGGCAGCTTCGGGGTTGCCGGAACGGCCGGAACGGCAGGAGTGGCGGGCGTAGCGTGGTTCACTTCAGCCTGCTGGGTGCTGGACATCTGGGCCGCGTTGGCCAGGCCGATTCCGGAGAAGCCTCCGACCGCGAGAATAGCGGCGCCGACAGCAATCTTGGTGGTCTTGCTAACACTCTTCATGAAAAACGTACATCCTTTGGTTGGTTGAAGGCTGGCCGGCGCCTGATGGGGGCAGGCGCCAGCCGGCACTTACAGTCGAAGTCCTGTCGGCACCTGATGGGGGCAGGTGCCCGTCGGAACTTTCTCTCGAAGTCCGTGGCGCCTGATGGGGGCAGGCACCGCTCGGAGCTTTCTCTGACAAGGCCGGCCGTTCCTGGTGGGGGGACCAGGTTCCGGGCGACGCTTACAAAGGAGTAATCGCTGCGGCAGGCGAAAAGGTTACGCAGGGATCGAAATTTCTTTTTTCTTTCTTTAACGGCGACGGCGGCGGGCCACCTTTCCAGGTGACCCGCCGCCGTCGCCGTATGCAGCCGAACCGTTAGCCGGTGCTAATCAAGGATCAGGTCGTTGACCACGATCGTCTGGTCGCGGTCCGGGCCGACGCCGATCGCGGAGAATCGGGTGCCGGAGAGCTTCTCGAGGGCCAGCACGTAGTTCCGGGCGTTCTCCGGCAGGTCCTCCAGCGTGCGGGCGCCGGTGATGTCCTCGGTCCAGCCTTCGAAGTACTCGAAGATGGGCTTAGCGTGGTGGAACTCGGTCTGGGTCATCGGCATCTCGTCGTGCCGGACGCCGTCGACGTCGTAGGCCACGCAGACCGGGATCTGCTCGATGCCGGTGAGCACGTCCAGCTTGGTGACGAAGTAGTCGGTGAAGCCGTTCACGCGGGAGGCGTGGCGGGCCAGGACGGCGTCGTACCAGCCGCAGCGGCGCGGCCGGCCGGTGTTGACGCCGAACTCGCCGCCGGTCTTCTGCAGGTACAGCCCCATTTCATCGAACAGTTCGGTGGGGAACGGTCCCGCGCCGACGCGCGTGGTGTAGGCCTTGATGATGCCGATGGAGCGCGAGATCCGGGTGGGGCCGATGCCCGAGCCCACGGAGGCGCCGCCGGCGGTCGGGTTGGAGGAGGTCACGAACGGGTAGGTGCCGTGGTCGACGTCCAGGAAGGTGGCCTGGCCGCCCTCCATCAGGACCACCTTGCCCTCGTCCAGCGCCTTGTTCAGCACGAAGGTGCTGTCGATGACCAGCGGACGCAGGCGTTCGGCGAAGGACAGGAAGTAGTCCACGATCTCGTCCACCTCGATGTCGCGGCGGTTGTAGACCTTGACCAGCAGTTCGTTCTTCTGCCGCAGCGAGCCCTCGACCTTCTGGCGGAGGATGGACGCGTCGAAGACGTCCTGCACACGGATGCCCAGGCGTGCCACCTTGTCCATGTAGGCCGGACCGATGCCGCGGCCGGTGGTGCCGATCGCCCGGCTGCCCAGGAACCGTTCGGTGACCTTGTCCAGGACCTGGTGGTAGGGCGCCACGAGGTGGGCGTTGGCGGAGACGCGCAGCTTGGAGGTGTCCGCGCCGCGCGCTTCGAGGCCGTCGATCTCCTGGAACAGGGCCTCGAGGTTCACCACGCAGCCGTTGCCGATCACCGGGACCGCGTTGGGGCTCAGGATGCCGGCCGGAAGGAGCTTCAGCTCATACTTCTCACCGCCCACGACGACGGTGTGGCCGGCGTTGTTGCCGCCGTTGGGCTTGACGACATAGTCGACTCGGCCGCCGAGCAGGTCAGTGGCCTTACCTTTGCCTTCGTCGCCCCACTGGGCTCCGACGATCACGATTGCTGGCATGGGATCCTCCCCCATTCGTTCGGGCCGAAATCCGCGTGATTCACCAAGGTGGTCACCGGAATTCAGCGCCGTTCATGAGAATGCCCCGAATCTACCGCTGTGCTCAGTACCACTACGATCTGTACCTCTACGATCTGTACCGTCAACGCCAGAGTCCGGGGCTCTTACCACCCAAGTTTAGCCGAAAACGGTCGCCGGCACCGTTTAGGCACCGGTTGCGGGACGCGGCGCCACATAGCGGGCATGACTTGCGGGACGGTGCCCGGGTGGAATTTAGTGGGAGGGACCATCCCGAGCGGCCGAGGGACCTGGCCCGTTGACGCCGCAGCAACCCCGCCGGACACGGCCCGCCTGCCGCGGCCGCCGTGACCGGCCACGGTGCTACTGCCAGGACCGATGGAAGGAAGCCCCGCCATGTCCCTGAGCACGCCGTCCCAGAACACCGACCACATCCGGGTCACGCATGCCGGCTCGTTGCCCCGCACCCCGGAACTGATCGCCGCGAACGAGGCCAGGGAAGCCGACGGGATCACCCCCGAGTTCCTGGACCTGCTGGAGACTTCCGTGGTCGACGTCGTGCAGCGCCAGAAGGATCTGGGTATCGACATCCCCAACGACGGCGAATACGGGCACACCATGTCCAGCTCGGTCGACTACGGCGCCTGGTGGAACTACTCCTTCTCGCGGCTCGGCGGGCTCGAACCGACGGAGGTGGACCGCTGGGCCGACGCCCAGGTGCACCGCTCCACGCCGGGACATATTGTCTTGACCTCCTTCCCGGACCGCCGCGACCGGCAGCAGTTCAACGACGCGTACAACGACCCCTCTTCCGGGATCCTGGCCCACCGCAAATCCGTCACGCAGCCCAAGATCGCGGGGCCGCTGACGTACACCGGGCAGGCACTCGTGGCCTCGGACATCGCCAACCTCAAGACCGGGCTCGCCGCGGCAGGCCTCACCGAGGGGTTCGTTGCCTCCCTCTCCCCCGGGTCCTGCGCCCGGGTGGCCAACGAGTACTACCGGAGCGACGAGGAGCTCCTCTACGCCTGCGCCGACGCGATGCGCGAGGAATACAAGGCCATCATCGACGCCGGCCTGACCGTCCAACTCGACGACCCGTCGCTGGCCGAGAGCTGGGACCAGATCAACCCGGAGCCGAGCCTCGAGGACTACCTGAAGTTCATCCAACTCCGGGTCGAAGCGACGAACTGGGCCCTCCGAGACCTGCCGCAGGAGCAGATCCGGCTGCACGTCTGCTGGGGCTCCTGGCACGGCCCGCACACCACGGACATCCCCTTCGCGGACATCATCGGCTCCGTCCTGCAGGTCAATGCCGGCGCATACTCCTTCGAGGCGGCCAACGTGCGGCACGAACACGAGTGGCGGGTCTGGCAGGACACCAAGCTGCCGGAGGGCAAGTCGATCATCCCCGGCGTCGTCTCGCACGCCACCAACGTGGTGGAGCACCCGGACCTGGTCGCGGACCGGATCGTGCGCTTCGCCGAACTCGTGGGCCGGGAAAATGTGATTGCGTCCACCGACTGCGGCCTCGGCGGCCGGGTCCATCCGCAGATCGCCTTCGCCAAGCTTGAGGCCCTCGGGGAGGGCGCCCGGCGCGCCAGCAAGCGGCTCTGGTAGCCGGCCCGGCCGGGCCGGGCGGGGCGCCCGGCCCGACTCGCCGGGCATTTCGCGGGGCTTGATAGACTGGTAATGACCGAACAGGAATCGGTCCACACCACATTTTCACACCACACCGGCCGCTGCGCGCCCTCACTTTGGCGTGCCCGCAACCGGTCTGGTTGCTTTACCAATCCCGCAGGAGACCCAGCAAGACATGACAGCCCTGGCCACTGAAAATTTCCGCGAACAGCTCCTGAGCCGCCGTTACGAAGCTAACGTCGCGCCCGTCAACGAATTGTGCGACGCACTGCAGACCGCCAAAGCTGGCACCACCGTCCCCTATGTGGATCCCGCGCACGACATCGACGAGTGCCGCATCGTCAGCCTGTACTCCAACATTGGCACCGCGGATCCGTCCGGCTTCATCACCGCCGGCGACGAGGAAGCCGCCACCCGTATGCTCGGCATCCAGTGGAAGCTGGGCCTGCGCCCCGAATTCGTTATGCCCTGGAACGTCCACCCGTGGCACGTCGACGGCGAACCCAACGGCAAGTTCACCCCGGACCAGATCTCGGCCGGTCTCAAGCCGCTGCTGAAGTTCCTTGCCCTCGTCCCCCGCGCCTCCGTGATCGTGGCCCACGGCACCGAGGCCAACCGCCTCGCCAACCTGCTGCTCAAGACGGAGGTGCCGATGATCTGGCGCCGCGGCCTGAAGACCTACAAGGTCCGTTCGCTCAGCGGCCGCGCTTTCGCCGGCACCCCTGCCCGCCAGGAGCAGTACCTCGACGAAATGCGCGTCGCCTACGCCGACGCCATGGCACGCACCGGCCTGGCCAAGGCCAGCTAGTTCCAACACAACGACGGCGGGCTCCCACCTTGAGGTGGGAGCCCGCCGTAGTTGTTTAACCCGTTTTTTGGCTGGGCCCCGTCAGGCCTGCGCCTCGATGGCCGCCTTGGCCGTGGGATCGGACTCCGTGAGGAACTTCTCGATCCGCTCCGGTTCCTCGGCCTCGCCGATCGCCGCGGAGGCCCGGCCCAGCGAGTACAGGGCGCGGAGGAAGCCGCGGTTCGGTTCGTGTTCCCACGGGATCGGACCGGCACCGCGCCAGCCGTTGCGGCGCAGCGAGTCCAGGCCGCGATGGTAGCCGACCCGGGCGTAGGCGTACGAATCGATGGTCCGGCCTTCCTTCCACGCTTCCTCTGCCAGTACGGCCCAGAGCAGCGAGGACGTAGGGTGCTTCTCCACCAGGTCCAGCGCTTCGTGGCCCGCGTCCAGCCCGGCGTTGACCTCGGTCTCGGCCGGCAGGAGCGTGGGCTCGGGGCCCATCAGGTTCTTGCGGAACTCGTCGGACACGGTTAGAAGGTCTTTCCGGTGGAGCCGAGCTGCTGGGCTGCCTCGACCACGCGGGCGGCCAGGCCGGCTTCGGCGGCGGCGCCCCAGACGCGGGGGTCGTACTGCTTCTTGTTGCCGACCTCGCCGTCGACCTTCAGGACGCCGTCGTAATTGCGGAACATGTGGTCCGCGACCGGGCGGGTGTAGGCGTACTGGGTGTCCGTGTCGATGTTCATCTTGATCACGCCGTAGGAGACGGCGTCCGCGATTTCCTGCTCGGAGGAGCCGGAACCGCCGTGGAAGACGAGGTCGAACGGGCTGGTCTTGCCGATCTTGGCGCCGACCTGCTCCTGGATGTCCTTGAGGATCTCCGGGCGCAGTTTCACGCCGCCCGGCTTGTACACGCCGTGCACGTTGCCGAAGGTCAGGGCCGTGATGTAGCGGCCGTTCTCGCCGGAACCGAGGGCGTCGATGGTGGCGAGGGCGTCCTCGACCGTGGTGTAGAGCTTGTCGTTGATGGCGTTCTCGACGCCGTCCTCCTCGCCGCCGACGGTGCCGATCTCGACCTCGAGGATCATCTTGGCGGCGGCGGTGCGCTCGAGCAGTTCACGTGCGATCCGCAGGTTTTCCTGCAGGGTCTCGGCGGATCCGTCCCACATGTGCGAGTTGAAGAGCGGGTTGCGGCCGGCCTTGACCTCGGCTTCGGAGGCGGCGAGCAGCGGCAGGACGAAGCCGTCCAGCTTGTCCTTGGGGCAGTGGTCGGTGTGCAGGGCGATGTTGACGCCGTAGTTCTTGGCGACCTCGCGGGCGAAGGCGGCGAAGCCCAGCGAGCCGGCCACCATGTCCTTGGTGGAGGCGCCGGACCAGTAGGCGGCGCCTCCCGTGGAGACCTGGACGATGCCGTCGGACTCGGCCTCGGCGAAGCCGCGCAGGGCCGCGTTCAGGGTCTGGGAGGAGGTGACGTTGACGGCCGGGAATGCGAAGCCGCCCGTCTTTGCGCGGTCGATCATCTCGGAGTAGATCTCTGGGGTTGCGATGGGCATGCTGACTCCTCGTCGAAAGCAGTGGTTGCTACATGGCTATCTACATCCTAGCCACGAGTGCCCCGGAGCCGAATACGTGAAGCCGGGCCCGGGAAATGTTCCCGGACCCGGCACCAAAGGCATCCGTACCGTGCACTGGCGCCCCCGCCGGGGTGCGCCGCGGCGCGGCTACCCTCCGGCGATGCTCATCGCGAAGCGGACGTTCATGCTGCCCACGCCGGTCACGTCGTCATAGCCCTGCGCGGTCTCCAGCGACGTGTCGTGGTCCGTGCCGATCAGGTAGCTGTTGCCACTGATCGGGCTGGAAAAGACCATGGCCCGGGGCGTTGACTGGGGCACCACGTCCCGAACTCCGGAGCTGCCGGTCTTCGCCGCCGCGTAGATGGCCGGGTTGGCGAAGCCGACGGTCCTGCCGGTGGCGGCCTGCGCGATCGCCATCTGCGCCGCCGTCAGCGGGCAGGCCAGCGACGTTCCGCCGTATCCCGTCGTTTCGTAGGCGCCGGTCTTGAGGACGTGGTCGTTGGTGATGGGGCTGATGCCCACTTGGTAGCCGGTATAGGGATCGGCCAGCGAGGCGACGTCCGGTGAGACCCGGTAGCCGTTGGCCAGGCCGGCCGGGACGGTGCCCTGCTGGTAGCCGGGCTGGGCGAACTGCGCACTGGTTCCCCCGCCGGCGCCGAAACGGAAGACCCCCGGCAAGCCGCCGGCGTAGCTGAGGCTGCCGTCGGCGTTCGGGACGATCCTGTTGCGGGTGGTTCCCCAGCCCGTTTCGAACAGGTAGCCGTTGTCCTTGTCGACCGCCAGGGACGCTCCGCCGACCGCCGTGACGAACGGGGAGCTGGCCGGGAAGTCAGGTGACGCGTAGCCCAGGCTCGCCTTCTCGTCGCCGTTGTCACCGCTGGAGAAGTAGAGCCCGATTCCCTCTCCTGCTGCCTGGAGGTGGATGTTCTGCATGCCGAGCAGCGCGTTTTGCGAGACCGCCTCTCCGACGTAGCCGTAGCTGTTGCTGACGATGGTGCTGAGCTTCTGGTCCAGGATGGTGGACATCGCCACGTCGATTCCGGCGCCGCAGTTGTTCCCGCCGACGTAGAGGATGTTGGCGGCCGGGGCGAGCCCGTGGACGGCCTCGACGTCGAGGGTCTGCTCGCCCTGCCAGCCGCTGGGCTGTCCGCACAGGGCCTGGTCCATGAACAAGCGGGAGTCAGGCACGATTTGCTGGTACTGCCCGGCCTTGAACGTCGGAAGGCCGTTCTTCTGCGAGTAGGTGTTCGCGTCCGATTCGATGCTTGGCGAAGCGTAGGCGTCGATGATCGCCACCGTCTGGCCCGCGCCGGCCTCCGACGGGGACGTCACCCCGTAGGCGCCCTGCAGCTGGGCCGGGGTGTAGCCGCAGATGGCGGTGCCGAAGCTCGTGGAGCCGTACGCGGACGGAACCGTGGCCTTGTTCTGCTCCCAGTAGTTCGAGCACGGCGCGTCAACCGGCGGGGCGCCGACCGGCTTGCCGGACGCCTGGGCCTGGTCCGACGCCCCTGGCGTTGCCAGCGAGGGGCGGGTCAGCAGCCGCCCCTGGTCGATGGAGATCCCCAGGACCTTGGCGGAGAGCGCCGCGGGCAGGGCGGGCGCGGTGGACGGGCCGATCAGGCTCTGGCCCTGGAAGGTGTAGGTCTGTTCGGTGGTGCTGAAGGCGGCGTTGATCTGGGCAACGGTGCCACGGAAGACCACGTAGAGACCACTCGCGGGGACTGAAGTGACCACCATGCCCTGGCCCTTCAGGTAGTCAACGAGAGCGGCGACGTCGGCCTTGGCGGGCGCGTATTTGGCGATCCAGTCCGGGGCCGAAAGGTACTGCTGGTACTGCGGGTCCCCCGGCGTGGACACGGCCGTCGCGAACGCCTTGGCCGCTCCGGCGTCGGGCAGGTTTAAGTAGATCTCGCCCTCGACCGTGGTATTGCTCAGCGGGGTGCCGGTCTTGGTGCGGGAGCCGGCCCAGGGCGGCACTGACCCCGGGTAGTTGTTCGACGGCGGGGGCGTCGGCGGGGCGGCGACCGCCGCGGTGGCGGTCAGGCCGATGGCAAAGGCAAGCGATGTACCAAGCGCCAGGAACCGGGTGGCGCGCCGGGATTGCGAAGTTGAGACCTTCTTCATGAGATGTCTTCCCCTAGGCGGGCGCCCTTTGCGCCCACACACGCCAGAGCCTAAACGGCAAAAACCGATCTGACTATAGGTGCCTCAGGAAACTATCTGGCCGAACACGTGCCGGCGGATCCAGGCGTGCATCGCGATGGCGGCGGCGGAGGCCGCGTTGATCGAGCGCGTGGACCCGAACTGTTCGATCGAGAGCGTCGCGACGGCGGCGGCATGGACTTCCGGCGTGAGGCCCGGGCCCTCCTGGCCGAAGACCAGCACGCAGTCCCGGGGCAGCTCGTAGGTTTCCAGCGGGACGGAATCGGGGAAGATATCGATGCCGATCACGGCCAGCCCCTCGTCCTGGGCCCAGGCGACGAAGTCTTCGACGGTGGGGTGGTGGCGGATGTGCTGGTAGCGGTCGGTGACCATGGCGCCACGGCGGTTCCACCGGCGTCGTCCGATGATGTGGACTTCCTTGGCCAGGAACGCGTTCGCGGTGCGGACGACCGTGCCGATGTTCAGGTCGTGCTGCCAGTTTTCGATCGCTACGTGAAAGTTGTGGCGCCGCGAATCCAGTTCGGCCACGATCGCCTCGTGCTTCCAGTAGCGGTACTTGTCCAGCACGTTGCGGCGGTCGCCGTCGGCCAGCAGGTCCGGGTCCCAGTGCTCGCCCTGCGGCCACGGTCCCTGCCAGGGGCCGACGCCGACCTCCGCCTTGGGCTCCGCCTCGCCGTCCGGAGCGGCCGGGGTACCGGCAGGAGGTTCGCTGGGAGTCTCGGGTTCAGTCACGCCTCAACACTAGACTGGGAGCTGTTGCGGCACACTATCGACGGAGGGCACCATGGCGGATCAGTACGAAGACCACGGGACAGACCAGCGTTCAGACTCCGACGACGTGCGGTCCACCTCCTCGGTGTACCGCAGCGGCCAGGAGATCGAGTGCTGGCTGACAGACATGGACGGCGTGCTGGTCCACGAAAACCAGCCGATCCCCGGCGCCTCGGAACTCATCCAGCGCTGGGTGGATACGTCCAAGCGGTTCCTGGTCCTCACCAACAACTCCATCTTCACGCCCCGGGACCTCGCCGCGAGGCTGAAGAGTTCCGGCCTGGAAATCCCGGAAGAGAATATCTGGACCTCGGCCTTGGCCACGGCGCAGTTCCTGAAGGACCAGGTGCGCGGCTCGGAATCGGGCAACCGCGCCTACACCATCGGCGAGGCCGGGCTGACGACGGCGCTGCACGAGGCCGGCTTTATCCTCACCGACCAGGACCCCGACTTCGTGGTGCTCGGCGAAACCCGGACCTACTCCTTCGAGGCCATCACCATGGCCATCCGCCTGATCCTCGGCGGCGCGCGCTTCATCGCCACCAACCCGGACGCCACGGGCCCCTCCAAGGACGGGCCGATGCCCGCCACCGGCGCGATCGCCGCGCTCATCACCAAGGCGACCGGCCGGGAACCCTACATTGTGGGCAAACCGAACCCGATGATGTTCCGCTCGGCGATGAACCAGATCGACGCGCATTCGGAGACCACCGCCATGATCGGGGACCGGATGGACACCGACATCATTGCCGGCATGGAAGCCGGGCTGCACACGGTGCTGGTGCTCAGCGGCATCACGCACAAGGACGACATCGCGGCCTACCCGTTCCGGCCCAACCAGGTCCTGAACTCGGTCGCGGACCTGAAGAACCAGATCTAGGGCTAGCTCCGCGGGCAGCTAGAAGGCGGTCTTCTTGCCCCCGCCGGTGGGCAGCGGGAAAAACTCGTCCAGGAGCTGCTCGATGAGCGGCCGGTAGACCCCGGGGTTCCACTGCGGGCTGGCGTGCTCCGGCCGCGCCCCGTCCGTCCGCAGCGAATCCGAGACCATGTTCGGCTTGAACCTCAACATCCAGGTGTCCCGAGCCGTTTCGTAGCTCACGGTCTGATCCCTGGGGTTGCCGATAAAGGCCATCTTCGCGTCGCCCAGCTTGCCGACGAAGCGGTTCAGGTCGAAGTGGTAGATGTAGGCCGATTCTGTCTGGATCAGCACGCTGGACGGCGCGATCGGCGAGAGCTGTTCCAGGGTCTGGTCCAGAATCTGGCCCCAGCTCCGCTCGTGCTTGTTGAGTACCCGCTCACCGAGTTCGTAGCCGCCGCGAAGCACCGTGGGGAACCGGAAGCCGCTCTCGTAGAGGAACACCACACCCTCGAACCAGCTCTGGTCCAGGACGTCGTACCTGCTCGACGGACTTGAGTCGAGCAGGATGAAGGCCACTTTGACCCCGTGCAGTTCCAGCAGCCGGGCAGCGACCTGCACCGCGACCATGCCGCCGAAACTGTGGCCGTAGAAGTAGAGCGTGTCGATCCGGTGGGCGCGGACGTGCTCAATGACGGCGATCACGATCTTGTCGATTTCCAGCCCGACGTTGGAATATCCGACGGCGGCCAGTTGGCCGCGCTTGTTCAGGGAGCCGCGCAGCGAGTTGAGGATCCACTGCGCCTCCTCCCAGCTGGTCTTATAACCGGGGAAAAGGAACCAGCTGGCGCGGGGGAAGTAGCGTTCGGCGACGTCGTCGGGAACCGTGAGGATCTTGTTGACCCGGCGTTCGGCCTGCACGCGCCGTGTGAAGAGCATGTCCGCGGCCAGGATGGAGGCGGCACCGGCGCCTACGAGGAAGTTCCGCCGCGAGAACCGTTCCAGTTCCGCGGCGTGCCGGAGCACGCGGGCCTCGGCGCTGCCGGGTCCGCGTCCGTCGTTCGCTTCCGTCTCACGCGGCACACCTCTACCGTAGCCACAGAGGCAGGTGCAGCAGAAACGCGGTGGCGAAGCACCCGGCAGGTGGGACGTTTAGGCCGGTTCAGACTCGCGGCCGACTTCGCGCCGGGACAGCTCCAGGGTGATGTCGTCGTACCGGGCCAGGAGTTCGGAGGGCGCTCCGCTGGCCGGGTCATCGAGCTTGCCGAAGACGCAGTCGCTGGCGGCCAGCAGTTCGTCGTCGGAGTAGCGCGCCAGCGGCCGGGTTCCGGAAGGGTCGATGGAGGCCACGAAATCTCCGGAGACGTCCAGCGGCTGGAACACCTTTCCGAAGTCGCTGCCGAACATCTGCAGTTCCAGCGAAATCCCGGCGGCGACGGTCATGGCGCCGGCCACTTCGTGCTGGCCGGACCCGCTGTCAATGGCGTTGAGGTCATTGCGCAGGCCGGCAAGGGCGGCTGATTCGACGAACTCGGCGTTGGCGAGGTCAACGCGAATGTGTGAACTGATGCCCATGCGGCGGATGCGCTGGATGAGCTGCATCAGGGCCGGGCGGGAGGTTTGGCTGAGCCGGCCCCGGACATCAATCCGGATGACATCCAGGGCGACATCGAGTTTGACCTGGGCGTTGAGCGAGGGGTCCATAGGTACTCCAAAGAAAGTGTCTATGGCCGACGGCTCAACCTCATTCAGCGTAGCGGCAGGATGAATAGGGCACAAGTCCCCTATTAGCCGGCTGCCTGCCGTCCGGGTTCCTGGAAATGCGTCCGGGTCGCCGAGCCGCCGACGGACTCCACGAGCGAGGTGGCGATGTCGCGCAGCTTCGTGTTGCCGTGGCTCGACGCGTCCGTGAGGATCTGGACGGCCGTTTCCTGGCTGCAGCGGTTTTGCGCCATCACGATGCCGATGGCCATGTCGATGACCGTGCGGGACTCCAGCGTGGCCCGGAGGTTGGTGGCGCTGTCCGTGTGCAGGGAAAAGCGCACCGCCATGCGCAGCGCCTGGGAGATCTGCCGGGTGTAGTCGCGCGCCCGGTCCGCAACGTCGCCGTCGAACTTGTGGGGCGCATCGGAATACAGGTTCAGCGCCGCCTGGGCCTCACCCTGCAGGTGAAAAGGCACGGAGAGGACCGAGCGCAGTCCGTGTGAGGCCACGGCGGTGGCGTAGTCAGGGCCCCAGCGGTCTTCCTCGAACAGGTCCGGGACGTAGACTTCGCGCTCTTCCTGCGCCGCCGTCAGGCACGGCCCTTGGGCCAGCCGGTACTGGATTTCGTCCACTTCCCTGGCCGAGTCGCTGCTCCAGCCGATGGTCGCGGCCTTCCGGTCCCGGAGCAGCGTGATCCCGCAAAGGGCGTCATCGCCCTCGCCGGCGACTTGGTGCGCGGAAAAACGCGCGAGTTCGTTAAGGAACTCTTCGAAGTCGGTGCTGTCGAGGATGAGGTTCTGGACCTGGTCAACGGTGCTGACGGGGGCAGGGTATTCCTGGGGCGGGAGCATAGCGCGTTCTCCAACTATGGGTACCGGAAGTACCGATGGGGGTATCTAAGAAATGATAAGTCACCCCCATAGCCCGGTCCATACGTGTCCGCCCCGGGTGAAATGCCTAGCCCAGGCCCAGTTCATCCTTGCCGAAGGCGAACAGGTAGGGGACGCCGGCTTCGGTTTCGATTTTTTCCTTGGCGCCGGTGTCGCGGTCCACAATCACGGCCACGGCCACGACGTTGCCGCCCGCCTTGCGGACTCCCTCGACGGCGGTCAGCGCGGAGCCGCCCGTGGTGGAGGTGTCCTCCAGGACCAGGACCTTGCGGCCCTCTACCGAGGGGCCTTCGACCTGGCGGCCCATGCCGTAGGACTTCTGGGCCTTGCGGACGACGAAGGCGTCGACCGGGCGGCCGGCGTCGACGGCGGCGTGCATCACGGCGGTGCCCACCGGGTCGGCGCCCATCGTGAGTCCGCCGGCACACTCGAAGTCGATGCCGGCGTCGTCCATCAGGGACAGCATGACCTGGCCGACGAGCTTGGAGGCCTCGTGGTGCAGCGTGATGCGCCGCAGGTCGATGTAGTAGTCGGCCTCGGCGCCGCTGGAGAGAATGACCTTGCCGCGGACGACGGCCAACTCCTTGATCAGTTCCAGGAGGCGGGCACGGGCGGCAGCGGCGTCGGCTGCAAAGTCACGGGTGGCAGTCATGGCACTTAGTTTAGTGGCAGGCGGAGGACCGGATCCCAGTCCGGACGCCGGATGTCGGAGCCTTTGTCCTGGCCGGGACGCACGGCACGGGACTTCCGGCACTGGCAGCCGGCCCGGGGCGGGCGTCCGATGTAAGCATGACGGCAGGAACCGAACCTTCCACCCGCTGGCCGGCGATCCCCAAGGACCCCGGAAGCTTCCGGGTCCGGCCCAACCTGATGGATTATGAGGCGAGCCGTGCCGCGTTCTCGTGGCCGGAGGCCCGCCGGGAGCTCTCCGGGCTGCCCGACGGCCGGGGACTGAACATCGCCTACGAGGCTGCGGACCGGCATGCCGCCGCCGGCCACGGCGGACGGGAGGCGCTGCGCTTCATCCGGGCCGACGGGAGCAGCCACTCGCTGAGTTACGCGCAGCTGGCGGAGCAAAGCAGCCGGTTTGCCGCGGTGCTGCACAGCCTCGGCGTCGAGCGCGGCGACCGCGTCTTCTCCCTCGCGGGCCGCAGCCCCTCGCTCTACATCGCGATGCTCGGCACCTTCAAAAACGCGAGCGTGTTCTGTCCCCTGTTCTCGGCCTTCGGGCCGGAACCCGTGCGTCAGCGGTTGCGGCTCGGCTCCGGCCGGGCGCTCGTCACCACCCGCGCCCTGTACCGGCGGAAGGTGGCGCAGCTGCGCGACTCGCTCCCGGAGCTGCTTCACGTGCTGCTCACCGACGCCGACGGCGACCCGGAGCCCGGCACCCTGGACCTGGCCGCGCTCCTCCAGGCGGCCCCGGCGGACCGGGAGATTGCGGCGACCCAGCCGGAGGACATGGCCCTGCTGCACTTCACGTCCGGCACCACCGGGACGCCGAAGGGCGCCATCCACGTGCACGACGCCGTCACCGCCCACCACGCGACCGGCACCTTCGCCCTGGACCTGCATCCGGACGACATCTACTGGTGCACCGCGGACCCAGGCTGGGTGACCGGGACGTCCTACGGCGTGATCGCCCCCCTCAGCCACGGCGTGACGAGCATTGTGGACGAGGAGGAAATGGACGCGGACCGCTGGTACCGGATCCTCTCCGAACAGCACGTCAGCGTCTGGTACACCGCCCCCACGGCCCTGCGGATGCTGATGAAGGCCGGCGCGGAACACGCAAGCGGGCACGACCTGTCCGCCCTGCGCTTCGTGGCCAGCGTCGGGGAACCGCTCAACCCGGAGGTGGTGGTGTGGGGCCGGGAAGCTTTCGGCCAGCCGGTCCACGACAACTGGTGGCAGACCGAAACCGGCGGCATCATGATTTCCAATTTTGCGGCCACCGAGATCCGTCCGGGGTCCATGGGGCGCCCGCTGCCGGGCATCGACGCCGCCCTGGTGGCGCGCGACGACCAGGACAAGCCCGTGGTCCGGGACGGCCAGGCGGTGCTGGTCACCGAGCCGGACACGATGGGCGAGCTGGCACTGCGGCCCGGCTGGCCCTCGATGTTCCGCGGCTACCTGCACGAGGATGAGCGCTACCGGCGGTGTTTCGTGGGCGGCTGGTACCTCACCGGCGACCTCGCCAAACGCGATGCCGACGGTTATTACTGGTTCGTGGGCCGGGGCGACGACGTCATCAAGTCCTCCGGCCACCTGATCGGCCCGTTCGAGGTGGAAAGTTCGCTGATGGAGCACGACGCCGTCGCCGAGGCGGGGGTGATCGGAGTCCCCGATCCGGTGGCCGGCGAGGTGGTCAAGGCCTTCGTGGAGCTGCGTCCCGGCCGGGAACCGTCCGAGGAACTGCGGCTGGACATCATCGGTTTCGCCCGCAAGCGGCTGGGCCCCGCCGTGGCGCCCCGGCTGCTGGATTTCACCACGGCACTGCCCAAGACCCGCAGCGGGAAGATCCTCCGCAGGCTGCTGAAGGCCCGCGAACTGGGGCTGCCGGAGGGCGACACGTCCACCATCGAGGGCCCGGCGCCGGAGCGTCAGCCGGGGGGCCCGGAATGAGCTGGCCGCTGGCGGCGCGCGCCGTTCCCCTGGACCCTGTGCACGGCCGTCACCTGCTGCTGCAGATGCTGCGGGTCCGCAGGCTCGAGGAGAAATGCGTCGAGTTGTACAGCGCCGCCAAGATCCGGGGCTTCCTGCACGTCTACATCGGCGAAGAGGCGGTGGCGGCCGGGGTGGTGGAAACACTGGCCGCGGAGGACGCCGTCGTCGCCACCTACCGGGAGCACGGGCACGCCCTGTTGCGGGGTGTGTCCGCCGGCGCGATCCTCGCCGAAATGTACGGCCACGTCGAGGGCTGCTGCCGCGGACGCGGCGGCTCCATGCACCTGTTCGACGCCGCGACCCGGTTTTACGGCGGCAATGCGATCGTCGCCGGCGGCCTGCCGCTCGCCGTCGGCCTGGCGCTGGCCGACAAACTCTCCGGGCGTTCCCGCGTGACCGTGTGCTTCTTCGGCGAGGGGGCCGTCGCGGAGGGCGAGTTCCACGAAAGCCTCAACCTGGCGGCCCTCTGGCAGCTTCCGGTGCTGTTCTGCTGCGAAAACAACCTCTACGCGATGGGCACGGCGCTGGGCCGGTCCGAATCGCAGACCGACATCGCCCTGAAGGCCGCCGGGTACGAGATCGCGGCCTGGGCGGTGGACGGGATGGACGTCCTCGCCGTCGAGGAGACCGCCCGTCGCGCCGTGGACGCGGTGCGGGCCGGCGGCGGACCGCACTTCCTCGAACTGCGCACCTACCGCTTCCGCGCGCACTCGATGTTCGACCCGGAACGGTACCGGGACAAGGCCGAGGTCGCGCGCTGGGTCGAACGCGACCCGATCACGCTGCTGCGCACATCGCTGACGGACGCCGGCCAGCTCACGGACGCGGACTGGCAGCAGCTGCAGGCCGATGCCGAGGCCGAGGTCGCCGCCGGCGTCGAGTTCGCGGAGGCCGGCACGCCCGAACCGCTCGAGGACCTCACCCGCTTCGTGTACAGCGAACCCGGCGCGCGGGAGGAGGTGCGGGGGTCATGAAGTCCAGCTACCGGGAGGCGCTCCGGGCCGGAATCCGCGACGCACTGCAACGCGACGACCGGGTCTTCCTGATGGGCGAGGACGTGGGCGCCTACGGCGGTTCCTTCGCCGTGAGCCTGGGCCTGCTGGAGGAGTTCGGGCCGGAGCGGATCCGCGACACCCCGCTATCCGAATCCGGGTTCGTCGGTGCCGGCATCGGCGCCGCGCTCGGCGGAATGCGCCCGATCGTGGAGGTGATGACCGTGAACTTCAGCCTCCTGGCCCTGGACCAGATCGTGAACAACGCCGCGTCCCTGCTGCACATGTCCGGCGGCCAGTTCAACGTGCCGCTGGTGATCCGGATGACCACCGGAGCCGGCCGCCAGCTCGGGGCCCAGCACTCACACAGCCTGGAGGGCTGGTACGCGCACATCCCCGGGCTGCGGATCCTCACCCCCGCAACCCTCGAGGACGCGCGCGGGATGCTGTGGACCGCGCTGCAGGACCCGGACCCGGTGTTGATCTTCGAACACGGCTCGCTCTACAACGTCCCGGGTGAACTCGCCGACGACGCCGGCGCGGTGGACATCACCAGCGCCGCCATCCGGCGCACCGGGGCCGACGTCACCCTGATCACCTACGGCGGGACCCTCCCCCTCACCCTTGCGGCGGCCGAGCAGCTCGCCGCTGAGGGCATCGACGCCGAGGTGCTGGATCTGCGCACGCTCCGGCCGCTCGACGACGACGCCATCCTCGCCTCGGTGGCCCGGACGCACCGCGCGGTGGTGGTGGATGAGGGCTGGCGCAGTGGCAGCATCTCCGCCGAAATCAGTGCCCGGATCAGCGAACACGCCTTCTTCGAGATGGACGCGCCCGTCGGCCGGGTCTGCAGCGCCGAGGTGCCGATCCCCTACTCCAAGCACCTCGAACTGGCCGCCCTGCCTTCCGCGGAGCGGGTCGTCGCGGCGGCACGGGAGGCGGTCGGGGCGCGTGGCTGATTTCCTGATGCCCTCGCTCGGGGCCGACATGGAGCACGGCAAAATCGTCGAGTGGCTGGTCAAACCGGGCGACTTCGTCCGCCGCGGGGACCTTGTGGCCGTGGTGGACACCGACAAAACCGTGATGGACGTCGAATCCTTCCAGGAAGGAGTGGTCGCCGACCTGCTCGTGGAGATTGGCGAGACCGTGCCGGTGGGGACTCCGCTGGCCCGGATCACGCAGACCCCGGCCGAGGTCGGGCCTCCCAGCCCCGAGCCGCCGCCCCGCCCGCCGGCCGCCCAGGCTCCCCCGGCCGCGCAGGCCATCACGGACCAGCAGGCTCCCCCGGCCGCGCAGGCTCCCCCGATCGCGCCGCCGGTCCGGCACCTGGCGCACCGGCTCGGCGTCGACACCGGACGGATCCACGGCACCGGCAAGGGTGGCGCCATCACCCGCGCCGACGTGGAACACGCAGTGGCCGCCCGGCCCCCGGGAGCCGGGCGGGTGCGCTCCTCGCCGCGCGCCCGGCGGCTAGCCGCCGAACTCGGCGTCGAGCTCTCTTCCGTTTCCGGCACCGGCCCGGAGGGTGCCGTGACCGTGGAGGATGTGCAGCGCGCCGCTGCGGGCCGGGCGGGGGAAAGCGTCCCTGCGGGCGCTCAGGCCGAGCCGGCGCCGGAAGCCGCAGTCCCCGCGGAAACCGCCGCATCCCGTGCCGAGCCGCCGGCCGAGCCCGCACCGGCGGAGGCGCAGCCGTCAGCGGCCCGCGAGCGCGTGGCGACGCTGCGCCGGGCCATCGGGGCGCTGATGTCCCGTTCCAAACAGACCATCCCGCACTATTACCTCAGCACCACCCTGGACCTGCGCGCCGCCGTCGGCTGGATGCAGTCCGTCAACGCCCAGCGCCCGGTGGCCGCCAGGCTCGTCCCGTCCGCCCTGCTGCTCAAGGCGGCGGCGCTCGCGGCCAAGGACGTCCCTGAGGTCAACGGCTTTTACCTGGACGGCGCGTACCGGCCCAGCGCCGCGGTGCATCTGGGCGTCGCGGTGGCCCTGCGTCAGGGCGGGCTGGTGGCACCGGCAATCCACGACGCCGACACCCTGCCCCTCGATGTGCTGATGGAACAACTGCGGGACCTGGTCAGCCGCGCGCGGGCCGGGCGGCTGCAGCGCGCGGAGATGGCGGACCCGACCATCACGGTAACCAACCTCGGGGACCTCGGTGTGGACAGCGTTTACGGCGTGATCTATCCGCCGCAGGTGGCCATGGTGGGCTTCGGCCGGGTCCTGGAACAGCCCTGGGCGGAGCACGGAATGCTGGGCGTCCGGGCCGCCGCAATCGCCACCCTGTCCGCCGACCACCGGGTCAGCGACGGGTTGCGCGGCGGCCGCTTCCTGGCCCGCATCGACGAGCTGCTGCAAAAACCCGACGAACTGTGAAAGACGAACTGTGAAAACGGAGACACCATGAACGAACAGGATGCCCGGGCCGCGGTGCGTGCCGCGCTCGGGAAGGTCGCGCCCGACGTGGAGCTGGACGACGTCGGCGGCGATTCCCGGCTCCGCCAGGACCTTGACCTCGACTCGCTGGACTTCCTGCGGCTGGTGGAAACCATCGACACGGCCACCGGCGTCGACATCCCGGAGCGGGACTACCCCGCCGTCGCCACCGTCGACGGCCTGATCAGCTACCTCGCCGCGCACGGCTGAGGCGCATCCGCTGCTCCAAGACTGCCGTTTCGGGGGTCGAAAAGGGCCGTTTCGGAGCAAACGAGGGGCCGGGGAGCTACGGCTGGGGCTGCGGCGCGGACCCGACGCGCCGCGCGAACGCCGGAGCGTGTTCGGGCCGCGGCCCGAAGCCGATGAGCCGCGGAATGATTCTGCGGACCGCGGGAACGCGCCGGGCCACAAAGAGGGCCGCGGCCGGAAACTTTGTCCGTTTACCGGCCATGATGGGGCCGAAGACGGCCCGGTGCATGAGCCGCTGCGCGGTCTGCACAACGACGGTGGGTGGCCGCCGCCGTCGTTCGACGCGTCGTAGGTCTGCGGCGCTGACCCGGCCCCGGAGCAGGGCGGGCGCCAGCAGCTCGGCCGCCGCAACGGCATCCTGGACGGCGAGGTTGATCCCGACGCCGCCGGCCGGGGACATCGCGTGCGCGGCGTCTCCGATGCAGAGCAGGCCGTTGATGTGCCAGGACTGCAACCGGTCCAGGCGCACGTCGAGCCAGTGCAGGTCATCCAGGGAACGGATGGCGTCAACGCGGTCGGCGAGGTCGGGGCGGAGCGCCGCGATCCGGCGTCGGAAGCCCTCGACGCCCTCCGCGCGGATCCGGGCGTCGGTGCCCTTCGGCGCAAGGTAGCCCATCTGGTAGTAGTCGGTGCGGGTCAGGCCCACGAGTGCCTCCCCGGGGCCGAACGCGGGAACCAGCCCGGCCACCTCGCCGGCTTCGTTGGGATGCCGGGGCAGCCGGAACCACCAGGTGTCGAAGGGCACCGGGAACTCCTTCGGCGCCAGCCCGGCGGCGGCACGCAGCACGGAATGGCGTCCGTCCGTGGCGACCACCAGGTCCGCCTGCAGATCGGCCTGCGCCCCGTCCGGCGTGCGCAGGCGGACGCCGCGGACCCGGCCTCCGTCCCGCATCAGGGCGGTGGCCGAGTGGCTCATGAGCAAGGTAAATCCCGGTTCCTCGGCAGCGGCGCGGGCCAGGAAGTTCAGAAAGTCCCATTGCGGCATCATGGCGATGTAGTTGTACGGCGAGGGCAGCGCGTCAAAGTCGCCCATGGTCACCGGGGGTCCGTCCGGAACCGGGAACACGACACTTTTCAGCCGGCTCTGCGGCAGCTGGCGGAACTCCTGGCCGAGGCCGAGTTCGTCGATCAGACGGACCGTGGAGGGGTGCACGGTGTCGCCGCGGAAATCGCGCAGGAAGTCTGCATGTTTCTCCAGGACCGTCACCTGCACGCCGGCCCGGGCCAGCAGCAGGCCGAGCATCATGCCGGCCGGGCCGCCGCCCACCACCGCGCATCCCGTCTTCTCCATGGCCATACGCTACGCCTCGAATGGGCTGGAACGGGAGGGTATTTTGCACCGCACCGACCGCAATCCGCGACGCCGGAACGGCGGATGCGGTTGAGCCTGATTGACACTGCTGGCTAGGCTGAGAGGCATGCGTGAACTCCAGGCGAAGATCATTGAAGAAATGGGCGTGCAGCCCCGGATCGACCCGGCCGGGGAGGTGCGCAAACGCGTCACGTTCCTCAAGGAATACCTCAAGGCCAGCCACACCAGGGGTTTCGTCCTCGGCATCTCCGGTGGCCTGGATTCCTCCCTCGCCGGCCGGCTGGCCCAGCTGGCGGTCGAGGAGCTCGACGCCGAGGGGGTGGAGGCCAACTTCGTGGCCGTGCGCCTTCCCTACGGCGTGCAGCACGACGAGGACGACGCCCAGGCGGCCCTGGACTTCGTGCGGGCCAAGACGGAATGGACCTTCAATATCTCCGCGGCGGTGGACGGCTTCGAGGATGAGTTCGAGAAGACCGTGGGAAACGGGATTTCCGACTTCCACAAGGGCAACACGAAGGCCCGCACCCGCATGATCGCCCAGTACGCGCTGGCCGGCGAGCACAACTATCTTGTGATCGGCACCGACCACGGCGCCGAGTCCGTGACCGGCTTCTTCACCAAGTACGGCGACGGCGGGGCGGACATCCTCCCACTGTTCGGCCTGAACAAGCGCCAGAACCGGGCCCTGCTCGCGGAACTCGGCGCCCCGGCCCGGGTCTGGGAAAAGGTGCCGACGGCGGACCTGCTGGACCACAAGCCCGGCCGCACCGACGAGGACGAACTCGGTCTGAGCTACGACACGATCGACGATTACCTCGAAGGGCGCGACGTCCCCGACGCCGCGGCCGAGCTGATCGAGCAGAAATACCTGCGGACCCGGCACAAGCGCACCGTCCCGGTCACCATCTTCGACACCTGGTGGAAGCAGTAACCGGGCGGTAACGGCACCGTCACGGGGCGGTGCGCCCAGCCGGTGCGCCGGCTGGTCACTTCCGGACTTCCACCGTTCCCTTCATGCCCATGAAGTCGTGCAGGGCGCAGATGTAGTCGAACTCGCCAGCCTTGGTGAAGGTCACGGTGAACTTCGTCCCCGGCGGCATGATCCCCGAGTTCAGGTCCCCTCCGCTGAATTGGGTCGGATCGCCGAGCGGGGCGAAGAAATTTGCCGGTTCCTTGCCAAAAGTGACGGTGTGCGGGGCACCCATGCCGTTGTTGACGAACGTCACCGTCTCGCCCACGCGGACTTCGATCTTCTGGTGGATAAAGCGCATCACCATCGAGGTGCCGTTATCGGTTCCGGCGATCACGGTGTGCTTGTCCGTCTGGTCGCGGGCGGCGTCCCACTGCCGGTGTCCGTCGCGCAGGATGGCCCGTTCCTGCTTCTCTGCCTGGTGGTCGTACTGCGACTGGCGGTACGGGTAGTCCGTTCCCGCCGCCCGCACATGGACCGTGCCTTTCATGGCCATGCCGTGGACCAGGCAGTAGTAGGTGAAGTCGCCCTCGTTCGGGAACGCCAGGGTGTACTTCTTGACCTGGTTGAACCCGCTGTTGGACACGTTGGTCATCACGCCGGAGTTGTAATACGAGTGTCCGTCATAGTCCTTGCCGCCCATCTGGTTGACGTCCTCCGGAACCGCGGGGTCGAAGGGCTGCGTGGATTCCAGGGACTGGCCCTCGGCGAGGAACGTCACGGTGTGGATTTCAGCGGAGTTGGCCCGCCAGGTGACCTTGTCGCCCGCGTTCACGTAGATGTTTTCGGGCAGGAACGCCATGCCTTGGATGGCTTGGTCCGAGGATTCGGACCCGACCTGGACCGTCCATGTTCGGGTTGATTTTCCGCCGTCGGCGGTGGCGGCGCCGCTGACGGCGGCCGGCAGCACCAGGGCGGCGGCGAAGGCAATGAGGAGGCGCAGCAAACGCGGCGCATGGTGTATTTGAGTTTGGCGAGTCATGAGACTCATTCCTTCTTGGCTGGAGGCAAGCAGCCGGGGAACCGGCTAGTTAGGTGCGCCGTCGTCGCCGCTGGCGACGCCGGTTGGCTCCGGCCTGGACTGCGTCCGCCGCGCTCTTCTCCTGCTCCCAGTCCCCCAGCATCAAGGCGGGGAAGTAGTTTTTGGGCCAGACGCGCCACCCGGACTAAGGAGTAGGCGCTGTGTCTGCGCATGCAGCCGCGGCTGCATTTCCCATCGTGGCCCGCGGGAGCCGGTTTGTCGAGACGTCCCGGCAGGTCCGGCTTAGCTGCCCTGCAGCTGCAGGGAGATCCGGTGCGCTTCGTCCATCAGCAGCCGCCCCAGGTAGTCGCGGCGGTCCTCGCGGAAGCGGGGTTCGATTCCGGTGAGGGACAGCGCCCAGGCGGGCCGGCCGCGTTGGTCGAAGACGGCGGCGCCCATCCCCCAGCTGCCTTCCAGGACCAGGCCGGGGTTGACCGAGTAGCCGGCCTGCCGCGTGGCCTCCAGGTTCGCCCGGACCAGGTCCTCCGTGTGCGCGGCGGCGAAACTGCCCGCGTGGGCGGCCCAGCCGGCCAGCAGCTCCTCCTGCTCCGCCGCGGGCAGGAAGGCCATGATGGCGGTCCCCGCGGACGCGACGCCCAGCGGGAATCGGACGCCTTCGTGCAGCACGAACGAGCGCACCGGGAAGCTGCCTTCCTCCCGGAGCAGGCATACGGTCTCGGCGCCGCGGCGGATGGAAAAGAAGGCGCTCTCGCCGGTCTCCTCGGCCAGCCGGCGCAGGCTGGGGCGGGCGATGTCCTCCAAGGGGAAGCGCGCCGACGCCACCGAACCCATCAGCAGGATCTCCGGGCCGAGCACCCAGTTGCCGCTGTGTGGGTCCTGGTCCAGCAGGCCTTCGGCGGCCAGGGAGGTCAGCAGCCGGTGCGCGGTGGGGCGCGTGAGCCCTGATTCGCGGACCAGCTCCACGAGCGGGGAGCCTTCCGGTTTCCGGCCCACGATCCTCAACAGGGCCGCGACGCGGCTCACAACCTGGGCGCCCTGCACGGGGACAGTCATCATTTTCCTCGCAATTACGGATCAACCTACCCGGACATCCACTTCATCATCCACAATGTGGACAGTGTCCAGCCTAGCGTCCACACTGTAAAAATGCACTGGATTTCGGAGAATTTTGGCGTTGACAGTGCTCCACACCACACCATAGGCTCCTTCATCAGGCAAACAGTCCACAACGTGGATCGTGGAAGCAGGCCCCGGACACCGGCCTCCGGGGACCATCAGCTCAATGAGGAGATGCAAATGTCAAAGGTGAAATCCAGCGCGGCCGCCGCGCTGCAGGACGTGCTTCGGGACGGCATGACGCTCGCCGTCGGAGGCTTCGGCCTCAGCGGCATTCCGGCCGACCTGATCGAGGCGGTACGCGATTCCGGCGTCAAGGATCTCACCGTGGTCTCCAACAACATGGGCGTCGACGGCAAGGGCCTCGGCGTGCTGATCGAGGCCGGCCAGGTCCGCAAGGTCATCGCCTCCTACGTCGGCGAAAACAAGCTCTTCGCCGAGCAGTACCTAGCCGGCAAGCTGGAAGTCGAGTTCACCCCGCAGGGAACCCTCGCCGAGCGCCTCCGCGCCGGCGGTGCCGGCATCCCGGCCTTCTACACCAAGACCGGCGTCGGCACCCTCGTCGCCGAAGGCAAGCCGCTCGCGGAGTTCGACGGCGAAACCTACCTCCAGGAGCGCGCCATCAAAGCCGACGTCGCCCTGGTGCACGCGCACACCGCCGACACCGACGGAAACCTCATCTACCGCTACACCGCGCAGAACTTCAACCCGGTGGTCGCCACCGCCGGCGCCGTCACTGTGGCCGAAGCCGAGGTGATCGTCGAACCCGGCCAGCTGGACCCGAACCACATCGTCACGCCGGGCGTGTTCGTCCAGCGCCTGGTCCGGGCCAGCAACCGCATCAAGGACATCGAACAGCGGACGGTCCGCCCCCGCACCGAGGCGTCCGAAGCGGCCGCCGTCACCGTCTAATCCGGCCTGAGCGCCGCCACCCACACTTTTCAGGAGAAACATCATGGCTTGGACCCGGAATGAAATGGCCGCCATCGCGGCCGAAGAACTCAACGACGGCGATTACGTCAACCTCGGCATTGGCATCCCCACGCTCGTCGCCAACAACCTGCGCGAGGGTGTCCGCGTCGTGCTGCAGAGCGAGAACGGCCTGCTCGGCATGGGCCCGTTCCCCTACGAGGGCGAAGAGGACGCGGATCTGATCAACGCCGGCAAGCAGACCGTCACGGTCCTGCCCGGCGGCAGCATCTTCGACTCCGCCACCTCCTTCGGCATGATCCGCGGCGGCCACGTCAAGGTCGCCATCCTGGGTGCCATGCAGGTCTCCGGCGCCGGCGACCTCGCGAACTGGACCATCCCCGGCAAGATGGTCAAGGGCATGGGCGGCGCGATGGACCTCGTCGCCGGCACCCCGCGCGTTGTGGTCCTCACCGAGCACAACGCCAAGGATGGCACCGCCAAGATCGTCAAGGAATGCACCCTGCCGCTCACCGGGCTCAGCTGCGTGGACCGGATCATCAGCGACCTCGCGGTCTTTGACCTCGCGAAGAACGTCGAAGACGCAGGCGGCGCCCGCCGGCTCACGCTGACCCGCCTCGCCCCCGGCGTCACGGTGGAGGAGATCCGCGAGAAGACCGAGGCGGAGTTCGACGTCGAACTGGAAAACGACGCAGCCGCCGCCCTCGAAGAAGCCACGGCATGAGCCTCACGGACCAGTTTGGCAAAGATGTCCTGCTCACCGGCTGGGGCCACAGCCGCTTCGGCAAGCTCACCGACGAGACGCTCGAATCCCTGATCGTCCAGGTCGCCACCGAGGCGATCGGCAACGCAGGGATCGAACCGGGCCAGATCGACGAAATCTATCTCGGCCAGTTCAACTCCGGCATGATGCCGCTGGCGTTCCCGTCCTCCCTCGCGCTGCAGGTCTCGGAGCAGCTGTCCAACGTCCCGTCCACCCGGGTCGAGAACGCCTGCGCCTCCGGCTCGGCCGCCTTCCAGCAGGGCACCAAGTCGCTGCTGGCCGGCACCGCGAAGACCGTCCTGGTGATCGGCGCGGA
The DNA here is from genome assembly GCF_005937985.2 of Arthrobacter sp. KBS0702. NCBI lineage: Bacteria > Bacillati > Actinomycetota > Actinomycetes > Micrococcales > Micrococcaceae > Arthrobacter > Arthrobacter sp. KBS0702. The sequence continues at coordinate 383,414 of NZ_CP042172.1, read as the reverse complement.
GAAGATGACCCACGCCGGCGCCGACGTCGTGGGCGCCGCCCTGCTCGGCGCGGACTACGACATGGCCGGCAAGCCCTCCACCACCGGATTCACGGGGCTCTTCGCCGAAGTAGCCAAGCACTACGAGAAGCGCTACGGCGCTGGCGCAGGGAACCTGTCCGACGTCTTGGGCTCGATCGCGGCGAAGAACCACCGCAACGGCGTGGACAACCCGTACGCCCAGCTCCGCAAGGACCTCGGCGAGGAGTTCTGCCAGACGGTCTCGGACAAGAACCCGATGGTCGCCGATCCGCTGCGCCGCACCGACTGCTCGCCCGTCTCCGACGGCGCCGCCGCCGTCGTCCTCAGCGTGGCCCCCACCGGCGGCGCGACCGCCCCGGTCCGGCTGGCCGGATTCGGCCAGGCGAACGATTTCTTTCCCGCCGACCGCCGCGACCCCACCGCCTTTGCCGCCACCCGCGCCTCCTGGCAGCGGGCCCTGGGCATGGCCGGCGTCGGGCTGGAGGACCTGGACTTCGCCGAGGTGCACGACTGCTTCACCATCGCCGAACTGCTGATGTACGAGGTCATGGGCCTGACCGAACCGGGCCAGGGCGCCCGCGCGGTCAAGGAAGGCTGGGTCTTCAAGGACGGCAAGCTGCCGGTCAACGTCTCGGGTGGGCTCAAGGCCAAGGGCCACCCGGTCGGGGCCACCGGCGTCTCGCAGCATGTCATCGCGGCGATGCAGCTCACCGGCACCGCCGGGGACATGCAGCTGGCCGCCCCGCGCCGTGCCGCGGTGCAGAACATGGGCGGCGTGGGCATTGCGAACTACGTCAGCGTGCTTGAAGCCGTCTGAGGCAAGCAACGCGGGGGGACATGGCGAGCGGCGTTCAGGACTAGAATCGGCCTAACCCCATTCACCCCCAGGCGAGGAGACCCCATGCGCGCCACCATCATCCACGGACCCGGCGACATCCGCGTCGAAGACCGCGAGTACCCCACCGTCCAGCAGCCCACCGACGCCGTCGTCAAGGTCACCGCTGCCTGCGTCTGCGGCTCAGACCTGTGGCCGTACCGCGGGGTCAAACCCACCCACAAGCCTTCCGCGATCGGGCACGAATTCATCGGCCTGGTGGAAAGCGTGGGCGACGCGGTGACTGAGCTGGCCGTGGGCGACCTGGTCATCGCGCCGTTTGTGGTCAGCTGCGGCAAGTGCCCGCAGTGCGTCAACGGCGTTACCGTGGCCTGCGACCACCTGGCCGGCTGGGGCGGCAAGGACGACGCCGGGCACGCGATCGACGGCGGCCAGGGCCAGGCCGTCCGGGTCCCGCTCGCCGACGCCACCCTCGTCAAGGTCCCGGGCGTCACCGATCCCGACGACGCCCTCCGCGCCAGCCTGCTGACCCTCTCCGACGTCATGGCCACCGGCCACCACGCCGCCCTCGCGGCCAAGGCCGGTCCCGGCCGGACCGTGGTCGTGGTGGGCGACGGCGCCGTCGGCCTCTGCGGCGTGCTGGCTGCCAAACGGCTCGGCGCGGAACGGATCATCGCCATGTCCCGGCACGCCGACCGGCAGGCCATCGCCCGCGAGTTCGGCGCCACGGACATCGTGGCCGAGCGCGGGGAGGACGGCGTCGCCAAGGTCCGCGAACTCCTCGGCGGGGTCCTGGCCGATTCCGTCCTGGAATGCGTCGGCACCAAGGAATCCATGGACCAAGCACTGCACAGTGTCCGCCCGGGCGGTGCCCTGGGCTTTGTGGGCGTGCCCACGGGCGGCGCCGAGATTCCGCTGCGCTACCTCTTCGACACCAACATCTCGATCGGCGGCGGCATGGCCCCGGCCCGGACCTACATCCCGGAACTGCTGGCCGACGTGCTCGACGGCAGCATCAACCCGGGCCGGGTGTTCGACGTCGTGATGCCCCTGGAGGAGGCTCCCGAGGCCTACCGGGCGATGGACGAACGGCGCGCCATCAAGGTCCTGCTCACCCCGTAGCCGAGGGTCTTGCACTGCCGGGACGGCAGGTCTAGCGTGATGCGCATCAGCACCCGCAGCCGTCAAGGAGCCGTCATGGCCAGGTTTGTGCAGATCATCGAATTCCAGTCTTCCCGCATCGACGAGATTGAGGCGCTCGGCCGGCCCTCGCGGACCGACGGGGACACCGCCCCGACCTTCCGCCGGATCCTGAACACCGCGGACCGCGACCGCCCCGGCACCTACCTCACCATCGTCGAATTCGACTCGTACGAATCGGCCATGGAGAACTCCGCGCGGCCGGAGACCTCGGACTTCGCGGCGCGGATGGCTGCCCTGTGCGATTCCCCGCCGGTTTTCCGCAACCTGGATGTCCAGTGGGAGGACGCCGGCGACGCGGCGACCGCTTAGGCGGTGTGCCATGAGCTCCGAACGGGTTGACCAGGTGCCGAGTGGCCGGGTGCTGGACGGCTTTGTCCTGGATCTGGGCCGGGCGGGTTCCGCTCCCCTGCGGCTGGTCGGCGGCAAGGCACTGAATCTCGGAAAGCTTGCCGCCGCCGGCTTTCCCGTCCCGCGCGGTTTCTGCCTGACCACGGATGCGTACCGGCTGGCGGCCCCCGCCGGCCTGGACGCTCTGGCGGCCCGCCTCGACTCCGCCGCTGACGGCGGCGCCGGTGCTCTCGGCGAGCCGGAAATGGACCAGATGGCTGCCAGCGCCCGCGGGCTGATCGGCGGCGCGGCGGTTCCTGCCGACGTCGAAGCGGCGGTGCGGACGGCGTACGCCGCCCTGGGCGCGGATCCCGCCGTCGCGGTGCGGTCCTCCGCCACCGCCGAGGACCTGCCTTTCGCCAGCTTTGCCGGCCAACAGGACTCGTACACCGGCGTCGTCGGCCCGGACGCGGTGATCGAGGCGGTCCACCGCTGCTGGGCGTCGCTGTGGAGCGACCGGGCGGTGGCATACCGGTCTGCCACCGGGATCAGCCACCGCGAGGTAGGCCTCGCCGTCGTCGTCCAGGTCATGGTCGACGCCGCCACCGCGGGCGTGATGTTCACCGCCAACCCGGTGACCGGTACGCGGACCGAGACGGTGATCAATGCCAGCCCCGGGGCGGGCCAGGCCGTGGTGTCCGGGGCGGTGAACCCGGACCAGTTCACTGTGGACACCGCGACGGCGTCAGTCCTGGCCCGTGTGCCGGGCGACGACGATCCCGCCCGCGGGTGGAGCCTGGCGGACGCCGAACTCACCGAACTCACCCGGCTCGGCGATGCCGTCCAGCGTCTGTTCGGCACGCCGCAGGATGTGGAGTGGGTCTTCGATGCCGTGGGCAAGGCCTGGCTGACACAGTCCCGGCCGATCACCACGCTGTATCCGCTGGAGGATCCGTTCTCCAACACCCCGACCCCGATCGACCCCGACCCCGCTGCCGGGACGCGGGTCTACCTCTGCGGCACCCTGTTCCAGGGGCTCACCCGCCCGATTACGCCGATCGGACTCGCGGCCCTTGGCCTGGTGCGCAACCGCAAGGGGCCCTGGCGTTACGTCAACCCCGGGCTGAGAATGTACGTGGACCTGACCGCGGTCGTGCACAACAAGTGGGGCCGCCGCTACCTGACGCGGGTGCTCCCGCTGGCGGACGGCAGATCGGCGGCGATCTTCCCCGAACTGTTGGCCGATCCGCGCTTCGCAGTCAGGCCACGGAGCCGGAAGCGCGCTCCCCGGCCCGGCCGACCGGCCGGTGGACCTCAGGCCCAAGGCAGCGAGGCGAGCACCACCCTGGGCATGCTCCTCGGCCTGATCCCGGCGATGGTTGGTGCCGCGCTCCGGCCCGAGACTGAACTTCGCCGGGCCGAGGCCTACGGGAAGCGCCTCGAAGCGGAGCTGGTGCTGGCCGAGCCGGCGAGCGCCGTGCAGCGGCTGGACTACACCGAGCAGATCACGAACCGGACCATTGACGGGCTGATCCGCGCCACCCTGCCCGGACCTTCCGTGGGCTACATCATGCTGGCCGTGGCGCGGCGGCTGCTGCGCGGCATTGCCCCGCCGCGTGAGCTGGAGGCGGTGCTGCGCGGGCTGCCGCACAATGTGACCACCGAGATGGACCTGGAACTCTGGCGGCTGGCGGAGGGCATCGGCGCCGACCCCCTCTCGCGGGACATCTTCCTGGCGCAGGACCCGGGCCGGCTTGCGGCCGCGTACCGGGCCGGGTCCCTTCCCGGGCCTGCGCAGTCCGGGATCCGGGACTTCCTGGCCCGGTATGGCCACCGCGCGGTGGCCGAGATCGATCTCGGCATGCCGCGCTGGTCCGAGGAGCCGGACCACATCCTCGGCATGATCTCCAATTACCTGCGCGTCGAGGACCCGGAACAAGCCCCGGACCGGCAATTCAACCGCGCCGCCGAGCATGCGGAGGAGAGGATCCGCAGCCTCGTGGAGCGCGCCGGCGCCCATGGCAGGTGGCGCGCCCGGCTGCTCGAGCTGTCCCTGCGCCGGGTCCGGGAACTGTCCGGCCTGCGCGAACTGCCGAAGTTCCACATCATCAAGATCCTCGGCGAGATGCACCGCCAATTGTTGCTGATCGGCGCCGAGCTGGTGCGCGCAGGGGTTATCGCGGCGCCCGATGATGTGTTCTTCCTGGACTTCGCCGAACTCCGGGTGGGCCTGCGGGGCGCCGGGATGCACGCCCTTGTCGCGGGCCGCCGCCGCCTGTACGACGTCGAACTGCGCCGCCGCCACATCCCGCGGCTGCTGCTCTCGGACGGGACCGATGTGGAGGCCGCGGTGATGGCAAAGGCACCGCCCTCCGGCGCCCTCGCCGGAACCCCCGCTTCGGCCGGCACCGCCACCGGGACGGTCAGGGTGATTTTGGATCCGGTGGGCGCCCGCCTTGAGCCCGGCGAAATTCTGGTGGCTCCTTCGACCGACCCCGGCTGGACCCCGTTGTTCATGACGGCCGGCGCACTGGTCATGGAGATGGGCGGAGTCATCTCGCACGGGGCCGTGGTCGCCCGCGAGTACGGCATCCCCGCGGTGGTGGGCGTGCCGGATGCGACCGCCCGGCTGCATACCGGCCAGCGCGTCACCGTCGACGGGGCGGCGGGCACGGTCCGGGAGCTGCCCGACTAGGCGAAGCTGCACGGCTGCCGGGGCAAGCTGGAACGGTCAGGGCAGGCTGCCGTGACCGTCGTAGCACAACCGTGCCAGCTAGAATGGGACCATGACCCCGGCGCCCCGGCCTTCCCGCCAGCCCTCCGGCGGCGCCTTCGGTATGGCACGCCGCGCGCGCGGCGGGCTGCGCCGGGTCCCGGTCTGGGCCTGGCGGGCCTTGATGCATTCGCTGGGCCCCGCCGAACGGACCCGCTTCAACGCCGAGCCGGTCACCGGCGTCGACTACTTCCACGACATTGACTTCGTCGGGGACGGCATCCGGGCACACCGCCTGGACGTGATCACCCCGCGCGGTGCTCGCACCGCAACGGTCAAAGACGCCGGGCCGCTGCCGGTGTACGTCTATTTCCACGGCGGGGGCTGGACTTCGGGAGACAAGGCCGCGCTGACCAAGTACTGCGCGAGCCAGGCCGCGGCCGGCATGGTGGCGGTCAACGTGAACTACCGCCGGGCCCCGCGCTTCCACATGGCCCACGTCCTCCAGGACGCCAATGCGGCGCTGGGCTGGGTCCGCGAGCACATCGCGGACTACGGCGGCGACCCTGCCAGGATCGTCCTCGGCGGCGACTCCGCCGGCGGCCAGATCGCCGCCCTCCTGACCGCCGCCAGCTTCCGACCGGAATTGGCCGGCCACTACGCCCTGACGCCGGCAACCCCGGGCTCCAGCCTGCGGGGGCTGGTGCAGCACTGCAGCGTGGTGGACTTCTCCGTGTTCTTCGAAAAGGGCTTCGTCCTCAGCCTGAACTTCGTCCGGATGCTCCTGCCCCGGGCAGCAGGGGGCCGCAGCCGCTTTGCGGAACTGCGCGCCGCGGCCGGGGTCCTGTCCCCGATCGAATGGCTCGACGCCCGGTTCCCGCCGGTCTTCGTGACCACCTCGGAACGCGACTTCTTCTACACCGCCAACCTCAACTTCATCGCCCGGCTGCGGGAGCACGAGGTGCCCGTGGACACGCTGATTTACGGCTGGGACGCCCCGAACACCGAGCACACCTGGCAGCAGAACTTCCGCTACCCCGAGTCGCAGGAGGTTTACCGCCGCCTTCACGCCTTCGTGCACCGGGTGGCCGGCACCTGAGAGCCCACCAGCCGGGAACCCCGGCGGGGCACCGCCGCCGGGGCCGGGGGCTATGTTTAGTCCATGGCGTCAACAGGCCGCAATCTTCCGGGCACACCGGAACCGGACCCCGGGGTCTTCGGCTCGGGGCTCATCGACGAGGCTGCCCGGCTGGACGCCGCCCTGCCCGACGTCGACTGGTTCGCCCCGCCGGCCGGAGCCGTCCGCGGCCACTTCCGGGCCCCCAGCGGCGCATTGGCCACCCTGTCGATGGGCGACCCGGCCAATCCGCGGGTCCTGATGATCCCTGGTGCCACCGGGTCGAAGGAGGATTTCTCGCTGATGCTGCCCCGGCTCTCCGCCGCGGGCTACTTTGTGCTCAGCTGCGACATCGCCGGCCAGTACGAGTCCGCCGGCGCCGGGCCGGAAAACCTCAAGCCGCCGCGGAAGCACTACGATTACCGGCTTTTCGCCGACGACTTGATCGCCCTGCTCGAGTCCGGCGAAGGTGCCGCGCACGTCGTCGGGTACTCCTTCGCGGCGCTCGTCGCCCAGGTGGCGTTCGCGCAGCGTCCCGAGCTGTTCCGCAGCCTGACCCTGCTCAGCTGTCCGCCCGAACCCGGCAACAGCTTCCGGGGGGTCCAGCGGATCGGGCGGTTCAGCGGCTGGGCCAGCGGCAGGGTCGGCGCCGCTCTCATGATCTGGGGCATCCGCAGCAACATCGTCCGGGTGGCGCCGAACCGGATACGTTTTGTGCGCTACCGGTTCGGCTTCACCCGCCGGAAATCCGTGAGCGACATCTTCGTGTTGATGCAGCATGCCCCGGACCTGCGGCCCGTGCTGGCCGCCGCGACGCTGCCGAAGTTTGTCGCCGTCGGCGAACACGACCTCTGGCCGTTGGCGCTGCATCGCCGCTTCGCGCAGGCGATCGGCGCGAAGATCGCCGTCTACCGGGGCGGCCACAGCCCCAGCGAGACCTCCCCGCACCAGATGAGCCGGGACCTGATCGCGCTCTACGCCGGCACCGAGTGACCCCGGTCCCGGCCGCTCCTACCGGGGGTGGGCGCGTTCCCACGCCTTGCGGCGACGGCGCCGCCGCAGCGGCGGCTCGGACCTGAACTCGACGCCGAACGTCGTCCACGCCATCGACAGCCGGCGGCCGACGGCGTGCCGGCTCTCGAACGGCCGCGCCGAGACACCCACCCGCAGCGTCGGATCGCAGATCACCGCCACCTCGGGCGGAATCTGGTACGAGATGTCGAGATCGTCGTGGACCGGCGGCAGGCCCCGGTGGACGGCGCCGCGGATCCGCTCCCAGACCTCGGCCCGAACGGCGAAGTTGGAGCCAAACAGCGGCGGGTGCCCCAGCAGGTGGCCGACAGCCCAGAAATAGCCCGCGATGTAGATACTGCGGCCCACCCAGCGCGCGAAGCGGCTCCCGCCGTAAAAATCTCCGGGACCGGTGACAGCGGACAGCGGGCCGGCGCGCTCAAGGATGGCCGCCACGCGTTCCAGCCAGTCCGGCGGCGGCACGGAATCCGTGTCCAGCCGGGCGATCACGGCGGAGCGGGCCTCGTCGAAGCCGCGGGCGGTTGCCGCCGCGATCCCGGGCACGTCAACGGCGATCCGCCGCACGCCGGCGGCCGCGCAAACCTCCGCCGTAGTGTCCGTGCTGCCGTTGTCCACCACGATGACCTCGTCGGCGCGGCGGCTCTGCCGGGCGAGGGCCTCAAGGCACACAGCCAGGAGCTGTGCGTCGTTCCGGGTGGGGATGACCACCGAGATTGTTGACATGGTGAGCCGACTATAGCTCCCGCCCGGGATTAACTCCCGCACTCAGACTCTTGCACCGCGGCCCTGCGCCCCGTACGTTGGGGACAGCGGACGAATGTCTCCGCAGCCGTTGGCCTTGCGTGGCCGCCGGAGATCAGCAGCGTTTCAGAAGGATAAAGGCATGGCTACAGGCACAGTTAAATGGTTCAACGCCGAAAAGGGTTTTGGCTTCATTGCCCCGGATGACGGGTCGGCCGACGTTTTCGCCCACTACTCGGCAATCGCTTCCAGCGGCTACCGCTCGCTGGACGAGAACCAGAAGGTCGAGTTCGACGTCACCCAGGGTCCGAAGGGCCCCCAGGCTGAGAACATCCGCCCGCTCTAAGCTTTCAGGAAGGCCCGGCCTGCCGGAACACTTCTCCTAGAAGACCGCACAGCCCCTCCGGAGTATCACTCCGGAGGGGCTGCTGTGTTTCCGGGCCGCGCAGCTTCCGGGCCGTGCCGCCCCGGCAGCCGCGGATACACTTTAAGGGCGCCGCGTGAAGGTTGGCCCGAGCCGATGATCCACTCCTCCGGAAGCAGTACTTGATGGTCGAACAACTCCTGGCCTTTGCGCTGACCTGCCTCGTTGTGGTGGTCGTCCCCGGCCCCGATTTCGCCCTCGTGCTGAAGAACGCGCATCGCGCCCCCGGCTCTGCGGCATCGACTGCGGGCGGGATCATGGTCGGCAACACGATCCTTGCCCTTCTTGCCGTGCTTGGTGTTACGGCCCTCCTGGGGGCGTCGGAAATCCTTGGCACGGCGGTCAGGATCGCCGGTGCTGCCTACCTGATCTTCCTGGGGGTCAGCGCCCTGCGGGAGGCTTTCGGGCGCGCCCGCAGCCAGCCGAAGGTGTCCGAGCCGGGGCCGCGGTTCAGCGGCGGCTCGCCCTTCCTGCAGGGCGTGGTGAGCAATTTACTCAACCCCAAGGTCGCCGTGTTCTACCTGTCCCTCTTCCCTCAATTCGACCTCGGCCCGCTTCCCCCGCTGGAACAGCATGCGCTGATGGCCGGCATCTTCCTGCTCACCGCGCTTGCGTGGTACGTCCTTCTGGTGCAGGCGCTCAAGAGGGTCTCCGCGGTATTGGCCCGTCCCCGCGTGCACCGGATCGTCACCGGTGGCTCGGGCGCCGTCCTGGCCGGTGTCGGCGGGACCATCCTGTCGAAATCCCTGGTGTCCGCGTAGCCTTCCCCGGACCGCCCTGGGGCCCTACTAGCCGACGTGCACCCACGGCCGCCGGGTCACGTCGGGTTCGGCTTCGCGGAGCACCTCGCGGGTGACCGGCGCGATTTCCCCCTCGCCGAAGGCAAGGAAGCGCAGCAGGTTGGTGACCGGGTTTCCTTCGGTCCAGCGGAAATAGATGTGCGGCATCAGCCCGGTCACGTCGCGGATGTGCAGCAGTACCGAGGCGATCGTGTTGGGGACGACGGGGCCGTGTACCTCCAGGATCCGGTAGCCGTGCCGGGTGATGCCGCGGACCTCCAGTTCGGTTTCAAAATCCGAGGAATCGTCCACGATGACCTCGAGGAAGAGTGCCTGGTAATCCAGCGGCAAGTGGCTGACCTCGATCGCGGACTCCAGCTTCTGCCGGTAGGCCTCCGCGCTCAGCCGCAGCGGCTCGTGGGCCACGATGCGCAGCGGACCGTCGAGTTCATCGGACATGAACTCCAGCGCCTGCCGGTCCATGTGTACGTGGGTGGCGTGCAGTTCGAAGGAGCGCCGCGCCCGCGACAGCAGGGAAATGACGATGATGCCCAGGATGAAGATCGAGGCGATGCGGATGCCTTCGGGGCGTTCGACGACGTTCGCCACGGTGGTGTAAACGAAGACGACGGCGATCACGCCGAAGCCGACGGTGCGTTTGCGTTGCCGCTTCCGACGGGCCGAAAGGGTCACCGCAATGGCCGCGGAGGTCATCAGCACCAGGACGCCGGTGGCGTACGCGCCGCCCTGGGCGTCGACGTCGGCGTCGAAAATCCACGTGATCAGGAAGCCGACCAGGGTGAAGACCAGCACCAGCGGCCGGACCGCCCGGGCCCAGCCGGGCGCCATGCCGTAGCGCGGCAGGTAGCGCGGGACAAGGTTAAGCAGCCCGGCCATGGCGGACGCTCCGGCGAACCAGAGGATGGCGATGGTGGAAACGTCATAGACGGTGCCGAAGCCCACCCCGAGCTGTTCGTGGGCCAGGAACGCCAAGGCGCGGCCGTTGGCCTGGCCGCCCGGCTGGAACTCGTTCTCCGGGATCAGCACCACGGTGGTGAAGCTGCTGATGATCAGGAATGTGCTCATGATCAGCGCGGCCGTCGTCAGCAGCTTGCGGGCGCCGTCGATCCTGCCCTCCGGGTTCTCCTCGGTGTCCTCCGGGTGGCCCTTGATCTGCGGCATCACCGCGACGCCGGTCTCGAACCCGGACAGGCCCAGGGCCAGTTTGGGGAAGACCAGCAGCGCGAACCCCACGGCCAGCAATGGATTCCCGTGGGAGGAGGAGATCGCTTCCCACCAGTTGCCGACCGCCAGCGGATGGGTCAGTACCTCCCACAGCGATACCGCAACCACCACGACGTTCAGAGCCAGGTACACGCCCACAATCCCGACCGCGACGCCGATCGCCTCCTTGAAGCCGCGAAGGAACACCGCGGCGAGCAGGGCCAGCAGGACCAGCGTGATGGCCACGTTCTGGCCGTGCAGCCAGTCCGGGCTGATCGGGTTCTCGACCAAGTGGGCTGTCGCGTCCGCTGCGGAGAGCGTCATGGTGATCATGAAGTCCGTCGCGGCGAAGCCCAGCAGCACCAGCACGAAGAGCTTCCCGCCCCAGCGCGGCATCAGCCGCTCCAGCATGGCGATTGAGCCTTCGCCGCGGTGGCTCTCGCCGGCGACCCTCCGGTAGACCGGCAGCGCACCCAGCAGGGTGATCGCCACCAGGACCAGCGTGGCCAGCGGCGAGATCACGCCGGCGGCGAGCGCGGCGATGGCGGGCTGGTAGCCCAGGGTGGAGAAGTAGTCGACGCCGGTCAGGCACATCACCTGCCACCAGGAGTGCTTCTTCTCCTGGGCCGTGGGCACGCCGCCGGGGCCCTGGTGCGCGCCCTTGCTGTCCTGCAGCCCCACCAGCAGCCACTTCCGGAGCGCGGTCTTGCGGCCGGGCCTCGGCGCCGATGGGTCGGCCGGGGGCCTGCTCAGGGTGGTCATGGTGTGCCTTTCTCCCGGCGCCTCTCTGACGGGCGGGCGCCGCGTTCTGCCCCTCAGTTGCGAAACTAGCAGCGGCCGGGTGGCCGGACCCCACCGCGGCGCGGATCTTGATGAATCCTTGACGCCGCCCTCCCCCGCCGGACGCTGGCCGGAATGGAAGAATGACTGCATGGCACGTGGAACGCTGCGCATCTTCCTGGGGTCCGCGCCGGGGGTCGGTAAGACCTACGCCATGCTCCGGGAAGGGCACCGGCTCCGGAGTTCCGGCGAGGACGTGGTGGTCGCCTTCGCCCGCGACCGCGGCCGGAGGGACACCCGGGAACTGCTAGCCGGCCTTGAAACGATCAAGCCCAGGCGCGTGCCCCTTGGCCAGGTCGACGTCGAGGAACTGGACCTGGAAGCGGCCCTGCGCCGGGCTCCCTCCACCGCGATTGTGGACGAGTATGCACACACCAACGTTCCCGGCAGCCGGAACCGACACCGCTGGCAGGACATCGACGACCTGCTGGCAGCGGGGATCAACGTGCTGTCCACCCTGGACATCCAGCAGCTGGACTCCCTGGCGGACGTCGTCAGCGCCATCACGCACGTACGCCCCACGGAGACCGTTCCCGACGGCATCGTCCGGCGGGCCGAAGAGCTGCAGCTGGTGGACCTCTCTCCCGAGCTGCTCCGGGAGCGCCTCGCCGCCGGGAAGATCGTGCCGGCCGACCGCATTGACGCGGCGCTGTCCAACTATTTCCGCCCCGGAAACCTGGCGGCACTGCGTGAACTCGCACTTTTGTGGCTGGCAGACAGGGTCGACGAGGGCCTGGCCAGCTACCGGGAGGGGAGCCGGATCGACGCCAACTGGCCGGCCCGCGAGCGCGTCGTGGTCGGGCTGGCGGGCGGGGCCGAGGGCGAGACGCTGATCCGCCGCGGCGCCCGGCTGCTCAACCGCGTCAGCGGCAACGACCTGCTGGCAGTCCATGTCCGGGCTTCGGACGGCGCGGGAGCTGAGTCGCTGCAGGCCCTTGAGGCGCAGCGGCAGCTGGTCCAGAGCCTCGGCGGCAGTTACCACGTGGTCACCGGCGACGAAACGTCCGAGGCGCTCCTGGACTTCGCCCGCAGCGTCAACGCCTCCCAGCTGGTGCTCGGCGTCTCCCGCCGGGGCACGGCGGCGCGGCTGATGACCGGGCTGCGGGGCGGAGGCACCGCGGCCAAGGTACTCCGCGACTCGTCCGGCCTCGATGTCCACCTGGTGCCCCAGCAGAGCGGGCCAAGCGGCGTCCGGCGGAGCAGGCGGGGGGACCTGGGCCGGACCCGGGTCACCGTCGGCTTTGGCCTGGCAGTAGTTGTTCCTGCGGCGCTCCAGCTGCTGCTGGAAATGAATCCGGACAAGAACCTGGCCACCTCGATGCTGGTCCAGCTCACGGGCTCCGTCGCGGTGGCCCTGGTAGGCGGGCTCTGGCCGGCAGTCCTCGCGGCCCTGTGGAGCAGCCTGCTGGTGAACTATTTCTCCACCCCGCCGGTGGGCAACCTGACCATCAGCGACGCCCAGAATGTCCTGGCCCTGCTGGTGTTCGTCGGCGTGTCCGCCGCCGTCGCCGCCGTCGTCGACCGCTCCGCCCGGCGCTCCAAGGAGGCCGCGCGGGCCCGGGCCGAAGCGACGACCCTGGCCGAGCTCTCGCGCGGGGCCGCCGGGTCCGAGGACACCGTGACGGGCCTGCTGGAACAGGCACTGGATGTCTTCCAGGTCCGCGGCGCGGCGCTGTTCGGCCTCGCCGGCGGGGACGCCGACGCCGGTCCGGCAACCGCGGTGCCCGACGGAAGGCCGTCGGACGGAGGCCCGTCGGACGGAAACAGGCAGTGGCGGCTGCTGGCCGGCGTCGGCGACTTCGCCTCGGCGACGGCCCAGGACGTCGGGGAGGCCGGCCCCACCGGCGACAACGTCGAAGAGATCAACGCCGGCACCCGGCTGGTCCTCTCCGGTCGGGTGCTGCCGGCCAGCGACCGACGCCTGCTCGGCGCCTTCGGCGTGCACCTGCTGGCCCAGCTGGAGAACCAGCAGCTGCTGGCGAGCCGGAGCCAGCTACGGCGTCTCGCCGAGAGCAACACCATGCGCACCTCGCTGCTGCGCGCCGTCTCGCATGACCTCCGCACGCCCCTGGCAGGCATCAAGCTCGCGGTCGGCGGACTGCGCCAAGAAGGTGTCCGCTACACCCGGGAAGAGGAGCAGGAGCTGCTGGAGACCATCGAAGAGTGCTCCGACCGGCTCGAGGCCCTGGTGGCGAACCTGTTGGACATGTCCCGGATCACGTCCGATTCCGTCCACCCCCGGCTCCGGCCCGTGCGCTGGTACGAGGTGGTCAGCGGCGGCCTGCACGGAATTCCGGCGGAACGGGTCCGGGTGGAGCTGCCGGCGAACATGCCGGAGGTCGATGCCGATCCCGGCATGCTCGAGCGCGTGATTGCGAACATTGTCGAAAACGCGGTCAAATACGCCCCGGATTCGGACATTGTGCTGACCGGCAGCGCGGGCGGCCTCGGCGCGGCCACCGCGGGCGGCCGGCCCGCAGGGGAACTGCGGATCATCGACCACGGCACAGGCGTCCCGGCGGAGGAGGTGGTGGAGATGTTCCGCCCCTTCCAGCGTCTGGACGACGCGAGCCGGGCCGCCGGCGTCGGCCTCGGCCTGGCCGTAGCCAAGGGATTCACCGAGGCGATGGGTGGCCGGTTGAGCGCGGAAGCCACCCCGGGCGGCGGACTGACCATGGTAGTCAGCCTGCCGCTGTCCGAGGGGACGCCCGTCCAGAAGCGGCCGGGTCAGGCGCCGCTGGAGCCCCAGTCGGCCATGGTCGGCCGACACCACGCACCGCCGATCCTTTCGTCCCCGACGGACGTGCCATGACCGCGGTGCTGGTGGTGGACGACGACCCCTACCTGCTGCGCGCCTTGCGCATCACGCTGCGGGCCCACGGCTACCAAGTCATCGCGGCCGAGGACGGACAGTCCGCACTCCTCGCCGCGGCCCGCACCCCTCCGGCGCTGGTCATCCTGGATCTTGGCCTGCCGGACATGGACGGCACCGCCGTCCTGGCGAAACTCCGCAGCTGGAGCCAGGTTCCCGTGCTGGTGCTCTCGGCCCGCCACGGCTCCGAGGACAAGGTCCAGGCCCTGGACGCGGGCGCGGACGACTACATCACGAAGCCGTTCGGGCTGGACGAACTGCTGGCCCGGCTGCGGGCGCTCCTGCGCCGCAGCGCCGACGGCGCCGAGCCGCCGATCGTCGCGACCGATGCCTTCACTGTGGACCTCGGCAAGCGCCGGGTCACCCGTGACGGCGAGGACGTCCGGCTCACCCCGACGGAATGGAAAATGCTTGAGGTGCTGGTGCGGAACCCCGAGAAACTCGTCACGCAGCAGCAGCTGCTGTCCGAGGTCTGGGGCCCGGCCTACGCCAAGGAGACCAACTACCTCCGCGTTTACATGGCTCAGCTCCGCCGCAAGCTGGAACCGGATGCCGCCGCGCCGCGGCACCTGCTCACCGAGGCGGGGATCGGCTACCGGTTCCTGCCCTAGTTACGTCCGGGCGTCAGTTACGTCCGGGGGTCAGCAGGCGTCCGCCTCGGCGTTCAGGTCCCTGCCCCGGGTTTCGGGGGCGAAGAAACCAGAGACCCAGCCGATTGCTGCGTAACTCATCAGGATCCCTGCCACGGGGAGCCATCCCGGCCCTGTTGCGGCGACTACGGCGGCGGCCAGGATGGGGCCAAGGCCTCCGGAGAGGACGGCGCCCACCTCCTTGACCGTGGTCATGAAGGAGAACCTGCGCTTGGAACCGAACATTTCAACCAGCCACGTTGATTCCACTCCGTACATGTTGGGAATCGGGCCGCCAATGTAGATGACGAACACCAGGGCCACCAGGACCGGGTTCCGGGTTTCGATCAGGAGCATCGCGGGGATGGTGAAGGCGAACTGGAAGGCCGAGAGCCACAGCCACACGATTCTGCGGCCATACTTATCGGTGAGCTTGCCGGTCAGCAGCACGGTGAGGATCCCCAGGATAGAGCCCAGCGTCACGCCGGTCGTGACCAGGTTGGCATCCATCTTCACGACGGACACGGTCCAGCCGATGAGGAAGCCCTTGACGAGGTACACCGAGCCGTTCTCGCCCAGCTTGATTCCCAGGGACACCAGGAACGGCTTCCGGGCATCTGCAGCATCGCGCCACACGCTTTGCTGTTTCGCTCCGGCGCGGGCCGCCTCCCGGCGCTGCTTGACGATCTCAAAGACGGGCGATTCGTTCACGGTGCGCCGCAGGTACAACGCTACAAGAGTGGTGGCAACGCTGAGCAGGAACGGGATACGCCAGCCCCAGCTCAGGAACTGGTCCTTCGGCAGTTGCGACATCAGCAGCCAGAGGGCGCTGGCCAGGAGCACCCCCGTTGCGGTCCCCAGGGCCACGACCGCGCCGTAGAAGCCGCGGCGGGCGCTGGGCGCCGACTCGACCAGCAGGAGCGAGGCGCCTGAAAGTTCGGCGCCGGCGCCGAAACCCTGGATGAGGCGTAGCAGGACCAGCAGGACGGGGGCGGCGACTCCGATCTGGGCATACGTGGGCAGCAGGCCCATCCCAAGGGTGGCGAGCCCCATCATCCCTACCGTTATGACGAGGACGGATTTGCGGCCGTACTTGTCTCCCAGGTATCCGAAGTAGATGCCGCCGAGGGGCCGGACGAGAAAACCGGAACCGTAGGCGGCGAAGCTGGCCAGCAGGGCCATCGCCGGGTCTGTGTTCGGGAAGAACAGCGGCCCGAAGACCAGCGCGGCTGCCAGCGTGTAGAGCGTGAAGTCCATGTATTCCAGCGCCGAGCCGAGCCAGGAGGAGATTGAGGTCCGGCGCAGTTCCGCCGGGGACACCTCCGGGTCGGCAGCAGTATTGGCTGTCTGTGGCTCAGCGTATTTCACGTTCATGTTTTCAGTAACCACGGAATATCTTCCTTGTGAGGAGCCGGCAAGCCGGCTCGGCCGCAAACTTCATTGTTCGGATGGTGTTGGTGCAGTTGGTGCAGTGGTGCGGAGCGGACCGGGGTGCCGCCTCAAATCCTCAGGAGGGACACGGTTTCGGCGATGCAGGCGGGCTTGTCGGAGCCCTCCAGCTCGATCCGGTGCAGGACCTTCAGCTGCCGGCCGTTCGCCGTCCCGGTCACCGAGGTCAGCGTCACCCGGTCCCGGATGCGGGAACCGACCCTGGCCGGGGCCGGGAACCTGACCTTGTCCAGTCCGTAATTGATGACCGATTCAGCGCCCTGGACCCGGTAGACCTGTCCGGCCAGGTACGGCAGCATCGAGAGGCTCAGGTAGCCGTGGGCCACGGTGGCGCCGAAGGGACCGTGGGCGGCCCGCTCCGGGTCGGTGTGGATCCACTGCTGGTCCAGGGTGGCGTCGGCGAAGGCCTGGATCTGGGATTGCTCCAGACGGTGCCAGCCGCTCACTCCTAGTTCCTGTCCGGCCGCCCCCTCCAGCTCGGCGACATTTTCAAACAGCCTCATCATCAGACCCTCTCCAGTAGCATCGCGACGCCCTGGCCCAGGCCGACGCACATCGTGGCCAAGCCTCGAGCGGCGTTTTCACGTTCCATCCGGCCCAGCAACGTCACGACGATCCGTGAACCGGAGGATCCCAGCGGATGACCCAGAGCGATAGCGCCGCCGTCGTTGTTGACGGTGCCCTGATCAAGCCCCAGCAGCCGCATGCAGGCGAGTGACTGTGCGGCGAAAGCTTCGTTGAGTTCGACGGCGCCCACGCCGTCCAGGCTCCAGCCGGCCTTCGCCAAAGCCTTCCGCGTGGCCGGCACCGGGCCAATGCCCATGACCTCCGGGGAAACCCCGGCCGCCTGGCTGGTGACGATCCGCGCCCGTGGCGTCAGACCCCAGCGGGCAACGGCCTCGCCGCTGGCCACCACCACGGCAGAGGCGCCGTCGTTGAGGGAACTGGAGTTGCCCGCGGTGATGATGCCATCCTTGCGAACGATCGGCTTCAGGGCCGCGAGCGCCTCCGGGGTGGAACCGCGCCGCGGCCCCTCGTCGGTGTCGACAAACGAGACGTCGCCGCGCCGGCCGGTCACCGGCACGGGAACAATCTCGTCCCGGAACCGGCCGGCATCGATCGCCGCTAGCGCCAGCTCGTGCGAGCGCAAGGAAAAGCTGTCCGCATCGGCACGGGAGATCCCTTCGCGTCCGGCCACTTCCTCTGCCGTTTCCGGCATCGAGAGCCGGGCGCCGGCCCGCATCCGCGGATTGACGAACCGCGCCCCGATCGAGGTGTCAGCCAGCTCCCCCGGTCCGGCAAACGGCCTTTCCGGCTTGGCCATCACCCAGGGTGCCCGCGTCATGGATTCGACGCCGCCGGCCACCACAAGATCGGCGTCGCCGTTGCGGACCGACTGCGCCGCCATGCTGATGGCGGTCATTCCCGAGGCACAAAGCCGGTTGACCGTGACCGCGGGGACGGCGTCGGGCAATCCCGCCAGCAGCACCGCCATCCGCGCAACGTTGCGGTTGTCCTCCCCGGCCTGGTTCACACAGCCGAGGATGACTTCCTCGATGCTGTCAGGAGCGAGGCCCGCCCGTGCCACCGCGGCCTGCAGGACGAGGGCGGCCAGGTCGTCGGGCCGGACCGTGGCGAGTGCACCGCCGTGGCGGCCCACCGGAGTGCGGACACCACCGACGAGGAACGCTTCCGCCATCAGCGCGCCCCGCCGTTGATGTACAGCGTCTGGCCCGAGATGTAGGAGGCGTCGTCGCTGGCGAAGAACGCCACGGCGGCGGCCACTTCTTCGGGCTGCCCCACCCGGCCCAGCGGTGTCCGGGCGGCGACCGCCGCCTGGTGCTCTTCCGGGCTGCTGCCGACGCGCTCGGCCGTCGCGGCGGTCATGGACGTGGCGATGTAGCCGGGGGCCACGGCGTTGACGGTGATGTTGAACGCGCCGAGCTCGATGGCGAGAGTGGCCGTCAGGCCCTGGATGCCGGCCTTCGCAGCCGCGTAATTCGCCTGGCCGCGGTTGCCCAGGGCGCTGCGGCTGCTGAGCGAGACAATCCTTCCGGACCGGGCCGGGACCATGTACCGCTGCGCGGCCCGGGAACAGAGGTAGGCGCTGGTCAGGTTGGTGGCGAGTACCGAATCCCAGTCCGGGCGCTCCATTTTGAAGAACAGGTTGTCCCGGGTGATGCCGGCATTGTTGACGAGGATGTCGAGCCGGCCGAACTCCCGGTGGAGTTCGGCGAAGACCCGGGCCACGGTGGCCTCGTCCGTGACATCGCAAACGGCTGCGACGGCCCGGCCGCCGGCCGCGAGAACCTCCGGCTCGGTGGAGATCCGTTGCGCCGTGTCCTTGGCGCCGCCCTCGTTGAGGTCCAGGACGACGACGGTTGCACCGCCGGCCGCCAGCTTCAGGGCGGTGGCGGCGCCGATCCCCTGGGCCCCGCCGGTGACGGCTGCCACCTTGTTCGTGAAATTGCTCATGGTGATTCCTTTGATTAGGTGGGGGTGGAGATCTAGCTGAAGGCTGAGATGCCGGTGATTTCCCGGCCGACGAGCAGGGACTGGATGGAGTCGGTGCCCTCGTAGGTGGACACCACCTCCATATCCGTCATGTGCCTGGCGACGTGGTTCTCCAGCAAGACGCCGTTGCCGCCGAGCATGTCCCGGGCTTCGGAGCAGATCCACCGGGCCTTCTGCGCCGTGTGCATCTTGGCGAGGGACGCCATTGGCCCGGTCATCCGCCCGTCCTCGGCCAGGACGGCCAGCCGGAAGCAGATCAGCTGCATGGCTGTCAGCTCGGCCAGCATGTTGGCGAGTTTGTTCTGCACCAGCTGGAAGCTGCCAATTGCTTTGCCGAACTGCTGGCGGGTCTTCGCGTAGTCCACGGCAGTCTCATACGCGGCCATGGCGTGGCCCAGGGACTCCCAGGATGCCCCGCTGCGGGTGGCGGTCAGGACGCGGGTGACGTCCTTGAAGGAGTGGCAGCCGGTGAGCCGGTTGCCGGCAGGCACCCGGACGTTTTCCAAGGTAATGTCCGGCTGGAGGATGGCACGTTTGCCGATTTTTCCGGTGATGACTTCGGGGTGGTAGCCGGCTGGGTAGTTGCCGTCGTCGTTGCGCTCCATAACAAAGGCCTTGACCTTGCCGTCCTCCTCGTCGCGGGCGAAGATGATGACGACGTCGGCCATGCTGGCGTTGCCGATCCACCGTTTGCGGCCGTTAATGATGTAGCTGTCGCCGTCGCGCCGGGCGCTGGTTTCCAGTGCCACCGAGTCGGAGCCGTGATCCGGCTCGGTCAGGGCGAAGGCACCGATTTTGTCCAGAGTGGCCATCGACGGAAGCCAGCGTCCCTTTTGCTCATCGCTGCCCAGCATGTTGATAGTGCCCATGGCCAGGCCTGACTGGACACCGAGGAAGGTGTTGACCGAGCCGTCGCCGCGGGAGACCTCGGCCGCGACGATCCCGGCAGCGAGCCGGCTCAGCCCCGGGCACCCGTAGCCCTTGATGGTGGTGCCCACAATGCCAAGGGCTGCGAGCTTGGGGATCAGTTCAAACGGGAACTCCGCCCGTTCCCAATAGCCGTTGATGACCGGAAGCAGGTCCTTGTCCACGAAGCTTCGGACCTTCAGCCGCAAGGCGCGGTCCTCCGCGGTCAGGAAATCGTCCATCAGGTAGAAGTCAGTGCCGTTTTCGGCGGGATCGGTAGTCATTGGGTTCAACTCCAGGGGTGGGATGGGAATTCTGGGGGCCGGGTGCTTAGGTGCGGCAAGAGCTGAGCTGGAACTGAGCGAGCCAATGCCGTTCCTCGTCCGCCAGTGGCCTGGCCGCGCCGGTCTCCGGCGAAACCGCGACGAGGACGGTCCGGCCGTCCACGGCGACTTCGCCGCTCTGGGTGCCTGCGCACTCGAGGGTGTAGGAACTGGTGCCGATCCTGCTGACCGTCAGCTCGACCGTCAGGTCCTGGCCGTGGATCACGGGGCGGCGGTAGTTCAGCTCGAGGGCCGCCACCACGGTCGGCGTCGCGGCGGCAGTCCGGGCCCCCGGCGTCGTCGCACGCCACCGGATCCGGGCCTCCTCGAGCAACGTCACGACGGCGGCGTGGTTCACGTGGCCGTTGAGGTCCTGGTCCGACCAGCGCGGGGAGATCCGCGTCCGGTACGGCTCAGGCATGGGCCAGGGTCTTCTGCCGGAGCAGCCAGTCGCGGACCAGCTCGGAGCTTTCGTTAAGCTCTGGAGGCGCGAGCGGGTAGTCGACGGGGGTGCGGGAGTACTCCACGGGGTGCCGGACCGTGGGGATCCTCCGCATCCCGCTGCCGGCCAGGACCACCGGCTGCAGTCCCAGGCGTTCGGCGAAATCGACACCGCCGCGCACGTCCTGGATCGGGGCGCATGGCAGGCCGGCGTCGGAGAGCTGCGAGAACCACTGCGCGGCGGATTGCGTTGCCAGGACGGTGTGAAGGATCTCCCGGAGTTCATCCCGGTGCGCATTGCGCTGCAGTGTGGTGGCGAACTTCGGGTCCGTGGCGACGTCGGGAATGGCCAAGGCAGCGCAGAGCCGGACGAACTGGGCATCGTTGCCCGTCGCGATGATGATCATGCCGTCCCCGGTCTGCATCGGTGCATAGGGGTACATACTGGGATGTTCGTTGCCCATCCGGGTCGGCACCACACCGCCGGTCACGTAGGCCGCGGACTGGTTGACCATGCCGGACAGAGCCGAGGTCAGGAGGTTCAGCTCCACCAACTGGCCCTCACCGGTCTGGTCCTTGTGGTGCAGGGCCCCCAGAATGCCGATGGCCGCGTGCAGGCCGGTGATGACGTCAAACAGGGCGATGCCGGCCCGGTACGGCTGCGTGCCCTGGTCACCGGTCAGGCTCATCATCCCGGAGGCTGCCTGCACGAGCAGGTCATACCCCGGGATGTGCGCGCCGGCGCCGGTGCCGAACCCGGTGATGGATGCGTAGATGATGTCCGGCTTCAGCTCGGCGGCGGCGGTGTAGTCCAGCCCAAGGCGTTCCATGTTGCCCGGCTTGAAATTTTCGATCATGACGTCCGCGGAACGGATCAGCGCACGCGCCACCTCAAGGTCCTCCGGGTCCTTCAAATCCAGGGCGATCGAGTGCTTGTTCCGGTTTACCGCCAGGAAGAACGTGGCCTCGCCGTCGCGGACCGGCGGCATGTAGCTGCGGGTGTCGTCCCCTTCGGGCCCCTCAACCTTGATAACCGTCGCGCCCATATCGGCCAGCAGCATGGTGGCATAGGGCCCAGCGAGCACCCGGCTGAAGTCTGCGATCACGACGCCGGCCAGCGGGCCTGACCCTCGGCGGCCGAGCATGCCGGGGGCCGGGCTGGCAGCGTCCGGGATCGGGCCGACGCCCGAGCCGGCGGCCGATTCAGCGTTCGGTTTTTTCATGTGGTTCCTCCGATATGTGGTCTGCATCACCTACCTTGGCAAGCCGATTGATCCGCGTCCAATACGCATTTGTGCCGAATTGATACCTCAGCCTCATCACTGCCGGCGCCGGTTTGTTCGGTATCTTGAGCAGATGAACAACGACGTTTACCTGGACCGGGCGTGAAGCGGGATGGAAATTCAACAGATACGGGCCTTCCTCGCGGTCGCTGACGAACTGCATTTCGGCCGGGCGGCAGAAAAGCTTCATATGGCGCAGCCGCCGCTGAGCCGGGCCATTCAACGTCTGGAGCACGAGCTCAAGGCACCGCTCTTTGTCCGGAATACCCGGTCGGTCCGGCTGACCGCCGAGGGCGAAGCGCTGGTGGCCCCGGCGCGGGACATCCTGGCGGCCTGCCGTCGATCAGCCCTGGCGGTGGCCTCGGTGGGCAAGGGCGAGACGGGAAGGGTACGGGTGGCGTTCGCCGGGGTTTCCTCACACGTTATGGTCGGAAAACTGGCCAAAAAGGTCCGGGAGACCCACCCGGGGATTGAGTTCCAGCTGTCCAGTTCGAACTTTGCCTTGCCAGCCATGGACCGGGTCATGAGGGGCGCCATGGAAATTGGCCTTGGCCGGTGGAATTTCATTCCGGAGGCTCTGGAGTCCCGGACTGTCGCGAATGAGCGGCTCGTGGTGGCGCTGCACGAGGGCCATCGCCTGAGCCGGCGGACCTCGCTGGTGATGGCCGACCTCGCCGGGGAGCCTTTTGTCACCCTCCCCGAGCATCCCGGCGCCATCCTGCACGACTATCTTCGCCGACTGTCCAACAGCGCCGGCTATGCTCCGGAAATCGTGCAGGTGGCACCGGATTCCCAGACTCTGATGGCACTCGTCGCCGCAGAGATCGGGGTCGCGTTGACGGTGTCGTCGGTGCCCGAGAATTTCAGCCACCCGGGAGTTGTATTCCTGCCGCTGGATGATCCGGCCGACGTCATCCAGCTGCGCCTGGTTTGGCGCAAGGACAACATGAGCCCTGCGCTCCGCCAGGTCTTGCAGCTCTCCGAATCCGTCCTCCCGTCGCCGGGCCCGCCGGCGGATTGATGCGCCGCGGGTATCAGCGCGGGCACCATTCGGTATTGGAACCGTCGCAATCCGGCTGGCACAGTGGTCAGTACCTGCCGGCCGCTGCCGGAATCAATGGAGATTGCCGCCACCTATTTGCCTGGAGTTAAACCCGTGACCATAGCCGAAGCCACCCTTGTGAACGACGACGTCCTTAACCTGGACAGCCTGCTGACGGCGGAGGAGCTTGAACTGCGCGCCAGGGTCCGCGCCTTCGTGACGGAGCGCATCCGGCCCAACATCAGCGCCTGGTACGAGCAGGCGCATTTCCCGCTTGAGCTGGTGCCCGAACTGGGCGGGCTCGGTGTGCTCGGGATGCACCTGGAGGGCTACGGCTGCCCCGGCCGCAGCGCCGTCGAATACGGCCTCGCCGCCATGGAACTGGAAGCCGGCGACTCCGGGCTCCGGACCTTCGTCAGCGTCCAGGGATCGCTGGCCATGAGCGCCATCCACAAGTGGGGGTCCGAGGAGCAGAAGAACGAGCACCTCCCGGCGATGGCACGGGGCGAAAAGATCGGCTGCTTCGGGCTGACAGAGCCTACTGCCGGCTCCGACCCGTCCAGTATGGCGACTTTCGCGGAGCCCGACGGCCGCGGCGGCTGGATCATTAACGGCGCAAAGCGCTGGATCGGGTTGGCTTCCGTGGCGCAGATTGCCGTTATCTGGGCCAACACCAGCCAAGGTGTCCGCGGGTTCATCGTGCCAACGGACACGCCCGGGTTCACCGCGACGCCGATCGGGTCCAAGCTGTCCATGCGGGCTTCGATCCAGTGCGACATCGCCCTTGAGGACGTCCGTCTTCCCGGCGCGGCACTGCTCCCCGGCGCCCAGGGGCTCCGCGGCCCGTTCTCCTGCCTTAACGAGGCCCGCTACGGGATCATCTGGGGCGCGATGGGCGCGGCCCGGGACTCCTACGAGGCGGCGCTCACGTACTCGCAGGACCGGCTGCAGTTCGGCAAACCACTCGCCGGCTACCAGCTCACCCAGGAGAAGCTGGTCAACATGCTGCTGGAGATCCAGAAGGGGACGCTGCTGGCCCTGCATACCGGGCGCCTCAAAGATGCGGGGACGCTGGAACCGGTCCAGATCTCCGTAGGAAAATTGAACAACGTCCGCGAGGCCATCGCCATCTGCCGGGAAGCCCGGACCATCCTGGGCGGCAACGGCATTACCCTGGACTACTCCCCGCTGCGGCATGCCAACAACCTCGAATCGGTGCGTACCTATGAGGGCACCGATGAGGTCCATACCCTCATCCTGGGGCAGCGCATCACGGGAAGCTCGGCGTTCCGGTAGGAGGACCCCACCGCCAGCTCTGGCCGGCGGCCCGGTAGGATGCCGGTCATGGACGACAAGGAGATCCTGCACCGCTACCTGCGCCTGCGCCGCGCCGAACTGCTGGCCAAGCTGGACGGGCTGGACGACTACGACGTCCGCCGGCCGCTGACCCCGACCGGGACCAACCTCCTGGGCCTCGTCAAACACGTGGCCAGCGTCGAGGCCGGCTATTTCGGTGAAGTCTTCGGCCGCCCGCACGGCCAGCCGCTGCCCTGGCTGGCGGACGACGCCGAACCGGATGCCGACCTGTGGGCGTCCCCGGACGAAACCCGGGACCAGATCGTCGCACTGCACCACGCGGCGGCCACCCACAGCGACGCCACCATTGAAGCCCTGCCCCTGGACGCCGCGGGCCAGGTTCCGTGGTGGCCGGAGGAACGCCGGGTCGTCACCCTTCAGCAGATCCTCGTCCACATGTGCGTCGAAACGGCGCAGCACCTGGGCCACGCCGACATCCTGCGCGAACTTATCGACGGGACGGCCGGGAAGGGCCCCGGCGACCCGAACCTGACGCCGCGCAGCGCCGAGGAATGGGCCGCGCACCGGGCACGCCTCGAGGCGGCTGCGCGGGCGGCAGACCCGGTTTCCCGTCGGACGCCGCCGCAATAGATACTGGGGCAATGAATATTCACAGCGCTCTCGCCCAGGAGAACGCACAACGGCCGCCGTTGCCGGAGGTCCCCGCCCAGATGCGGGCCGTGCTCAACGGCATCCCGGCCATGGTGGCCTATTGGGACGCAGGGTTGCGCAACCGGCTGGCCAACGACGCCTACCTTGACTGGTTCGGCGTCACATCCGACGAGCTGCACGGGATGCACATCCAGGACCTGCTCAGCGACGCCGTGCTGGCAGCCAACCAGTCCTACATCGCCAAAGTGCTCAGCGGCGAACCGCAATTCTTTAAGCGAACGCTCACGGACGCCGCCGGGGCGACCCGCTTCACCGAGGTCTCCTACCTGCCGGACCTGCGCGAGGGCGGGACATCCGGTTTCTTCGTGATGGTCACCGACATCACCGGGCGGGTGCTCGCCGAACGCCGCCAGCAGCGCGACACCGACCGGTACCGGGCACTCGCGCGCAGCGTCCCCGGGGTCTTTGTCCTGCTCTTCGATGCGGACCTGCGCTACCTGATCGCGGAAGGCCAGGAGCTGGAGTCCTTCGGCTACCGGTCCACCGAGCTGGAAGGCAAAACCATCCACGAGGTGCTCGACGGCGCCCTGGCCAACGAGCTGGAACCCCGCTACCGTGCGGCCCTGTCCGGCCAAGAGGTCGCCTGGAGCCGGCGGATCGGACACCGGACCTACCGGCTGAAGGCAGGACCCGTCTACTCCGACGACGACGCCACCGCCGGCATGGTGGTGGCCGTGGATGTCACCGAGCGCCTCCAGCAGGAACAGACGTGGGCCGCGCTGCACGAGATCGCCACCGCCGTCGCCCGCAACGCCGCCCCGGCGGACATCTCGGAGCGGGTCGCGTTCATCCTGCGGGACCTCTTCACGGTGGATTCGGCCGCCGTCGTCCGCTTCACCGGGCCGTTGTCAGCGGAAATCGTGGCAATGGCACCGGCCCTGCCGCCCACCCTGAACCGAACCCACGTTTTCTCGCTCACGGACACCTCGGCGACCGTCCGCGTCGCCGCCACCGGCAAGCCCGCCCTCGTGGTCTACGGCCCGGAGGGCGGCCCCGCCGCCGAGCAGATGCGTGCCGGCGGCTTCCAGTCCGCGGCGGGCGCCCCCATCAGGGTCCACGGCAGCCTGTGGGGCGTGGTCACCCTGACCTCGAAGTCCAGCACGGGCGTCACCGAGGCAATGCTGGATCGCCTGGCCCAGTTCGCCGAGCTGGTGGAGATCGCCATCGGCAACACCGAGGCACGCACCAGCCTGGAACTGCAGGCCACTACCGACCAGCTCAGCGGGCTGCCCAACCGGCGCGCGCTCGAGCAGCACCTCGCCCACGAGATCGAACTCGCGGCATCCCGCGGCACCAGCCTCAGCGCCGTCGTCCTGGACATCGACCACTTCAAGAAGGTCAACGACACCTTCGGCCACCTCATGGGCGACGTGGTGCTGGCGGACGTCGCGGCCCGGCTCCGCGGCGTCGCCCGCCAGGACGAGATCGTTGCCCGCTTCGGCGGGGAGGAATTCGTCTGGCTGCTGCCCGGCACGGACGGCGGGGAGGCACTGCTCGCGGCGGAACGGGCACGCGCCGCCATCGAAGCGGAGCCTTTCGGGGAGGTGGGCCCGATTACGGTCTCCGCCGGGGTCTGCGAACTGAGCGACGCCGGCAGCCACAGCCTGCTGGCCTGCGCGGACCGGGCGCTGTACGCCGCCAAGCACGCCGGACGAAACCGCAGCGAGCGCTACGGCGCAGCCGGCTGACGCCTAGACGAAGGCGGACTTTCCGGTCACGGCCCGGGCGACGATCAGGGAGTTGATCTCGTAGCTGCCCTCATAGGTGTAGAGGATCTCGGCGTCGCCGAAGAGCTTGCCCATCTCGAAGTCGCTGCTGATCCCGTTGCCGCCCATCAGCGAACGCCCCATCGCGACGGAGGCCCGCGCCAGCCGGGTGGTGGTGGACTTGGCCATGGCGGCCTGCACCATCTCCAGCTTGCCCTCCTGCTGGATCCGCGCCAGCTGGGCCATCAGCGCCAGGGAGACGCTGGCGTTGCCCAGGATCTCGGCCAGCTGCTGCTGGACCAGCTGGAAGCGGGCCAGTTCCTTGCCGAACTGCTTGCGTTCCAGCGAATAGGCTCGGGCGACGTCGAACGCGGCCAGCTGGATGCCGGCGCCCTGCCAGCCCACCCACGCCCGCGAGTCCCGCAGCAGTTCATTGGCCCGGGAGAAGTCAGTGGCGCCCGGCAGCAGGTTGGATTCCGGAATGCGGACCTCGTCGAGCACGATGTCCGCGTTCTGCATGATCCGCAGCCCGATCTTGTTCGCGATCTTGGTGGCGGTGTAGCCGGGCCTGTCCGTCTCCACGATGAAGCCCTTGATCTGCTGGTCCGCGACGTCGCGCGCCCAGACCAGGGCGAAGTCGGCGATCGTTCCGGCCCCGATCCAGCGTTTAGCACCGTTGATGACCCACTCGCCGTCTTCCAGCCGCGCCGTAGTGGACAGACCCCCGGCGATGTCCGAGCCGTGGTCCGGTTCGGTCAGGGCGAAAGCCCCGAGCTGGGTGAAGGCCGTGAGCCCGGGAAGCCACCGCGCCTTCTGCTCCTCTGAGCCAAGCTCGTCGATCATGCCGACGATCAGTTCGTTGTGGATGCCCACGAGGGCCGAGAGCGAGACGTCTGCGCGGGCCACCTCGACGTACATCAGGCCCTTGAACAGCTTGGAGGTACCGTCCGTCTGCAGTCCGCCCAGGCCGTGTTTGCCCAGCTCGGCGAGCAGGCCGAAAGGGAACTCCTCGCGGTTCCAGTAGTCGATCGACGCGGCGCGGATCCGGGCCTGGAGGAACTCCCGGATCTCCTGGTACCGCGCCCGTTCGTCCGCCGGCAGCAGGTCCACGATGTACATCAGGTCCGCGTCCGGGAACGGCGGCGCCACCGGCGCCGGGGCCGGACTTTCCGTGGCGCCGCCGCGGGCGGGCGCGGCCTGGACGGCCATTGCCTCGCCTGCCCTTGCCTTGACGGCGGGCTGTCGGCTGGCACTTCCTTGTGACTGCACGGGCACGTATCCCTTCGTAATGTGCCGCGCATCGGCAGCAACATCTGCTCTTCCAAACCCTTGGATGTCCTAGTATATTGCACAGTGATGTGGATCACTAGGCCAGCGGCGGCCGCCACCGGGCCGCCTGGCTGCGACCGGCTGCGAAAGGTGCACCATGACCGTCACCGAGGATTTCCGTGCCGCGAGGGACAGGCTGCTGGCCCTCCGCGGGGACTACACGGCCGCGCGCCAGGAATTCGAATGGCCGCGCTTCGCGGAGTTCAATTTCGCCCTCGACTGGTTCGACCAGATCGCGGCCGATCCCGCCACGGCGGACCGGCCGGCCCTGGTGATCGTGGAGCAGGACGGCACGGTCACGCGGCGCAGCTTCGCTGACCTGTCCCGGCGCTCCGCGCAGGTGGCCAACTGGCTCAGGGCCCAGGGCGTGCGACGCGGGGACCGGATGATCATCATGCTCGGCAACCAGGTGGAGCTCTGGGAACTGATGCTCGCCGGCATCAAACTCGGCATCGTGATGATCCCCACGACCACCCTGATGGGACCGGCGGACCTGCAGGACCGGGTGGAGCGCGGGGGCGCCGGCTGGGCCGCCGTCGGGAGCGCCAACATCGCTAAATTCGCCGGCGTCCCGGGCGACTACAGGCTGATCGAAATCGGCGGCGGCGCCGGCAACGCCGAAACCAACACGGCGCCCCTGCAGTACGCGGACGCGGCGGCCGCGGCGGAGAACTTCACCCCGGACGCGCCCACCCTGGCCGACGAGACCCTGCTGCTCTACTTCACCTCCGGCACCACGTCCAAGGCCAAGCTGGTGGAACACACGCACACCTCCTATCCGGTGGGGCACCTGTCCACCATGTTCTGGATCGGGATGGAACCGGGCGACGTGCACCTGAACGTGGCGTCCCCCGGCTGGGCCAAGCACGCCTGGTCCAACGTCTTTACGCCCTGGATCGCGGAAGCCTGCGTCTTCATCTACAACTACGAACGCTTCGACGCGAAGGCGCTGATGGAGCAGATGGACCGCGAGCGGGTCACGAGTTTCTGCGCCCCGCCGACAGTCTGGCGGATGCTGATCCAGGCCGACCTGACGTTGCTCAAGCACCCGCCCACCAAGGTGGTGTCCGCCGGGGAGCCGCTCAACGCCGAGGTCATCGACCAGGTCCAGCGGGCCTGGGGCCAGACCATCCGGGACGGCTTCGGCCAGACCGAGTCCACCGTGCAGATCGCCAACACCCCCGGGCAGCCGATCAAGATCGGCGCCATGGGCAGGCCGCTGCCCGGCTACGACGTCGTCCTCGTGGATCCGGCCACCGGCGAAGAGTCCGACGACGGAGAGCTGTGCCTGCGCCTGGACCCGCGCCCCGTCGGGCTGATGAAGGCCTACTATGGGGACCCGGAGAAGACCGCTGAGGCCTTCCGCGGCGGCTACTACCACACCGGGGACATGGCGAGCCGGGACGAACGCGGCATCATTACCTACGTGGGCCGCGGCGACGACGTCTTCAAGTCCTCCGACTACCGGCTCTCCCCGTTCGAGCTGGAGAGCGTGCTGATCGAGCACCCGGCGGTGGCGGAGGCCGCCGTCGTCCCCTCCCCCGACGCGCTCAAACTGTCCGTGCCCAAGGCCTTTGTGGTCCTGGCCGCCGGCCACGAGCCCGGACCCGAACTGGCCGAAGACATCTTGCGCTACTGCCGCGAGCACCTGGCCCCCTTCAAACGCATCCGCCGGCTGGAGTTTGCCGAGCTGCCCAAGACCATCTCCGGCAAGATCCGTCGGGTGGAACTGCGGCACAACGAGGAACTGCGGCACGGGGCCGGCCGGGTGCCGGAGGGGCTGGGCACGGAGTACTCCGAGGCCGACTTCCCCGGGCTGAAGGGCGAGGGCTAGGCATGGGCACCCCGCTGCCGCGTGACCCGATCGCCGACGCCCAGCGCAACTGGGAGCGGCACGGCTGGGCCGACGTCGCCGCCCCGATGGCCGCCATCACCGCCATCATGCGGACCCAGCAGATCCTGCTGGGCAGGATCGAAACGGCACTCAAGCCGTTTGGACTGACGTTCGCGCGCTACGAACTGCTGGCCCTGCTCAGCTTCGCCCGCAGCGGCGCGCTGCCCATGAACAAGGCGAGCGCGTTGCTCCAGGTCCACCCCACGTCGGTGACCAACGCCGTCGACCGGCTGCAGGAGGCCGGGCTGGTGCTCCGGTCCCCGCACCCCACCGACGGCAGGACCACGCTGATCGAGCTCACCTCGGAGGGGCGGACCCTCGCCAAGCGCGCGACGGCGGTGCTCAACGCCGAGGTCTTCGGCCAGTCCGGCTTCGAGGCTCCGGACGTGGAGCAGCTGATCCGGATCCTGGGCAACTTCCGGCGCAATGCCGGGGACTTCAGCGGCTAAGCCGTACACTTCCCTTGCGGGTCCGTCGAGGGATGGGCCCGGAGCCGAGGAGAGCGCAATGATTTCGGAAATTAACATCTGGGCCGTACTGCTGGCGACCCTGTCCAGCATGGTGGTCGGATCCGTCTGGTACACGCCCAAGGTGTTTGGCAACTACTGGATGCGCGTCGCCAAGGTCACTCCCAGCGGGGACGCCAGGGACGCCGTCAAGCCCATCCTCATCACGCTGCTGGTCAGCCTCATCAGCGCGTGGGTGCTGGCCGGCTCCGCCGCCATCTCGCAGCACTTCTACGGCGGCAACTTCCTGGCCAACACGCTGGTAACCGCCCTGATCCTGTGGGCCGGATTCACCGCGGCCCGCTTCGTCACGCACGACGCCTTCGAGGGCCGCCCCGCGGGCTTGACGGTACTGAACTGCGCCCACGAACTCGTGACCTTGATGGTGATGGCCCTGATCATCGGCCTGTTCGGGATCAGCGCCGGGTAAGAAGGTTCCGGAGGAGAGCAGCATGGAATTCGATGAATCGTTCTGGGACGAGCGGTACCGCCAGCACGGCGAGCACGCGTCCGTGTGGAGCGGGGAGCCCAACGCCCAACTGGTGGCCGAGGTCGCGGACCTCACGCCGGGTTCCGCGCTCGACGTCGGAGCGGGAGAAGGCGCGGACGCCGCCTGGCTGGCCCGGCGCGGCTGGCGGGTGACGGCGGTGGACATCTCGTCCGTGGCCCTGGCCAGGGCTGCCGCCGCGGTTCAGGACGAGCCCGAAACGGCCGCCCGGATCACCTGGCAGCACCAGGACCTCACCGCGTCACCACCGCCGGCCGGCACCTTCGACCTTGTGTCGGCGCAGTTCCTGCACCTGCCGGCCCCGCAGCGCGACGGGGTGTACAGCCGGCTGGCCGCCTCCGTGGCGCCGGGCGGGACGCTGCTGATCGTGGGCCACCACCCCTCGGACCTGGACACCAGCGTGCGCCGGCCCTCCACCCCCGGCCTGCTGTTCACCGCCGAGGAGATCGCCGCGGGCCTCGACCCCCATGAGTGGGAGATCGTGACCTGCACCGCGCGGCCGCGGGCCACCAGTGATTCCGAGGGCGCCCCGGTCACGGTCCAGGATGCCGTGCTCCGCGCCCGCCGCACGGCCTGACGCCATTGCCGCAGGCCACGTCACGGCCGGCGGGGCTCACCGCCGGGGGCCGGCCAGCCGTTCCCTCAGCCCGGCCGCGAGTCCCGCGATGGTCAGGAGATCGAACAGGCCGCCGCCGATTTCGACGAGGCGGCGGCGTTTGACGCCGGCGAGCCGGAGCCGCAGGTGCACCCGCGTGCCGGAGGCTGTGCCCTGAGGGTCAGCCTGGTCCGGCGCGGGCCGCAGGACGATGGCCCAGCTGATGGCGAGCGCGCCGCGCTGCGAGCGGTGCACGAGGGCCCTGGGCGGGTCGACGGTCACGATCTCGAACGTGGCCCCTGGACCACCCCAGTCGGCGATGACGTCTCCGGCATGGAGGTCCTGCAAGGCCGGGTCAAGGGTCCGGAGGGCGCGCCGCCTCGCCGGAATGAGGGCTTCCGCCCGCCGGGGCAGGTACCAGCCGGAGCGTTCCTTGCCCAGCTGGACAAACCAGGGCCAGACGGCGGCGGGCGGGGCCGGCAGGTCGAACCCCCGGTCCATCACCACGTCCGCGGCGGGGACCAGTCCGTCGCCGGGGAGCAGGGCGCGGACTTCCTCCGGCCAAGCCCCAACCCCCAGAAAACCGGTGCCCATGGCGGTTCCTCCCGCGGGCCGGCTACCGGTGGGTGAAGTCGGGTTGCCGCTTCTCGCTGAAGGCGGCCATGCCCTCCTTCTGGTCCTCGGTGGCGAAGAGCGAGTGGAACACGCGGCGTTCGAACAGCACGCCCTGGGCCAGCCCGGTTTCGAAGGCGGCGTTGACGGCTTCCTTCGCCACCATGGCCACGGGCTTGGACTTGGAGGCAATCACCTCGGCCGCCTTCACGGCCTCCTCGACGACGTCGGCGGCCGGGACCACCCGGGACACCAGGCCCGCACGCTCGGCCTCCCCGGCATCCATGAAGCGTCCCGTGAGGATCATGTCCATCGCCTTGGCCTTGCCCACCGCGCGGGTGAGGCGCTGCGAGCCGCCCATGCCGGGGAGGACCCCAAGGTTGATCTCGGGCTGGCCGAACTTGGCGTTGTCCCCGGCGATGATGAAGTCGCACATCATCGCCAGTTCGCAGCCGCCGCCGAGGGCAAACCCGGACACCGCCGCGACCACCGGGATGCGCAGCCGGGTGAAGTCCTCCCAGCCGCGGAACCAGTCGGCGGCGTACATCTCCATGTAGCCCTTGGACTGCATCTCCTTGATGTCCGCGCCGGCGGCGAACGCCTTGGCCGAGCCGGTCACGACGACGGCGCCGACCTCCGGGTCGGAATCCATCGCGGACACGGCGGCCACGAGTTCGTCCATGGTCGCCTTGTTCAGGGCATTCAGGGCCTCGGGCCGGTTGAGCGTCACGAGGCCCACGCGGCCTCGGCGCTCCACCAGGATGTTTGTGTAGTCGGTCATGCCTGTCCCCTCGGCTGCTGTTCGGACTTGTCCCGGATGTCGGTGATGATGCCGGAGAAGTCCCGGCCGGCACCGCCTTCCGCGGCAAACGTATCGTAAATTTCGGAGGCCAGCGGTCCCAGCCGGGCGGCGACGCCAGTGCTTTCGAGTGCGTTGAGGGCCAGTTTCAGGTCCTTGGCCATTAGCGCGCCGGCGAAGCCCGGCTGGTAGTCGCGGTTGGCCGGGCTGGTCGGCACCGGACCGGGAACGGGGCAGTTGGTGGTCAGTGCCCAGCACTGACCGGAGGCGGCCGAGGCGACGTCGAAGAGTGCCTGGTGCGTCAGCCCGAGCTTCTCGCCGAGCACAAAAGCCTCGCTGACGGCGATCATCGAGACGCCCAGGATCATGTTGTTGCAGATCTTCGCCGCCTGTCCGGCGCCGTGCCCGCCGCAGTGCACCACCCGCTTGCCCATCACCTCCAGCATCGGTTTGACGGCGGCGAAGTCTTCGTCGGTCGCGCCGACCATAAAGGTCAGCGTTCCTGCTTCGGCCCCGACCACGCCGCCGGAGACCGGGGCGTCCACAGCCCGGTGGCCCGCCTCGACCGCCAGCGCCGAGGCTTCGCGGGCCTCGTCCACATTGATAGTGGAGCAATCGAGGAACATCGTCCCCGGCGCCGCGGCCGCCAGCAGGCCCGGCCCGCCGGGCTTGCCTGGTTCATCAAGGGTGCCGCGGTAGGCGTCCAGCAGGTGTTTGCCGCTGGGCAGCATGGTCAGCACGACGGCGGCGCCCGCGACGGCCTCCGCGGCGGTATCCGCGGTGGCGATCCCGTGTGCCCGGGCGGCGTCCAGCGCCGCCGGCACCACGTCGTAGCCGGTCACGGTGTAGCCGGCCTTGACCAGGTTGACCGCCATCGGCCCACCCATGTGGCCCAGGCCGAGGAACGCGATGGGACCGGTCTGCGCTGCGGGCTGCGATGCGTCAGAACGTGATGGCTCAGTCGGCGATGCTTCAGACATTGTCGTGCTCCTTCGAAAGCTTTAGCTCACGCTCGCCCAGCGGCGCGAAGTACGCCTCGACGTCGTCGCGGCTGACGTCCGCCAGGCTGGCCGGCTGCCACTGCGGGTTGCGGTCCTTGTCCACCACCTGGGCGCGGATGCCCTCGCGGAAATCCGGGCCGTCCAGGAACCGCAGGCCCACCCGGTACTCCTGTTCCAGGGCCTCGGCGAGGCTCATGCCGCGGACGCGGCGCAGCGAGGCCAGCGCCACTTTGACCGCGGTCGGGGACTTGGCCGCGATGGTGTCGGCGGCATCCGCTGCTTCGCCGCCAACGGTGCGCAGCCGGCGCAGGATCTCCTCGGCGTCGTCTGAGGAGTAGCAGGCATCGATCCATTCCTGCTGCGCCGCGAGGACCGACGGCGGGGCTTCCCCGGCGAAACGTGCCACGGCGGCGTCCGTGGGCTCGGTCTCGAGCGCTGCCGCCAGGTCCGCGAGCTGCGCGGAGGGGACGAAGGTGTCCGCGAGCCCCAGGAACAGGGCGTCGGCGCCGCTCAGGTGCGCTCCGGTGAGCGCCGCGTGGGTGCCGGTTTCACCGGGCGAACGGGACAGCAGGAGCGTCCCGCCGACGTCGGGCACAAAGCCGATCGTGGTTTCCGGCATCCCCATCTTGGTGCGCTCGGTGACGATCCGGACCGAACCGTGCGCGGAGATGCCTACCCCGCCGCCCAGGACCAGCCCGTCCATCAGCGCCACGTAGGGCTTGGGGTACTCCGAGATCAGCAGGTTCAGCCGGTACTCGACGGCCCAGAAGTCTGCGGTCGCGTCGCCGCCGCCCTGCATGTCCCGGTAGATGGCCACAATGTCGCCGCCGGCGCAGAGCCCCCGTTCGCCGGCGCCGCGCACCAGGACGGCGGCGACGCCGTCGTCCTCGGCCCACACCGTGAGCTGCTCCAGCATTGCGGCCGCCATGCCCGCGGTCAGCGCGTTGACGGCCTTGGGCCGGTCCAGCGTGACGACGCCGAGCCGGCCGCGCCGCTCGAACCGGACCTCCGCGGGCTCTCCCGCCGTCTGCTCCGCCATCAGCTGCCTTCCGGCATCACGAAGCTGGCGCCCTGGCGGATGCCGGAGGGCCAGCGGGTGGTGACGGTCTTGGTCTTGGTATAGAACCGGAACGCGTCGGCGCCGTGCTGGTTAAGATCGCCGAAGCCGGAGGCCTTCCAGCCGCCGAAGGTGTAGTAGGCGATCGGCACGGGAATCGGGACGTTGATGCCCACCATGCCCACCTGGACGCGGCTCGCGAAGTCGCGGGCGGCGTCGCCGTCGCGGGTGAAGATGGCCACGCCGTTGCCGAACTCGTGCTCGCTGCACAGGCGCAGGGCCTCGTCGTAGTCTTCCGCGCGGAGCACGCTGAGCACCGGCCCGAAGATTTCCTCCCGGTAGATCTTCATGTCCTTGGTGACGTTGTCGAAGAGGGTCGGACCCACCCAGAAGCCGCCGTCGTAGCCTTCGACTTTGAGGCCGCGGCCGTCCGCGAGCAACGTGGCGCCTTCCTCGACGCCGGAGGCGATGTAGCCCTCGATCCGTTCCTTGGCGGAGGCGGCGACGACCGGGCCGAAGTCCGAGTCCTTGGCCAGGCTGTGGCCCACCTTGAGGTCCGCGACCCGTTCCTGCAGCTTTGCCACGAGCGCGTCGCCGGTGGCCTTGCCCACCGGGACAGCCACGGAAATCGCCATGCAGCGTTCGCCGGCGGAGCCGAAGCCGGCGCCGATCAGGGCATCAGCGGCCATGTCCAGGTCCGCGTCGGGCATGATCACCATGTGGTTCTTGGCGCCGCCGAAGCACTGGGCGCGCTTGCCGTGCGCCGCGGCGGTGGCGTAGATGTACTGCGCGATCGGGGTGGAGCCGACGAAGCCGATGGCCTGGACGCGTGGGTCCTCCAGCAGCGCGTCCACGGCTTCCTTGTCCCCATTGACCACGTTGAAGACACCGTCCGGCAGGCCGGCCTCGGTGAACAGCTCGGCCAGCCGCAGCGGCACGGAGGGGTCACGCTCGGAGGGCTTGAGGATGAAGGAGTTGCCGGCCGCCAGGGCGGGACCGGACTTCCAGAGCGGGATCATGGCCGGGAAATTGAACGGGGTGATACCGGCGACGACGCCGAGCGGCTGCCGCAGCGAGTGGACGTCGACGCCGGTCCCGGCGCTGTCGGAGAACTCGCCCTTGAGCAGGTGCGGGGCGCCGGCGGCAAACTCCACCACCTCGATGCCGCGCTGGATGTCGCCCTTGGCGTCCAGGAAGGTCTTGCCGTGCTCGGAGGAAAGCAGGGTGGCGAGCTCGTCCATGTTCTGGTTGACCAGGTCCACGAACTTCAGCAGGATCCGGCCGCGGCGCTGCGGGTTCATGGCGGCCCACTCCAGCTGGCCCTTCTCCGCGTTGGCTACCACGTTGCGGACTTCCTCGGCGCTGGCCAGCGGGAGGCGTGCCTGGACCTCCCCGGTGCAGGGGTCGTAGACGTCGCCGAAGCGCCCCGAGGTGCCCTCCACGTGCTGCCCGCCGATGTAATGGGAAAGCTCACGAACCATGATGGAATGCTCCTTTGCATGTGACCTAGATCATCTCTGCTCCCGAATATACTCGGACTTCCTACTAATTTCCAGAGTGGCCGGCAACGGTGATGGCCCGGGCCGGCGGCCGCGGCCGCTCCGCCCCGTGGCCAAGGAAAGGTAAGTTAGGAACTGTGAAGATTGCTACCTGGAATGTGAACTCGCTCCGCGCCCGTGCCGACCGCGTTGAGGCCTGGCTACAGCGCACCGACTGCGATGTCCTGGCCATCCAGGAAACCAAATGCAAGGACGACAACTTCCCGTGGGAGCTGTTCGAACGGATGGGCTACGAGGTCGCCCACTTCGGCCTGAGCCAGTGGAACGGGGTCGCCATCGCCTCCCGCGTGGGCCTCGACGACGTCGAACGCACCTTTATGGACCAGCCCGTCTTCGGCAAGGGCGGCAAGGACGAAGTCCAGGAGGCCCGCGCGATCGGCGCCACCTGTGGCGGAATCCGGGTCTGGAGCCTCTACGTCCCCAACGGCCGGGCGCTCGACGATGAGCACATGCCCTACAAACTCAGCTGGCTGGACACCCTCCGGGCCCACTCCGAGGCGTGGGTCAAGGCCGACCCGCAGGCGCAGATCGCGCTGAT
This sequence comes from Arthrobacter sp. KBS0702, assembly GCF_005937985.2. Taxonomy (NCBI): domain Bacteria; kingdom Bacillati; phylum Actinomycetota; class Actinomycetes; order Micrococcales; family Micrococcaceae; genus Arthrobacter; species Arthrobacter sp. KBS0702. The sequence goes on along the minus strand of NZ_CP042172.1, from coordinate 346,567 downwards.
GGGCGACTGGAACATCGCCCCGCGCGACGAGGACGTCTGGGACATCGACTATTTCCGCACCGAGGGCCTGACCCACGTCAGCGAACCGGAACGCGCGGCCTTCCGCGCCTTCGAGGACGCCGGCTTCGCCGACGTCGTCCGCCCGCACGCGCCGGGACCCGGGGTCTACACCTACTGGGACTATACCCAGCTGCGGTTCCCGAAGAAGGAAGGCATGCGGATCGACTTCATCCTTGCCTCCCCGGCGCTGGCTGCCCGCGTGACGGGCGCCTCGATCGACCGCGAAGAGCGCAAGGGCAAAGGCGCCTCGGACCATGCCCCGGTCATCGCGGAGCTGGCCGACTGATGGACGCCCGCCAGGGAAGCGCAGGCCCGCGATGACAGGGAACCTCTACCACGGCCAGGCCGGGTTGCCGTTTTCCTCGACGCTGCGGGTCTACGAGCCCCTGGAGGCCTTCCCTGCCGAGCAGCAGGGGGCGCTGCGGGCCGCGGGCGCCCGCTCCGAGTCCCGCGCCGCCGTGGAGAACGCCGAACTGCTGGCTTCGCTGGGCCGCATCACCCGCCCCGGCGGGGATCCCTTCCCTACCGGCCAGACGGATCTGGTGCGCGTGCTGGCCGTGAGCGACGGCGGATCCGCCGGCTCTGATAAGGCCGGTCCCCGGAACGCCGCACCCGACAAGGCCAACGACGACGGCGAGGTGCTGCCCGCCCGGCTGCTGTACTGCCCAAGCCAGCTGGTGCTCCGGGCCGGCCTGGCCGCCAACGCCCTGATGGAAGGAATCCACGGCCCGCTGGCACAGCTCCTGATCCCGGAGGAACTGCGGGACCGGCACCAGGAACGCATCGACCAGGTCAAGGCACGCGAGGGCGTCGGCCGGGTCCATACCCGCGCGTCGACCTGGGGGATCCCGTTCAGCTGGTTCTGCCTGTTCCAGGAATCCGACCCCACCGACGTCGTGGAGTCCGGCGGCCGGATCATCACCGTGCGGATCCGGGCCACGATCGGGACCGCACTGGAACGGGTGCGGCACGCCGTCGCCCATCTGGCCCTCGCCGCCCCGGACCTCGACATGCTGGAGGATCTGACCCAGCTCACCGAATGGCTCGAGCTCTTCCACCCGGATTCGGTCGTGGAACTCGACTACGGCGCGGTCGCGGACAAGGTTTACCCGGACGAGTCGCCGCTGGACGTGCGGCTGGGAATCGAGTGCCTGGCCGAGGGCGACATGACCGGCGCCGCGGCCGCATACCGGCGGCTAGCCTCCCGCTGGATCCCCATACGGCAGCTGGCACGCGCCTCCTGAGATACCGAAGGTAACGGACGCGCCGGTGCCTAGCGCCGCCTGGCCTGCTGGCCCGACGCCGGCGCAAGCGGCTCCGCACGGCGCGGGGCCGCCGTCGTGCTCCGCACGACCAGCCGGTGCGGGGCCACGGTGGAACGCACCGCCCCTGCGATGCCGTCGAGTTCGTCGAGCAGCATCTTGGTGCCGAGTTCGGCCTGCTCGTCGGGGCGCTGCCGCACGGTGGTGAGGCCGACGGCGGCGGAAAATTCGTGGTCATCGATTCCCACCACCGAGAGATCCTCCGGGATCCGGACATCCGCCCGGCGGGCCTCGAAGATGACCCCCATGGCCATCTCGTCCGAGGCGCAAAAGATCGCGGTGGGCTTGGGCCCGGGCCGGTCCCACAGCCGGCGGAACGCTTCCTGGCCGCTGTGGACGGTGAAGTCCCCCCACTCGTCCCACTCGGGCCGGACGTCCAGCTCCGCCTGGGCCATCACGTCCTGGAAGGCCTTGATCCGCACCCTTGGAACGTCGAAATTCAGGTCGGTTTCGTCGTCGCCGTGGAGCAGCGCAATGTCCTTGTGGCCCAGGCCGATCAGGTGCCGCACCGCGGTGGATGCGGCTTCGTAGTCATCAATCCCGATGTAGGCGCAGCCCGCGACGTGGCCGCCAACGACGACGAGCGGGATGTCGATCTTCTGCAGGTGCTCCAGTTCCTCCCGGGTCAGGGCCATGCAGAGGACCAGGAGGGCGTCGATCTGCTTGTAGACCATGGTCTTGCTGAACAGACGCTCGCGGTGGCTGCCGTGGCCGCCCAGGTTGAACAGCGACAGGTTGTACTGGCGGCCGTGCAGTTCCCGGTCCGCCCCTTCGATCGCCTTGGAAAAGAACCAGCGGCTGACGAAGGGGGCCAACACCCCGATGGTCCGGGTGCGGCCGGTGGCCAGGCCGGACGCCGAGGAGGAGGCCACGTAGCCCAGGGCCTGTGCGATGTCGAGGATCTTCTCCCGGGTGGCGGGCGAGACCCGGGGCAGCCCCCGAACGGCGCGGGAGACGGTGGCGGTGGAGACACCGGCTGCCGCCGCCACATCCTCGATGCTGACGCCGGAGTGGCCTCCGCGTTGCGCCCTGTCAGTTGTCCGTGCCACCGTGTCCCCTTATCGGCCGGCCGCAGAAGCGCGGCCGGCGCGGCGCCCCGCGGCGCCGTTTCATCCTAGTGTCGCTAGGGCACCGGCGCCGCATGTGACGCCGGCGCTCAGCGTCGCCGGGCTGCCGTCCGCCCCGGAAGCCGCCGCCGGAGCCGGATCATTCCGTACAGGGCAAGCAGCGTCGCCAGCAGCCCCAGGGCCCAGCCGAGGGCCGGCTGGGCGGTCACCTCCATCCAGATTGTGACCGCCAGCAGGACCAGGGCCCAGAAGCCCAGGAACCCGATGATGATGTCGAAGTCGTCGCCCGAACGCACCCTGCGGTGCGTGGGATGGACCTCGCCGCGGTTCTGTCCGGCCGTCATGACAAACCCGCCGTCACGAGGCCGTCACTTGACGGCGCCTGCCGTCAGGCCCGCCACGATCTTGCGCTGGAACACCAGCACCAGGATCACCAGCGGAATCGTCACGATCGTGCCGGCCGCCATGATCGCCGTGTAGGGGATCTGGTTGGGCTGCGCGCCCGCGAAGCTCGCGATGGCGACGGTGACCGGCTGGGTCTTGTCGGACGAGAGCTGGCTGGCGATCAGGAACTCGTTCCACGAGGAGATGAATGCCAGGATGGCCGTCGTGAAGATGGCCGGCGCGGCGAGCGGCATGATCACCTTGCGGAACGCCTGGCCCTGGGTGCAGCCGTCCACCCGGGCCGACTCCTCGAGCTCCCACGGCATTTCGCGGAAGAACGACGTCATCGTGTACACCGTCAGCGGCAGCACGAACGAGATGTTCGGGATGATCAGGGCCTGGTAGGTCCCCATCCAGCCGATGTTGGTGAACAACTGGAACAGCGGGGTGATCAGGGCGACGCCCGGGAACATCGAGGCCCCCAGGATGAACCCGAGCACGAGGTACTTGAACCGGAAGTTCAACCGGGCGAGGGCATAGGCGGCGAAAACACCGATCAGCAGCGACACCACGGTCACCACGACGCCGATGAAAACGCTGTTGAGCAGCGCCTGGCCGAAGTGGTTCCCGAAGGAGGTGTCGAACGCGGTGTTGAAGTTGTCCAGCGTGACATGCGTCGGCAGGATCGAGGTGTCGTAGGTGAACCCCACCTCGCGGAAGGCCGTCACCACCATCCAGTACGCCGGGGCCAGGCACCAGATGAGGATCACTACGGCACTGATGTAGGTCCGTCCCTGGGCCCACTTCTCGCGGTTCTGGGCGGTCTTGCGTCCCTGGTCCTGCTGCGCGCGCAGTTCGGTCGCGGCGGTGGTCATTTCTTCCCCTTACTTGCGCCGGTCTGCTGCTCCACGACATTGGCGCCGAGGAAGCGCACGAAGATGAAGGCGACAAGGAAAATGATGATGAACGTGATGGTGGACAGCGCCGCCGCCACGTTGAAGCCCTGCCTGATCTGGTTGATCACCAGGATGGACAGCGTTGTGGTGTTGTTCGCGCCGCCGGTCAGGATGTACGGGAGGTCGAACATCCGGAGCGCGTCGAGGGTGCGGAACAGGATGGCCACCATCAGTGCCGGCTTCACCAGCGGCAGGGTGATCAGCCGGAACCGCTGCCACGCCGAGGCGCCGTCAACCTTGGCCGCCTCATACACCTCGGCGGGAATCATCTGCAGGCCGGCCAGGATCAGCAGCGCCATGAACGGCGTCGTTTTCCAGACGTCGGCAATGATGACCGCCCACTTGGCCGGCCATTCGCTGCCCGTCCACAGGATGGTCGTGTTGAAGAGCTTGTTGGCGATGCCCTCGAAGGCGAAGATGAACAGCCAGAGCTTGGCCGTGACGGCGGTGGGGATGGCCCACGGCACCAGCACGGCGGCGCGGACCAGGCTGCGGCCCTTGAAGGTGCGGGCCATGATCATGGCCATCCAGAAACCGAGCACGGTCTCCAGCGCCACGGTGACCACGGTGAAGAAGAACGTGGTGGCCGTCGCGGACCAGAACTGGGAGCCCAGCGTGCCGGGCGGGCAGGACACGGTCCCGCCGTCGGGCGCCGCGCACTGCTGTGCGAGCCAGTTGATGTAGTTCGAGAAGCCGGCCGGGCCGCCCTCGGTGAAGAGGCCGGTGGCCGGGTCCAGGCCGGCGTCGGCCTGGAAGGACATCACGATGGCGCTGATGATCGGGTACACAATGACGATGGACAGCGCGACGATGGTGGGGGCCAGGAGCCACGACGCCCACTTGCCCTGGCTCGCGATCACGTTGTCCTCCCCCACCCCCTTTGGTGCGTGGTGGAGCTCGGTCCCGCCCGACGCCGGCTTCTTGACCGGCGTCGGGCCCAATTCAGTTGCCATGTTGGACTACTTTGACTGGGTTTCGATGGACTTCTGCATGTCGGACAGCGCTGCGTCCACTGCCTTCTCGCCCTTGATGGCCGAGTATGCGTTGTCCTGGATGGCCTTGGTAACGGCCGGGTAGAACGGGGTCACCGGACGCGGGACGGCGTTCTCGATCGAGGTCTTCAGCACGGGCAGGTACGGCAGCTTGGCGACCAGGTCCTTGTCCTCATAGAGCTTGGACAGCACCGGCGCGAGCGAGCCCTGCGTTGCGAAGAACTTCTGCGTCTCCTCGGTGGTGAGGAACTTCAGGAAGTCCAGGGCGGTGGCCTTGTTCTTGGAGTAGACGCTCATGCCGGCGCTGTGGCCGCCGAGCGAGGAAGCACCGGGGCCGGACTTGCCGGGGAGGGCGGTCATGCCAAGCACGTTTTTGACCTTGGAGGAGCCTTCGCTGACGGCCAGGTTGTAGACGTACGGCCAGTTGCGCAGGAACAGCAGCTTGCCGTCCTGGAACGCCTGCCGGGACTCCTCTTCCTTGTAGGTGATGGCTTCCTTGGGGATATTGCCATCCGCGTAGGCCTTGGCCAGGTTTTCAAGTCCGGCCTTGGCTTCCGGGGTGTTCAGGCTGGGCTTGCCGTCCTTGTCGAGCACCGATCCGCCTGCGGAGTTGATGGCCTCGGAGGCGTTGACCGTGAGTCCCTCATATTTCGAGAACTGTCCTGAGTAGCAGGCGATGTTGTTCGTCTTGGCGATCGAGCACATGCTCATCATCTCGTCCCACGTCTTGGGCGGCGTGGGCACGAGGTCCTTGCGGTAGTAGAGGATGCCGCCGTCGGAAGATTCCGGCGCAGCGTACAGGGTGCCCTTGTAGGACGCGGCGTCGAGGGTCGGCTTCAGCATTCCGGCCGTGTCCAGAGCCATCTTGTCCTTGAGCGGCTGGAGCCAGCCCTTGGCGGCGAACTCGGCGGTCCAGACGACGTCGACGCTGACCACGTCGTAGTTGGCGTTCTTGGCCTGGAAGTTCTGGACGAGGTCGTCGTGCTGCTGGTCGGCCTGGTCGGTTTGCTCCTTGAACGTGACCTTTTCGTTCGGGTGCGAGGCGTTCCACTTTTCAATCAGCGGTCGGACGACGTTGCTGTTGTCCTTGCCCTGGACGTAGGTGATGGGGCCGCGGCCGTCGAGGTTGGCTGCCGCGTCGCCCCCGCCCGCGGTCCCGCCGCCGCCGCCTCCTCCTCCGCTGCCGCCTGCACAGGCCGAGAGGGAGAGGGCCAGGACACCGGCCGCGGCTACGGGAAGTAGATACTTACGGGTTTTCATACAGGTGCTCCTCGCTGAGTACCGGTTGGACCGGTGGTGCAGTTGGTGTGGTGACCATCACACTAGCGACCCGGCGGTGAGGAATGCAAGCGTTTACATTAAAGCTTTACGCAATGGGAACCTCTTCCGGGGCAGGCACCCCGCGCCTGAGCCCCCGGCCCGCCGCGGCGCGTGAGGGCTGGGGCCTGCGTTTCGGGTGGGGCAAATGTTTCCAAAAAACACGGCCGGCCTCACCTCCGGAACGCGGCTCCGGTCAGCGCACCCGCTCGGCGCGGCCGAACCTGGAGCGCGCCCCGGACCCGATATGGATCAGTACGGGCGTGCGCTTGCCGACGACGGCGTCCAGCGCCTGAACGAGGGCCGAGACCTCCGCGGCCAGGACGTGCGGCGCCACGCCCTGGCGCGGCTGCACCCGGATCCGGAGGGCCGGCTCGCCCTCGAATTCATAGGTGGCCACCGTGGCGCCAGCCAGGTCCGGCCGGTCGGCCAGCGCGGCCCTGAGCGCCTGTTCCGCAACGCCGCCGCCGATCCGGACGCTGCCGGGCACCTCGCCGGCGTCGTCCGCGTCAACGAGCAGGTTCGCCCTGCCTTTGCCCTGTTGTGCCAGCCACGCCACCATGACACCGATCACCGCCAGCAGCAGGACCACCATGACAAACCACAGCCAGCTTTCGGACCGGCCGGGGACCCTGGTGCGGTCGAACAGACCGCGGACGCCGGCCCACATTTCGGCGGACCAGCCCTGCCACCAGGTTCCGACCGCGGGCACGGTGGCCAGCAGGACCAGCAACGCCCCGATGACAAGGAGTTTGGCGCCGAGGATGCCGATCAGGATCCGGTTCAGGATTCGTGGGGTGCCGTTCACGCGCCGATCACCCCCGAGGCAGCAAGGTTGACGCGGACCTCGGGCATGGGCGACGGCGCCATGGCCCGCAGTTCGGCCTCCACGGCCGCCCGTACGTCGGCCTCGCGGAGCGGCACGCCGGAGGTCGGCCGGACATTGACCAGCACCTGGCGCCGTGAGACGACCACCATTACCTGCTCCTGCGTCACATTGGCGGCCAGCCGGGCACGCCGTGCCACCGCCGAGGCGATCACCTCGTCATCGACCACGACGGCGGCACGCGGGTCCGCCAGCACGTGCCGGGCCCGCCGTCCGGGCAGCACCGCGTTGAGGAAGAAGAAGAGTCCAGCCGCAAAGACCACGGCACCGGTGACGCCGAGTAGCAGCGGGGCGACCCCGGCGGGGAGGGCAGTGATCCGGTCGGCAGCGGTTTGCGGGTCAATCAGCCACGGCGGCTGCCCGACGGCGCGCACCGCGGTCTCGAGCAGGGCGTAGCCGCACAGCCCGATAACAAGGATGGCCGCGATGACAGCGGCGGATGCCCGCGACGAGCTGGTCTCCCGCGCCAGGACGCGTTCCATCCTGGCCCCACCGGGACGGAGGTCGGGTCCGGCGGCCGGGGCGGCGATGGGGCCGACGCCCGTTCCGTGGGGCGTTCCTTCGTGGGGGGTTCCTTCGTGGGGCGCGGCATCGTGGGGCGCGGCATCGTGGGGCGCTCCCTCGTGGGGCGCCGCTCCGCGGTGGTGGCGTTCGGCTGCGTGGCTCACCGCACCCTCCCTCCGTCGCTGACGCTGGCGCCGCTGATGCGGATGTCCACCCGGCTCAGCTGTGCGCCGCTGAGTTCCGTCACGCGGCGCAGGATTTGCGCCTTAGCGGCAACCGCCCGGTCCCAGATGGGGCCGCCGAAGCCGGCCACGCGGGCGGGGTCCCGCAGCACAGCGGTCAGCGACGGGACGGCGATCGGCGTGACGAGCGACAGTGCCAGCAGGCCACCGTCGTCGGTCCAGTCAGCCCGGACGTCCTGCGGCGGCACGCCGAGCGCCTCGGCGGCTGCGGCGCGGGCGAGGCTCGTGAGCGCCTGCGTGCTGATCCGGTTGTGCCCGGCCAGCGGGCGTCCAGCGGAGACGCTCATGAGGAGGAACGCCGGCCCGTGATGGCGTCGAAGACGCTGCGCAGGTCCAGTTTCCCTTCCGCCGCACGGCCCAGCAGGGCTCCGAGGGCCATGAAAAGCAGGGAGCCCAGGAAGCCCCAGACGCCGAACGCGAAAGACATAAACGCCAGGAAGGCGCCGGCGGACATGCCGACTACGGTCAGGTTCACTGGAGGGCCTCCCTCATGGGCCGGGTTTCGCCGGGGGCCGGCGGCTTGGGCGGGCCGGGGACGAAGACATCATGGATCTCGATGTTGACTTCGATGACCTGGAGTCCGACGAGTTCCTCCACGGCGGCGTAGACCGCCGCCCGGATCTGGTCCGCGAGGGGGTGCAACGGGGTGCCGTAGAGCGCGACGAGGTCAATGTCCACGGCCACCTGGGTCTCGCCAACCTCGGCGCGCACCCCGGCGGCATGGTCGGTGCTGCCGACGGCGTCGCGGAAGGCGCCCAGGGCCCGGGACGGGCCGCTGCCGAGGGAATACACCCCGGGGACGGCCCGGGCTGCGATGCCGGCAACCTTGGCGACGGCAGCTTCGGAAATGACGGTGCGGCCGGTCGCGGCACGGGCCGGCCCCGCCGGCACCACCTCCAGGCCCGGTGCTGACTGAGGATCCTGGTACTCCATGTGGCACTCCCCCTTCTCTTTGACACCACCCTAGCCCTTGGGGACGACCGTCGGGCCAGATTGGCGGGATTTCGGCAGGGCCACCCGGGTGGAGCCGCCTACTTGCAGTTGGCGGCGATCCAGCCCGTCACCGGTGCCATGGCGGCTTGGAACTTGCCGCTGGAGTAGACGGTCTGGTCGCTCAGGCCGGCCACGGCCACTTGGTTGAGTTTGGCGAAGTCGGCCTTCAGGCTGTCCGGGACGCGCTCGGCCGTGCGGCTCAGTTCGGCTTTGAGCTGCTCGAGTTCGGCGGTCTTGCCTTGGGCTGCCGAGAGCGGGAACAACGACGCGCCCGTGGCCTGCTCCGAGATTGTCTTGCAGGCCTCGGCCGCCGTCGGGAAGTCGCCATAGGGGCCCGACGTCTTGGTGGGGCTGGGCGTTGCGGAGGCCGACGCTGCCGGAGCAGCGGACGACGACGGCGGGGCCGCGGCTTCCGGTGCCGAGCAGGCGGTCAGGGCCAGTGCGGCGAGGAGGGCGGCGGCGGTCAACGGACGTGCAGTCTTTTTCAAAGTCACTCTTCTGGTCGAGATTGCGCCGCGGACCTCTCCCAGGGACCGGCCGCGGCAATGGCGTTCTACCCCAGCGTGCGAGTCTAGCCGGGCCCGTCGGCGTGTCCCCAAACCCGCGTGCCGCCATCGAACCGCCCCGAAACCGCTTCGATTGCTCCGTAACGGCCGTTTTCACGTCCCAAAAGGGCCGCGACGGAGCAGTCGATGGCGGATCGAGCGTCGGTGGGTGAAGAAACGATCCGGTAGGATCTGCGTCGAACGAGTCGGCGGCGGTGCCCCGGCGATCCTCCTCAGTCACGGACTCGATGGAACGGACCGGATGCCACGGGTCCGGGAAACGGAAGGGGCACCGTTTTATGATTGCGCTGCTGATTGCTGCGGCCTTGGCCCTGGTTTTGACGTTGAGCGGCACACCGGTGCTCGCTCGCTACCTGGTCAAGAAGAACTACGGCCAGTTCATCCGCGACGATGGCCCCACCTCCCACCACACCAAGCGTGGCACTCCCACCATGGGCGGGGCGTGGATCATTGGGTCGGTGGTGATTGCCTACTTCGCAACGCACGGCGTCATGACGATGGTTGGTCAATCGACCGGCCCAACAGCCTCGGGACTCCTGTTGCTCATGGTCGCGGTCGGCATGGGCATCGTGGGCTTTTTCGATGACTACATCAAGGTCTCCAAGCAGCGCAGCCTTGGACTCACTGCGCCGGCGAAGGTCATCGGCCAGACGGCTGTCGGGGTGGCATTCGCCCTCCTCGCACTCAACTTCCCCGATAAGAACGGACGCACTCCAGCCTCCACGGCAATCTCATTCGTTCGGGACACGTCCTTCGATCTAGCCTTCGCCGGGCCGCTAATCGGCGCCATCCTCTTCGTCTTGTGGTCCATCCTGATCCTCACCGCAACATCCAACGGCGTGAACATCACCGACGGGCTGGATGGCCTGGCCGCGGGGGCGTCCATCTTTGTCTTCGGCGCTTACATGCTGATGGGCATCTGGCAGTTCAACCAACGATGCGCTGATCCCAGTGTCCCCGCCAATATTTGCTACGAAGTTCGCGATCCGCTCGATCTGGCCCTGATCGCGGCTGCGCTGTGCGGCTCCCTCGTGGGATTCCTCTGGTGGAACACCACGCCGGCGAAGATCATCATGGGCGACACCGGGTCGCTCGCCCTCGGTGGCGCAATCGCGGGGTTCGCCATTCTGTCCCGCACCCAGCTGCTCCTGGTCATCATGGCCGGGCTGTTCGTGATGATCACCCTGTCCGTCATCATCCAGGTGAGCTTTTTCAAACTCTCCGGCGGCAAGCGCGTCTTTCTCATGACGCCGCTGCATCACCACTTTGAACTGAAGGGCTGGGAACAGGTCACCGTGGTGTCCCGCTTCTGGATCATCGCGGGTCTCTTCGTCGCCGTCGCCCTTGGAATTTTTTACGCCGAATGGGTTGTCCTGCTGTAAACGAAAAACCCCGCCCCGAAACCGCATCGGTTCCTCCGTAACGGCCGTTTTCACGTCCCAAAAGGGCGGCAGCCGATGGCGGGGTTAAAGAAGAAAAGCACCAGTTCGTATGAACTGATGCTTCCCAGTGGTGGCTCCGACCGGCGTCGATCCGGTGACCTTTCGAGTAAGAGTACTGCTCTTTCGGGGGTTTCTGCGGGTTATCAGCATCTTCGATCGTCGCAGGTCAGGGCAGTTTCCGCTGTCACCCGCTTTCGTTGGTTGCCATTGAATCTGCGGGATAGATGCGGGGTTCGGCGACAGTCTCAGCTGCGCACAGGGTCAAACTTGGCCATCCGGACTGCATCCATCGGGAGGTAGTCATACTGGCAGGGGCCCAGACCCTGAACCTTTACGGTCGTGCGTCAGCAAACCAAGTGGCGGTCGCTCTGTCTGCTTCCGGGAACGGGCCCTCTGGAGCCGCGGCCCCCGAACCGTGGGCGTTTCCTGTCCATCGATACTCGCCCCCATCGTGAACTTCTGGGAACACCGGCTCCTCGATGCGGGTCGTTACTTTGTCTTTCGGTCCGCCGAGGTATGTGAAGATCTTAGTCATGCTCTCCACTGTAAGTCCCGCCGTCGACGGCCATAGAGGCGAAGTCAACCCACGTGCCCCGCGGATTAGTTCCGGCTCCCAAATCCCATTGGATCTGCCGCCAAGGCCCCGATATCTCAAGAGCTCTAAGTTGTGACTTTCCGGTCCATGCTAGGTCGCATAACGCGAATGAGTCGGGCCATCCGTCCCCTCATATCCCGCGGCCCCGGGGATTAGGCGGTAGGGCTGTCCGCTTACCCGCGATCAGGAGTCTCGCCAAGTGGATCAGGAGTCTCGCCAACTGGATCAGACTGGTTGGCGTTTTCGCCATGCCTCAGGTGGCTCGGCGGTTTCCGAGAGGTCCTCAAGCCATTCCACACGTCAGAACGTGTCCTGAAGTCCGTCCGGCCCGTTTTCCCTGGTGGCCCTCGAACAATCCCGGAGTCAGCTGTCCAGCAGTCTCCCCGGCGCGCGGAGGCGCCATCGTCGTCCGCGCACGTGGGTTCAAATCCCACCGTCACCGCGAATGAGAAAGGCCCTGCTTCCCCTGTAAACAAAGGGAAGCAGGGCCTTTTGCTTTGCGTGAACTTTGCTCCGCAGTAACGCAGCAGTAACAAAGTTCTTGCCGTGCCCAACACCGACGGCCCGAGAAAGCCGACCAGCGTCGCCCCACCCGCCGCCGGAATACCGCGTGGACTGGTACTCGGATGTCAGGAATGAATTCTCAGTACACCCTCCCGGACCAGTGGAGCATGACGGTCCCAGTCGCTTTTTGCAGGTCAAAACCGTCCGGCCGGGTTAGCATGATGCGGGGGCTCCGCGGAAGGCGCCTGCAGGCCGGGAGGAGCCTCATGGGACAGGACAACTTCAGCACAGAACGTTGGCCGCCCGCGCCCGGTTTCACGGAGACGCAACTGAACGACGTTCCGCTGATCACCGTCCGACCGGCAATGATCCCAGCCGTCGTCGGGGCCGGCCTCATGTTCCTTGCGCTGCAGCGCATGTCCTATGACTACTACGAGCTGCTCCGGTGGGCTGCGCCCGCGGCAGCGATCTGGATCATCGTCATCGCCAAGAGCCAGCACAGGACTTTCTGGGTCGTGGTCATGGCGGCTGTGGCCGTGGTGTTCAACCCGCTCGTTCCGTTCACGATGCCGCGTGAAAACTGGGGCGCCGTGAACGGCTATAGCCTCCTGCTCTTTCTCGGCGCCGGTTACAAGCTGCGGGCCTCGCGGCCGGGCGCCCCCACGACCACGTCATAGCCATGGTGCCGTCCCGCGCGGGCCCGGTGTCGGTTTCCAGCGCGACTCATATGAGCATCAGAGCGGCATCAACGCCCTCGCCCCCAACACATCCGCTGTAACGCAGCCTTAGTCCTGGATTAGTGGATGAAATTCGGCTGGCTGTCGCGGTGTCATCGGATGCTTGGGAGGTGCTGAGTACGGGTCACAACGGGGAATGATCGTGGTGCACTCCGGGCGTAATAGCTCGGTGTTATGCTCACTGCCGTCAAAGCACGACCAAAGTAAACGAAGGTTTCCATGTTCAATCGCTCGACCCTTTGCGGCCTGCTGGCCGTCGTCGCTCTTACCCTTTCCGTCTCCGCGTGTGGCGGGAGTGAAGCTGGTACCCCAGCGACTGGCAGCCAGGTGGCCACTCCGGCCGCAGAGGATGGCACACAAGCCTTCGTGGAGGCGGTGCGGGATCGCGTGCCAACGATTAACAGCAGCACTGATAAAGAGATAGCCCGGATAGGGGAAGACATATGTGTAGATCCAGAGAAGCTTGGCATGACCGCTGCGAATGCCGACGAACTTCACAAGAGCACGCTTGTGCTGGCTAACCATGCCAGCAATAACGCCGAGGCGGCGATGATCGTGGGACTGGCTAAGCAGCACATGTGCCGCCCGGCCTAAGGGTCCCCGAAGCGAGAGGGGGCGCCGCCGGCGCCCCCTCTCGCTTTGGAAAAGAGCAGGGGTGAGGGGGCCAAAATGTGTAACTGTCGTGCGGCGGCGGAAGCCCTGCTGAATTCTGGCTCGGACTCTGTGTCATGCTCTGTCGCGGGGCACTGATACGGTCTGCCCATGGATGAACTAGTGCAAGCCCAGCTCGCATTGAATGTGGAGGAACTTTCCGACCGTCCCGGGTTCGATGAGCAGTTCCTGGGTGCCCGGGTTGGCATGCCGGCCCTCAATGGCGTCGAGTCGGTTCTGCTCCCCTACACCCACTTTTCCGTGCTCATGCGGCTGGACAAGCGCCTGGCAGCCGTTACTGCGCTCGGAATGGACGGCACCAAGCTGATCGATCTGGACCGGTCCGGAATCCAGTGGAGATTGGATCCGCGGCTGCGCGCGGACCAGCAGACCGGCGAGGCGGTTTACGCCGGCAACGACATCGACCGCGGACACCTCGTCCGCAGGGCATCAGCAGTATGGGGCGACACCCCGGCGGAAGCGGCCCGGGCCAACGCGGACACCTTTCACTACACGAACGCAGCCCCGCAGGCCGCAAGGTTCAACCAGGGAATGGACTTCTGGCTCGGTCTGGAGTCCTACCTGCAGGAAAACGCAGCCGACAATGGCCGGCGGCTCGTCGTTTTCACGGGCCCGATCTTCGGTGACACGGATCCCGTCTACCGCGGCGTGCAGATCCCGCTGAAGTTCTTCAAAGTTGCCGCATTCATGCACAACGGTTCCCTTGCCGCCACCGGCTACGTCGTGGACCAGACACCCCAACTGGCGGACCTCCCGGAGGTACCCCGCCCGGGCGCAATCGACGAGGCTCCCCCGTTGGGTCCGTTCCGAACATTCCAGGTACCGATCAGAGATATCGCGATACTGACCGGACTCGACCTGGCACAACTGACCGCAGTGGACCGGATGCCCATTGCTTCAACCCTGCCCGCCGCGCGGGTCGCCTCAACCTGGCGGCGCCTCAAAACACCGCAGGACCTTGACCTCGACTTCGAACTCAACGACTAGGGGAACACCGACCCGCCGGGCGCGCCTGACCCGTGCTGTCCTGTCGCGGCACCTTTTCTTGCAGTACCTGTGAATCCTGTTCGCCAGCGTCAACCACATCAGCGCGGAGATGCCCCGCAGAACATCCCGAGCAGAAGGCGAATATGATCCAGTTGTATACCGCGTTAGCACTGCGCTCGTCGCGAGTCCGTTCGTCGGGAGTTCTTTGGTGGTAGGCCTCAGTGCTCAATGTAGCCGATCCTTTGACATCCTCCCGGCCCTGAAGGACCGGGCTTCCCGCGCCATTAGGTGAATATCCCGAGAAATAAGTCCTTCTACAGCTAGCCTCGAGTCATGGGAGTACTCATTCAGCGCACGCCTATGCGGACATCCACCTATCGCGGGGTGCGCACGGCTATCTGGGTCACTAGTTGTGGGGCGGGACTGATCACAGCCATTGCAATGGCGAGCTTTGGAGGCCTCATCCTCGCCCCAATGCTCTTGATTGTCCTTCTATACGCATACCAGGTCTATTACCCGGAACCCGCCCTCGACGCATGGGACAAGATTCCGAGTAGAGACCGCATAGCCATGATCAAGGCCTGGCATCCTGCCGCAATGGAGTTGGGTCGCTATGACCGCGACTGGGAGATAAAGAAAGTCTGGTCGCGCACGATGCGCGGCAAGTGACGCCAGCCAAACGCGGCTTGTACCAACGGGCAGTTAGACAACTTGCCAGGTTCTCCGAACCATCAGGCCCGCCGAAGATGAAGGATAGAGGTGCGGGCGCAAATGCAGTGAAGGTCGGCCAGCCGCCACTCACTCCCTTGGAGGACTCACTCCAGGGAGAAGGATCCGGGGTTCCTAGTTCCGTGACGCAGCGTTGGAGACGCGGTGAAGACACAGCCGGAGCACGTTCCGGTCCCCGGATTTGGAATGCTCACCCGGGGTGACAGAGCAAGTTCTCGTTTAGTGAAGGCCAGTGCAACAACCTCGACATGTACTAGCGCATGTCAGAGTTGCTGCATTGGTTTTCACTGGACAGGTGTAGCGGTCCGCCTACGTGTTCTGAAGTTTGGACTACCGCCTGATCGTGCGCCGAAGCGCCATGCGCATGACTAGAAACCCAGCGAACTCCGAAAACGCTCCCTGACGGCCTACGACCACTGAACCCAATAGGACTGAATCATCCAGAGGAGATGCGGCTTGTTGCACCGTGTGGATGGATTTGTAACATCCCTTCGATGAAGCGTCTAGGTTGCTACTTGTGTGAAAAAGTGACGCTATTTCCACCGAGTCCATCAATGCGGACTTTGAAAATAGGTTTGGAAGCGTCGTTGAAATTCCAGCCACTTCTCATAGTTGAGCTTTGTCCTGGTTCAAGTATTGCGTCCCAGTAGGCTTCCACTTTGTCATCCTGGACGGTACGGACATCAGAGTCGCCATCCTTAGCACTGTTGGCGACTAACTCTACGTCACTACGTCCCAAGACGACCTTTTCGGACAAATTCTTGATGGAGATATCGAAGTAAAGGTTGTCAGCACCTTTCTCCTTTGTACCCCCGAGGGTCTTGATAGCGAAGTCTGCGTCTTTCCCAGGCATGAATTCTTGAGGTTCTTGCACCGTGATCTCGAGCAAAACCTGATCCCCGCTACGTCGGGAATCTTCATATACCGCCGTTTGCCCATAAAAGCACTTGCCGAAGTTCTCATCGATGTTGCAAGTCGTGTCTTCAACTTTGGCTTCTGGTTCAGCCACTTTTTGTTCAACTCCGACCGGAGTTTGATCAGGTGAAGATGCTGAAGATGGTGAGGATGCTGAAGATGCGCATCCGGAAACGACTAGAATTAGAGCCAGAACTAGTGGGAGCTTCTTCATACAGTGCAATTCTCCTAGACGAGATGTCAGTCAGTGCAAGTTGTGTCTTCGGATTCTGGTTAGGAAATCCTGCCAATCGTAGCCTGTGATGTCTCAAGGCATCACAGGCTCAACACGCTCCTGTCACCGATGTCTTGAGAGATAACAGGCTCGACACTCTCCCGCCGCAAACAACGGCCCCTTGCCCAAGTGGGCTGCGCCTGTCTGAGGACTGCATAGGCGCTGTGCCCACTTGCCTTCGGGGCAGTCGTCACGCAGTCGGGGTTGTCGCACTGGGAAGTCGCGGCGGATTCGCATGCGCGGTCCGCTATCAACTAGCTCGACGGGGAGGCTCAGCTTCGCATCTTATTCCTGACCTTCGCGCTCTGTGCCCACCGTCGGGTGCATACCGGACACGTTGAGATCGACGTGGTGTGCGGGCCAGAGGCCGGCGTGGCCGTGTGGAGCTCTGAAGATAACGTCGTGGTCGGAGGCAATGTTGGGCCTGTCCGCCTGGATGTCGTAGAGGGTCGAGTAGCTGTAGCCGTCCTTGTAGATCGTTTCGACCGGGACGTCCCAGAGCGAAGCCATCACTAGTGCAAAGTCCTGGACGATGAAGCTCCCGGCGAACTCGCCCGGTGGACCCGCTAGAACGGTGACAACATCTTTGCCTCCGATGACGGAATGCATTTTGTCTTTCCACGACGCCTTGGTTATGTAGCTGAGACGTCCGTACGCCTCCCTGAACTGGGTCGGGTGGAGCTTCATCCCTCGCGCGGCGACAAGGTGTGGCTGCTGTACCCCTTCGGAGCGCCCCCAGTCTTGGAGAACGCAAACCACTCCGATCGTTCCCATACGGAGACCGAGCATCGGAAGGAGGAGGTCGTCCATGTAATCGAATCGACGAAGCGGATCTTCGTGATCCAGACACTCGAAGAAGTGGAAGCTGGCGGGGCCTGGGAACTCAGGCTCCCATCTGACGAGACCGGCGGCAGCCTGGAGGAGGAAGTGATGGAAGGCGATGCTCCGGAGGTGCTCTTCAGGCACGAGGCGTTCCCCATCTTGCTCGCGCACGTGTCTCGGTTTAAAACTCTCACGGTAGACGAGTCCGTAATAGATCTTCCCCAACCATATGAAGAGATCACGACGGTCAAGCTGCTTGAAGGCATCGAATCCCTCGCTAAACGCAGCCTTAACCCGTTCCTCAACAGGGCTGAGATCTATGCAATTGCAGGTCAAGCAACACGGTACAGTCAGTCTCCGGTACATCAGTCGGCGTCCGTCGATCTGGGTCACGGAGCCACCCCAGAGATCGAGCTCCCTCAGAAGCCACTTCGGAAAGACGTGCTCGACGGTTCGTTGATCGGACCCCTCCGGGATGTGAGCTCCGCACATAAAGCACAAATCCGGACCGAGCCCCTGACCACGAGAGTCCAAGAACCGACTGTGAATATCCGCGCTCATCACCCTCCGAAAATTACCCGCAGAGATTCCCAGTGGCCATCCCCAATGCCTGCCAATAGAATACCTGAGGCTCAAGATCAAGCGAGGCATGTCCCATTGTCGGTCCCCATGACCACTAACTAGACCGTGAGCCTGCAATGCGCAGGCTAGGCGTATATGTGCTAGCGCATATCGGGGTTGCTGTACTAGCAGGCAGGTACCGGGATCCACGTAACGTGGATCTCCGCGTAGCAGACGGTCTGGGGAGTATCGCGCCCCTGTCTGAGCGGCGCCACCAGCCAGGATAGGCGATCGCTGAAACGCCTCGCTGAGGAACAAACGTCTTTTGGTGAAGACATCATGGTATTCGCTTCAGTCGGTGGACTAAGCACGCCCGCACGCGGAATGTTCGGTACTGCCGGCCTTCACTATTAGGGCGTGGGCTGGAATGCGCGAACGCGGGCCCCGTTTCCTTCGCAGGCACCCGCTGCGCGGCCCTCCGCAGGACGGTAGAGCCAGTGGACCGGGCGCGTAGGATCCGCAGGGCAGCAGCAAAAAACAAAAGGCCCTTTCACGGCCCAAGTGCAGCGAATACCGACAACTCCGGCCCAGGACCATGGAGACGTGCGTTTTCCACTAGACTCGGCCACATGGGTGAATGTATATTGCGGGCGGCGCAGGGATAGTGACGGCATCAAAAAGAGGCGCACCTAGTGTCCCGTTCCATTTCCGTGTAGGTCTTGGTTACATCGACAATTGGGTCCACGAATTTACACATTGGGACTCTACAGATGGCCAGAAGCACACCATGGCAGATCTCGAAGAGTCTCTGAAAAGTCTTCTCCAGAAGAGGGATTTGATCCAGACAGCACGGGGTGCCTTCGGGCCTGTAAGCGTCTACTACCCCAACGCCCATCCCACCCCTCGCCAGCAAGAGGCACTCTTCAACGCTACGCACGACTTTTTTCACACGTACTACTCCGCGGTGTCCGCATTGCTGTCCGTGATCCGGCGACACGCCGATACCTTTGGGGAAGCACCAACGCATTCCATCGCCAGATTCCTGACTTGGTGGAAGCCAAAAGGACTCTTCATGGAAGACGCTTATCCGTTGCTTGAGAAGGCCCGTGCCTTTAGGGCTTTTCTTGATCACAAGGAGTCGCATCCGCCGTACACGTGGCAAACCGTCGACAACAACGGGCTGACTAAGATCATGCTTGTCGGTTCACCGAACGCTAAGGGGGGCATCCCTGAGGGAACGGCGAAGCATCCGACCGGTTGGGCGATCATGGCACCGGACGAAGACTTGGTCGTTTCTGCCCTCGCTGTCCAACTAAATGCTTTGATCCCAGAGATCGGGGCGAACGCCGATATTGCCAGAGCCCTGAACTGCACCTGGGAGGCGAAGGCCACCGCCGACGACGTCGGGCATGGATACCCCGTTTTCGCGCATCGGGAAGTAACGGTTAGCGACATTTACAAACGAACCGTGACCACTCAAGTCACAGTCGAACGGCAGAGCGCACCATCCGACGAGCCGTAATCGTCGTCGGCAGCTAGGGTCTCAGGACGGATCACATCAGTGCTCCTCAGCCGCCCGCCTGAAAAAGCTCCCCGGCGGCCCGACGTGCAGCGAACAGAACGCTTGCCCGGAGCCTGGGCTGAACCAGACACACCTGAAAGGACACCCGGATGGCGATATCTACTCTGTCCCGGAAATTGCTTTGGGGTCGCGCGGCCAGCCATTGTGCGATGCCCTCGTGCCGTAGAACGCTGGCCCACCAGTCCGATTTCAGTGGCGACGCCGTTCTGGTAGGCGAAGAGGCGCACATTGTAGCTAAGAGCCCCGACGGGCCCCGTGGCGACTCCCCGTTATCGCCGGAGCAGCGCGATGAGTACAGCAATCTCATACTTCTCTGTCCAACTGACCATGCACTGATAGACAAGGCCCCGGAGGACTTCTCCGTTGGTTTCCTGTTGGATATGAAGGCACAGCACGAGGCATGGGTGCGAACAACCCTCGGGGCCGCGTCCAATCCGGCAGAGGAAAAGTGGGCAGCCCTAGTCGATAATCTGACGGCCAGGTTGAGCTTGGATACATGGCACAAGGATGTCAGCTCTGTACTCAACGGCGGAGAAGCAAGTATGGCTGCCTCAACCGAAGAACGACTACGCGCCTGCCTGCACTGGATCGCCACAAGGCCGTGGCCGAAAGGTCATGATGAGCTGCGCAAAGTAATCGAGACGATCGGGCACTTCATAAACGAGCTGCTCAGCACGTTTTCTCAGCATGCCGATCTGGACCGCAGCGGCGAGCGTCTCCGCTTCCAAGCCTTCTATAAGATCCCCGTCTGGGATGAAGCGCTTTATGGATCACTCCTCAACGAATATAAAGAATCCCGCCAGTATCTCGCCGATATCATCCTAGAGCTGACCCGATACGTAAACCTGTTCAGCGACGTCGTCAGGGAAGAGATTGATCCGGATTTCCGGGATGAACAGGGATACGCGACGCTCATCATCGAAGGCGACATCCTTCGGTTCGATACCTACGTCCCGCGGTTCTTACAGGAAGAGATATCTGAAATAAAGGGCTTCGAGCATCCGTTTCATGCCTTTGACGAAGTCCGCTCGGCACGAACTCCTCGCTTCTCGTGGTGAGGGAGAAGCTTCCAAGTTCGCGCTGGCCTCTGGGGCACCTTACCCAGCCTCGCCGAAGAAGCTCTCGGGGTCCTCGGTGCCCGAGAGACCTTGGTGGACTGCAGGGGTCTCCCCGCGCCGGGTATCAGCGAAGAGCACCGAGGTCGTCCTGTCAGCGATCTCCAATCTGAGTTCTCACGCAAAACCCACAACATAACGGTCATTATGTTGCTGGTAGCTTCGCTTTCAGGGCCCCTACAGCCGGGCAGTCCGATCAATCTCCAGGTTATGACACAGTCGAGCCGGTGTTGTACGCCCGTGTGCTCCCCGGAGTACTGGATACCGGCCATGCCAAGAGCAAGCAGGAAATCTGTAATGAATGCCCGGTCCGTGGAGATTGCAGAGGAACATCGGCTTGTAGGCCACAGACTGTCCCCAAGGGAGCTACGACCCACGTCGAAGCCCTTCGCCTCAGAGATGCCCCCTGAACACGGCGGCACACCGGAACCAGGCAACAGGGCTTCGCGGCCTCAATCCATCGGTTATACCAAGTTCTACGGGGTTCTAGGATTTTTCGTAGAACCCCGTAGAACTTCCTATAACTGGCAATAGTTAGAAGCGGGTGCTCTGGAGGCGCCATGAGCTGGCCTCGCAGTCGTCGCGCCGGGGTCAGGGCACTGAATCGGCACCCCACGTTCTTCCGAGGCCCGATATTCTGCCAGCCGGGATATCTCAGGCAGGGAAACCCACCGGGCACTGGCGACCGCCAACAAAACTACACTTTAAGCCACGAGCACACTCTCAGTGTGGATCCACGGCCAGCGGCAGAAACTCCGGCGCTGCACAACTCCGGCCCTGTTCCCGGCCTGTCCACATAACAATTACGCTAATCGAGGCTGGGTCGCTAAGGCCGCTATCTGGGCTGCCAACAATCTGCGCGCCCTGCCACCTCTTTAGCAATCACCGGTGGCTGACACCAAGTAGCACGGTGTCCAGGTGAACAGAGAAACTCTGCGCCTGATCTTGTGCAACTTTGAACGCCGACCAGGTTGGCCCTGATGTCCTCAGCCAACCTGGAGCCGGCAATTGGGCAAGGCCGGCCCGGCCGTCATGAAAACCCGCCGCCGCTCAATCCACCACCCGCTTGAAGAGCTCGGTGTTCGGGGTGAAGGCTTCTTTGCTGAATTCAACCTGTAGGCCCTTGCGGGCCAGCGCTGCCCGCTACCCATGATGAGATCGCGGTGTTCGGGCTTCAGGTCGATGACGTCGTCGACCAGGAGATACCCGCCCCAGGCATCGTCAGTGCCAAAGGTCGCCGGCTCGTCGTGGCTCAGCTCGTCCGCCGGGCGAATGACTCGCTGGAGCGGGAAATCAGGGATCTGGTCCAGCGTCGCGTCCATCAGGAACTCCAGTTCCGGGAACAGCACGACGACGTGTCCTCCGTCGACGAAGAAGTCCGGGGGCGTCCGGGGGCGGGACGTAGTCGGGCATGATGTGACCTCCCGCGGCCGCCTTCTTGCGGAAGTACTCGTAGCCGGCCCTAGGTGCTGAAACTAGGGACTAACGGCGGTCCAGAGAGTCAGTGGGTAGCGCCCCGGGGCAGGCTCGCTCGTTGTCGCTTCCTGGTCCATCCGGAGAGGGCGGCATATCGCGCGCACCATCCCACCAGCGAGGCTTCGTCTGAGCAGAGGAACATGTCCACTGCCATGCATTGGGCGCACGAGATGCTCGTGGCCATTGTTCAGACGAAGCTGCTCCACAAAGGCATGAGCCGATAGTTCCTCGTCCTGCTCATCCTGAGAGCCATATTGATCGCATCGTCATCGCGTGAACTCATAGCGCTGGTCCCCTAGCTCACTGAGTGCCCCTCAACCCCAACCCCAACCAGCTGCATTAGCTGACCATAGTCAGTCACAACGTCGTAGTTCACGTTCTGATCATGCTTGCGATTCAGTTCAGCGAAGAACTTGCGGGCGCATTCGATCTTCGCTTCTTCGACTCCGCGAAGCTGCATCGAGGACAGTGAGCCCTTGGTCTCCGCGATGAAATAGACGTGCTTGACTGCGCCGTCCTGGAACGCGATGGCCCAGTCGGGGTTATAGTCGCCGACCGGAGTTGGGATGAAGAAGCCGCGTGGAAGCTTAGCGTAGACGACGACCTCGTTGCTTGTGTCCAGTTCGGCCACGAAGGCACGTTCGCCCTTGGAGTCGGTGACGACATAATCATAGATGTGTTTATTCAGCTTCTCCCCCGCCTTGGCGAAGTCCTGCTTTGTTTGGTTGGCGGTGAAGATCGCGGTGTCGTGCCGCTCGGCAAGCGTGTCGTACGTCAGGTACTGAACGATCACGGTGGCCTTCTGCTCGTTGATCAGCCGCGCGGCCTCGGTGATGAAGTGCTCCGGGTTCTGCCGGTACTTCGCAAACGTCGCCGCATTGACCCTTCCCAGGACGGCGCCGGCCGTCCGGCGGGTGAGCCGGGTCTTCTCGGTAATCTCACCGAGTAGGTCGTACTTGACCTGGGACGCCGTCGATACCGTCTCTGCATGAGTGCTGGTCGAGTTAACAGAGAAACCGTCCCCGGTTGCAAGAGCGTCAGCGTCGAGCACGGCACGTTGCTCGCCGGACTGCACAACATACTGCATTGCCGTGACGTTCAGATGGGCGTCCAGCGCCCCGACGCACTTGTCTATCAGTTCGTTCGAATCGAACTCAACCTGATAGACGGCCTTCTGGTTGATGCGGCTCCAGAGTTCTTTAAACTCCTTCTTGGCGAAGTTCTCTTCATTCAGAGGAATACGCTTGGGCTTTCGCCCGTCATCCGGCAGCGGAACTCCGATATAGAGCGCGTCGACGAGCGGCCAGAGGTGGTCGACCACCGGCTTGAGCAGGTCCGAGTTTGGCTCAGCGAGAGTGCCCGCGTCGCGGGCGGCTTTGTAAGCGTCGGAGACGGTGTCGTCGTCGTTGATGTAGTCGTTCTTGACGAGGTACTTGTACAGCGCGTTCGCCAACGGTTCCCCGACGATGCTGTCCCCGTCTTCCGTGGCGATCGTCTTGCCGATGAAGTACCTGACGCTGGCCTTCCGGGGACGAGAGGCGAGCGACTCGCTGACCTCCTTCTGCAGGCCGGACACAAAGTCGGTGTAGGACTCGTCGGTGACGACGGTAAGCTCGTTGATGTCGTGCACGGTAACAGGGTTGTCCATCCGTTCGCCGTGTTGGTCGACGGCGAGCCGCAGGCCGCGACCGATCTCCTGGCGGCGGGAGAGGGTGTTGTCGCTCCTCTTGAGCATCCCCATTACAAAGACGTTGGGGTTGTCCCAGCCTTCGCGCAGCGCCGAGTGGCTGAAGATAAACCGCACCGGCTCGGCGAACGATAGCAGGCGCTCCTTATCCCTAAGAATCAGGTCGTAGGCACCGACATCCGTAGACTGCCCCGCATCCTCACCACGTTTAGCCACGCTTGGGTCCACTAGCCGCCTGGTCTTTTTGTCGACCGAAAAGTAGCCCTGGTGCGTTTTCTCTACACGGATCGACTCTAGGTGGTGCCTGTATGCCTCCGCCTCGCTGTCGAAGTCCAATTGGCTGAGCTCGTCGGCCGCCAGCGCCCGGTACTCCTCCTCGAAGACGCGCGCGTAATCACCGAGCGTGTCTTCACGCTCGTAGTCGCGGTACTTGGCCACCTCGTCGATAAAGAACAGCGATAGCACCTTGATGCCTTGGGCGAAAAGCTCGCGCTCCTTGTCCAGATGCGCGCGGATGACCTCCCGGATCTGGATGCGGCGCTTGGCCTCTTCGGTCACGTCGGCGGTGATCTGCCCTGCAGCTACGATGCTGCCGTCGCTGAGTTCGATGACGTCACGGTTAGCGTCGATGTCAGTGATGATGAGGTCTTTGTATGCCTCGATCCCATTGGAGATGTCATGGAATCGGGCACCCAGGTCGAGCCGCTTGACCTGACGCTTGATGCCGCTCTTGGTCTGCACTTCCAGCTCGATCCGTGCCCGGGGCTTCGCACCCTTTGCGATTTCGATCGCGTCTAGATACAGGTAGGCCGTGCTCCCCGCCAGACCCTTCACGGTGATGCCGCGCACGGCGATCTTCTTCACGAGCTTCTGGTTATAGGCATCCAGTGCGTCCAGTCGGTGTACCTTGTTGTGCCCGACCTTATGGGTCGCCGAGTACCGCAGCACCATCAGAGCATTGAATCGGCTCAGCGCCTCTAACGACTTGGCAGCGCCGATCTTCTGCGGCTCGTCGATGATGACGATCGGCCGGTTCGCACTGATGACGTCGATCGGCCGTCGGGACTGGAAGTCATCCAGTACGTCGTAGATACGCCGGTTGTCTTTGCCAGTAGCGTTGAACGCCTGGATGTTAATAATCATTACTTGCACGCCGGCGTCAGAGGAAAATCGCTCCAACTCGTGCAACTGTGAAGAGTTGTAGATGAACGACCGCGGCTTGGTGCCGTAAATCTGCTGGAAATGCTCAGCCGTGATGTCTAACGACTTCTTTACTCCCTCGCGGATTGCTACGCTCGGCACCACGATTATGAACTTGCTCCACCCATGGCGCTTGTTCAGCTCCATGATCGTTTTGATGTAGACGTAGGTCTTGCCCGTCCCCGTCTCCATCTCGACATCGAGGTTCACCGGCCCTGCTTTGCTCGGCACGAGTGTGGGCGACAGCGGCAGGTTCCGGCTGCGCTGAACCGCCTGTATGTTCTCCAGCAACTGCGCAGAGGTTAACGCGATTTCCGCGTTCCGAAGACCTGAATCGTGCTGGCCGGGAATCTCCAGTGTTGCCTGCGCAGGCTTCTCCCGTCGACCTGGATCGATCCGATAGGACACCCCGCTATCGCGGAGCTGTCCGACAAAGCAGCCAACGACCGCATCGACTGCTTCGGTCTGATACTGCTGAACCTTGAATTGAAGCTTCATCAGGCTCAGATCGCCTTCACATCGGTCGTCGGCGACACCTCGGCGAAGACCTGCTCGGCATTGATGCGGTCGGCGTCCCGTGCGAAGCCCGAGTCACGGAACACCGCTCGCAGCGGCTCCCGGGAAGCGATCTCGCGCACTACGCCGGGGCTTACGCTATCGGCGAAGCATGCGACCAGGGCGCCATCTTCGATGAAGAACACCTCGCGCCCGTCGATCATCTCTACCGCGATCGGCATGGTGAGCTCCAAGCCCCAGTCAAGCAGAACCTGGAACAGCAAGTCCTCGCCGGTGCGATCTGGCTTCACACTATCCGTGTAGAGAGGGAGGTTGTCCTGCTTGAGCGCATCTGGCGTGCGCAGGAGATCCGCGAAGTTGCTCGTGGCAACTTTGAGGACGCGAAAGCCGACATCCGGTCCCTCGGCAGACAGCACTGCATCCGTCGCTATTCTTGTCCCAGCGCGGCGAATACGTTCCCGGGCGAGGTCGGCGATTGTGGCATACCCAGCTTTTGCAGCTTCGGATCTAGAGTCCAATGCTTCATCCAACTGCACGACGATGAACTTCCGTCGGCCTCCGTCCGCCGCATTCTGAGCAAGCACGGCATGCGCTGTTGAGCCTGAGCCTGCAAAGAAGTCGAGTACCAGCGCGTCGTCCTTCCCCTGCGTTACAGAATTGATCCATTTTGAGAGCACGCCAGTGTCTTTCGGATGGTCGAACACATCCGCTCCCAGCAGATCAATGACCGCCGCAGTTGCTGTAGCACGCTCCTGAACAACAACTGGACGAATAGCCTGATCCTCCTGTTCGTCGAGGTACATCTTCCGGCGCGGCGTGTTGGTGTGGTCCTCGCCAAAGAGAATCCGGCCCTCCTCCATCATTTGGTCCATGGTTTCGCGTGAGTAACGCCAACCGTTAGGGTGCATAGGCACCGGTAGCCCCGTCACGGGGTGTACGAGGTCGTACTGCAGATTCGCGCGGGGGTTCGGGCTAGCGAGCGGGCCGCGGAGGAACACTCGACCGTTATCATCGATCTCGGAGTAGGACTGAAGTCCCTTCTCGATCTCCGGCTTGGTACGAAACCATTCACGAAACATGGTGGTCGCCTTGGCAGAGTTGCGGCCAGACCTCTGCCATGCGTCACGTGCCGCAGAGACAACTAGGCTATAACCGCTCTTTGGTTCTTTCCACCGTGCGTCTTCAGCGATGAGACGATTGCGGTCACGCCCGTAAATGAGCATGTAGTCGAGACCACCAGCTGTGAAACGCGCATCGTTCTTTCCTCGCCCCTGCCAAACGACGTTTGCCAGGAAGTTCTGACTTCCAAAAACTTGATCGAGGAGTTGCTTGAGAGCCGAATGCTCGTTGTCATCGATCGCAGCGATTAGAACGCCAGTATCACTCAGCAGGTTGCGGGCGAGCTTGAGCCGCGGGTACATCATGCTTAGCCAATCTGAATGAAAGCGTCCGTTGGACTCAGTGTTCGCGACAAGCCGCGTGCCATGATCATCGACCTGACCAGACTTGGCGAGGTAGTCTGCCGTAGTCTCCGCAAAGTGGTCGTCGTAGACGAAGTCCTTGCCCGTGTTGTAGGGCGGGTCGATGTAGACGAGATCGACTTTCCCCAGGTAGGACTCTTGGAGCAGTTTGAGGGCGTCGAGGTTGTCACCTTCGATGAAGAGGTTTTGCGTGGTGTCGAAGTCGACAGACTCCTCGCGCGCGGGGCGGAGCGTCTTGGCGATCGGTGCGTTCGCAACGAAGAGCGCTTCGCGCTTTCCGGGCCAATCGAGTTGGTAACGCTCCTGCGACCCCTCGACAACGTGGTCGGACAGCTCCTGACGCAGCAGGTCGAAGTCGATGGCGTGCGTGAGGTTACCGTCGTCGTCTCGCCCCTCGGTGATGACTGCGGGGAATAGCTCGGCAATCTTGTCGATATTCCGCTTAGTCAGGTCCGGTGAGTGCATCAGTAGTTTGTCCACGGGGTGTCCTCAGTCATTGGAGTTGCAGTGTCGATAAGAAGGGCAAGCTCCGCGGTCCGGGCACGGAACTGGCGCCGCAGTTGCACCTTGCGATTGAACTGCGGTTCGTTTCGGAGCTTCTTTTCCAGGACAGCTACGTCACGTTCGAGCTTTGCCACCCGGTGCATCCTGCCGGTTGCCGCCGATATATCCTCGCCGGGGCGTGTGGCGATGGGCAGAATTGGGGTCAGAAGTCCGGCGTAGAGCCCTGGTAGATCGAGTGCGGGAGGTAATGAAGCACGGGGCGCGTCTGCTGCGTGCCATTCCGTGGTGAAGTAGGCGCTGAGCCGCGGGGCCAGGCCGTCGAGCTGCTTGTGAGACGCAACCATGCGGGTGCCGCCCGTGGCGCGACTGATCTCGAAGATGATCGGGAACGGCACGGCCCTGTCGATCGCGTTGATCACATCCCCACTGACGTCATCGTCCTTGGCCTCGACGACGAAGACTTGAATCTCGGGAACGCTGTCGTCGCCGCGAAGGTGGATGGTCTCGTCGGCGAGCTTGTATGCCCAGGTGATGCGCTGGACCTCCGAGACAAATTTCTCGCGCAGGGCGGCCGAGATAGTGGCTTGCTCGTAGAACTTGGCTTTGGGCACGACGCGGCCGAACTTGGCAGCCGCCGGCCAGCGGTACAGCAGCGCGCTCATCCCTCGGCGCCCGGACATGGGTCCACGATGGCGAGGAACGCGATCAGTTCGAAGTCGTCTAGCCCGGCGATGGTCTGGGTCAACGCGGTCGTGTGCCCGGCGGTGAACAGGCTGTCGAGGTCACGCTCCTCGGTCAGGTCAATCATGGAGCGGATCGCTGCGGTGAGCAGGTTGGAGTAGCGGCTCATGTCGGAGCCCTCGAGGGTGGCGGCGTTAAAGATCCGGCAAGCATCAGCTACGGGTTTGTCATGCACGCGAGATCCCGCACGGATGAGGTCGAGCATGTGCTTGACCTCGGTGTGGTCGGCGATCACGTTGCCGTCGTTGTCGAGGTAGACGAGGTAGTACGGGTGCAGGCGGTTCCCGCGGTTGATTGTCTCGTCCGCGTTGACGTTGCGCAGTGCGAAGAGGACTCCCGGGTCCAAGCCAATTTCAGGCCGTGCGGGCACGACGGCGTGCAGGCCCTTGGGCGCCGCGGTGAGGTCGCCGTACTCCTTGACGTAGCCGAGCAGGTCCATGCGGAATTCATTAAGACCGAGGTCGGTGATGGAAACGCCGGTGCGCACGTCCTCCAGTTCGATTACCTCGTCCTGGAGCTTGCGAAGTTGTTCCTTGCGGAACGCGGTGTCGCTTGACTCCTGGGTGAGGACGTTGTCGTCGGCGGTCGCGGCGAGGTCGGCGATGACCATGCGGTTCTCCACGCGCTCCTTGAGGTTGATGTACTCGTCCAGGGAGATATCTGGCCAGAAATTCACAAGTTGGATCTGCGCGTTGATGGAGCCGATGCGGTCGATGCGACCGAACCGCTGGATGATCCGCACCGGGTTCCAGTGGATGTCGTAGTTAACCAAGTAGTCGCAGTCCTGGAGGTTCTGTCCCTCGCTGATGCAGTCGGTGCCGATGAGTACGTCGATGTCGCGCTGCTCGCTCGGCATGGCAAGATGGCGGGACTTCGACCTTGGAGAGAACAGGGTGAGCACTTGCTGGAAGGCGAAACCCTTGCCGAGCGTGGTGCGGGGGTTGCCCTGCCCGGTCACCACAGCCGTGTGCAAGCCCTGCTGTGCGAGTTGCGGGGCGAGTTCGCGGTAGAGGTAAGCGGCGGTGTCTGCGAAGGCTGAGAAGATGAGCACCTTGCGGTTGCCCGCGTTGATTGGTGTGGCGATCTTGCTTTGGATGCGCTGCTTCAGTGCCTGGAGCTTCAGGTCATGCTGCGGAGTGACGACGCTGACCCCTGCCAACAGTTCGGCGATCACGCCTGCGTCGTGGGCGAGGTCGTGTCGCCATGATTCAATGTCCATGTCGGCGAGGTCGATCTGTACCTTTGTCCCGACGGTGCCGCTGGAGGGGAACTCAAAGTCGTCGTCATCGGCTTCGAGGTCGCCGATGGCGGCCGCGAGATCGGTTACCGAACCGACGTGATTGTCTATTGCAGAAATTCCTTGGTCGACTGTGCCGCCGAGCTTTGTGAGAGTGATGCGGAACGCCTCAACGGAACTCTCGAGCCGTTTGAGCAAGTTCACCGTCATGAGCTTCTGGAGACCGCGCTCACGGTTCGCGTGCCCGAGGTTTGCCATGCTTCCGCTTGTTGCCGGGTCGTAGAGCAGCTCGTACTTCGCCATCCTGCTCGGGAACACGTACGTCAGCGGTGCATACACGGCGAGGGTTAGTGACGACAGCCTCTCGAACATTTCGTTGAACGATGGTACCCCGCCTAGGTCCGTCAGCGGTGACCGCACGGACTCCGGCGGGAGTCTTTCGGGGAACGCCCCGATGTCGGATGTGTCGTAGAACGCTTGAATTTGTTTGCGGGAGCGGGCGATCGTCACCGCGTCGAGCATCTCGAAGAAGTCGAAGTCCAGCCGGGAGAGGATCGCATCTGTTGTGCGCTGCTCTGCAGGGAGCTTTGACCACTCGTTGAACACCCGCTGAGTCTGCCGGAATACTTCCTCAATGCTCGTGGAGATGTTGAGTTTGGCCGACAGGTTCTGCGAGTCGCCTTCGTAGGCCAGCGCGAGCTGGTTACGAAGGTCGGTGAAGTGGTTGTTAACCGGCGTCGCCGACAACATGAGCACCTTGGTCTTCACGCCCTGCTGGATGACCTGCCGCATGAGTCGCCCGTAGCGGGTCTCTTTTTCGGTGGTGAAGTCAGCATTGCGGAAGTTGTGCGACTCGTCGATCACGACGAGGTCGTAGTTGCCCCAGTTCACGCGGTCCAGCGGGATGCCCAGGGATTCACCCCGAGTGCGCGATAGGTCAGTGTGGGCGAGCACATCGTAGTTGAAGCGGTCGGACGCGAAGATATTCGTGGTCAGGTTCGCGTTGTAGTTCGTCCAGTTCTCGGCCAGCTTCTTCGGCGCGAGCACGAGCACGGATTTGTTGCGCAGCTCGTAGTACTTGATGACCGCCAGGGCCGTGAACGTCTTGCCCAGGCCCACGCTGTCAGCGAGGATGCAGCCGTTGTAGGTCTCCAACTTGTTGATCAGGCCCGTCGCCGCGTCGCGCTGGAAGTTGTACAGGCTCTTCCAGATCGCGCTGTCCTGGTATCCGGTCAGGTCGTTGGGCAGCACGTCGTCGTTAATGTCGTCGAGGAACTCGGAGAACAAATTGAACAGGATGAGGAAGTAGACGCGCGCCGGTGAATTTTCTGCGTACACCGACGCAATGTGGTCATGTACTGACTCGGTCACGTCTTCTAGCTGCGCAGAGTTGTGCCAGATCTGGTCGAAGAGTTGCACGTACTGCGACGTCATTGGCGCGTCGTCGAGCTTGGTGACCATGTTGGACACCGCGTTGCCGCGCTCGTAGCCAAGATCCGCGGATGTGAAACCTTGGAGCGGCAGGTACGCGGCCTTTTCGTCAACGATGGCGAACTGCTGCATCGGCGCGACAGTCTTGTTCGACCGGAACCGCACCTTGCGCCGCACCCACTCAGCGCACTCGCGCGCGATCGCGCGCTGAGTCATCTTGTTGCGCAGCCGAATCTCAAACTCCGAGCCGTACAACATCGACTCGCCGTTCTGGCCGTGTGGAATGAAGAACTCGCGCTGTTCCTTTGGGAGGCGGTCAGTTGTTCTGGCGGTCACAAAAGAGGGCGAGGTGAAGATGAACTGTAACTCCTCCAGATGCTCCAGCTCTTTGCGCAGAGCCTCGAACGCGAAGATCGAGAAGGAAGACGCTGCGATGCGCAACCTCGAACCCGTGACAATCTCTGCCCTGAGATCATCACCCAGCAACTCGTTAACGTTGTCGATGATCCGCATGGGCCGTCATTCCCCCTCGTCCGATGAACTCGGCATCTCTTCGGCCGCACCACCCCGGCGCACCCACTCGTCAACTTCACTGATTTGAAACTTCCAGAGACGATCGACCTTGTGCGCGGGCATGCCCTTGGTAGCAATCCATGAGTAGACAGTGTCCTTGATGATGCCCAGATGCTCGGCGACCTCTTCAGCGGAGAGCCAGGATTCAGGCATCATTTACCTTTCTGACCGAGTTTTACCGAGTTTCGCAAAGCAAGTGCCAGTGTATCCGGTCGGTAATGCCCGCTTCGGCAGCGGAGGAAGCTGCTCACAGCTGAATGCTGTTGAAGTCCGGTGAGCTGCGCAGAATCCAGATAGGCGGGCGAGGGCTGTGGCACATTGCCCCCGTTGACCTTCGATACGTCCCAGCTTCAGAGACGGCTGCAGCGCCTCATTCGCCGGTACGGGGTGATCTGGAAATCCTTAGCTACCAAACTTTCATCAGGAGCAGAAATGCTGGTTCGCCGCGGTCGGAGCAGGCCTAAGATGACACCTTGATCCTGCTGCTGTAGGTCAGTAAAGACTCGTCCAACGGACGAAGGTGGCTCTGCAGCTCGCGCTTTAAAAGGATGACGTCTGAATCATCGATAGGGATGGGGGGCCTACGGAGCAGCATGCCCCAGTTCTTTTGTCCGCGCAGCGCGTGAAGCTGAGGAGCCAGTGGTCCTATTTCCGGGCCGGTCGAGTAGGGAGCCAAGGTCTCAAGCTTGATCTGGCAGCCGCTCGCGAACGTTCGACCCGAAATTTCCACTTGCGGGTTGAGCTGAGTGACCTTACTCTGCACAGTTGCGGTCCCGATTACCCTCGTCCGGCCCTTATTGGGACTGTGATATGCGTTTCGCGTCGTCAGCAAGAAGAGCTCGTCCCCTGGCTGCAATGCAGAGACCTCTCGTCGGGGCCTGGCCGCAAACGCCATCCGCTCATTCAGGAGCACCCAAAGGATTGCTTCGCGCTCGCCTAGGACGAGCAAGTACGCCGAGGTCTTTCCCATGCCTCAATATTTCATAGTACAAGCGCGGATGCACGAGTTTGAGTAGGCGTCCCAGTTCCTTGGAATTGGGACGTCGGCGGGGACACGGTGGACTCCATGGATCAGCGGGCCGGCCTCAGCTCTGTGTGTCCCGGCTCTCCCGGGTGGCCGTCCAGAGGTTCTCCATTTTTTGGTCAAGCTCGTGCAGTGGAGTTATGAAATACGGATTCAGTCCAGCGATGTGTGCATAAGCCCTCAGTGCAACGAGCACATTGATGCATACCTGAGCATCCACCCTGTTGTCTGCTTCCGCTTTTGCCCGTGTCCTAAGACGGATGAGATGGGAGTCATCGTCGCGTTCGAAGTAGCTCTGGGCGCTAATCAAGGTTGGGTGGCTGAACTGTGTTTCCAGAAGCCAAGCCATGTATAGCTGGCCGAGAGAGGGCAAGCGTTTCACGACGTGTGCAAGATGGGCGAAGGAGTCTAGGTGTCTGTATTCCTCGCTGGCTTCAGCCTGCATCCAGTCAATTTCGCTCAGCCGTTCAGGAGGTAAAGCCCAACCATTCGATTGTGCTTTCTTCAACTTTTCCAAGCTGTGCGATCGTTCTCGAAGGCCGACCTCGATCGCTTCAACGCCTGCGTCGGCTGTGTAAGCAAGCCTGATGGAGTGTTCGATGATCGAGCGCATGAGAGGAGCAGCTTCCGGGCCAAGGCCGTTCTTGGCCAAAAGGATTGCGGACTCCCCCGTTCGGATTACACGGACCAGCCAACCCCAAGCTACGGCTGTTGTTGCAGCAGTCGTCCATGTTAGACGACTACCGTCGCGGTGGGGAACATTTTGGGGAGCCGGCGCCGCCTCCCACAGTGACGCGATTTCATTAAAAAGATCTACGAACGGTTCGTCTTTAACCATTTACCTCCTCCTTCCTCATGTGCGCCTCACAGCGAGCCCCTGGGCCCTCAGACCCTGCCGCCAGCCCCTCCACCTTCGCCGGCCGATGGGAGCTGACCACTGGCTCGGGCCACTCCCCGGGTGGTCAGTTGGCCGCATAGGCCTGTCGCGTGAGTTCCTCCACCAGCGGCCAGTTGGCCGTATTGACGACTCTCAGTTCGACGTCTCCTGTCCCGAAGTGCCCGATTTTACTGACGTCCCGGCTGAAGCCTTCAACTAGATCTACGGTCTGGGGGTCGAGCTTCAAGTAAACGAGTAGGTTCCTGGAGGAGGGGTGCACTTCTACGCAGGCGAAGTTCTTTAGGCGGCGGAAGGCAAAGTAGAGGGATCGCTCGTTCCTCACTACGTCATCGCCGAGTGACAGCGCGAAAGCCTCAAATTTTTCATACAGGCCGGGTAACTCAGGGTCAGCCTGCGCGAGTAGTTCGGTGACGGTTTTGGGTCGAGATGTCTTTTTATCCAGTCGCACTGCTTGCCAAGGGATCGGCGGAAGGCGAACCTGCTCCAATACCGGCTCAACCGCGAACACAAGGTACGCGAGCTCGGGGCACGAATCCCAGAACTAAAGACCGCAGCAACGGAATCCAAGGACAGAACTGAACGCTCGAAGCTCCGCAGCGAACAGCAAACGGGCGACGCAAGCCTCAAGACGCTCCTGGCAGTGCCTCCTCTGACCGAGGACGACGTGTGTTCCGAATGCGCACGGCCGGCATCACGCCACGGCTGGGTCTCACCACCCTACGACGGTCCCTGCCCGGCATGGCCCGGCTAGGCCGAACGGTTGAGGCAAGCTCGTGAAATTCTTTTCGCTGCAACCGAACGCACAAAGGCGAAGGAGGAACCGGATCCGAAGCCACATCCAATCGCTGTCCTGCCCTCGGGGCTTCCGATCGCCGAAGTAATCACCAAGCTCAGCGAGCTGCAGAACGACCACCCGGACGCGATCGTCAAACGGGGCCGCGCGAACAAATGGGAGATTTGGCCCGCCGACGCCTGACCTCCTCGGCGCCCGACGGCAACTGTCGATCGACCGCACGCCGCGGGTCCACGACGGTTCCGGGGCTTTCTGTCTGGTTAGCCTTCGAACGCAGTCATCGCTGTCTCTACCGGAGGCCGGCGCAAGAGCTGTAGCTGTTGGTAGGCGGCGCCGTGCCGTCCAATGCTCTGCTGGACATTGCCTATCCGCCAGCCCCGTTCAACCGCTTCAGGGTGCAGCTGGGTCAGAACTTCGCTTCCGACACACAAGGCCACCTCCGTAAATACATCTGCACCATCGACGTTGGCGGTCAGACCCCATGAGCTGGCGCCCAGGTGGAACTTTGGCGAGACGCGGACCGCTTGAGCTTGCAGTCCGATGAACAGTTCGTCTCCCCAAGGGAACGTCGAGACCGGGACAAAATCCGAATCTGACATGTCTTGCAAGATATCTTGCACAGCGCCGCGCCACTGTTGACGGGGAACCTTGTCCAAGCCGAGTACACAGATGAATCGTGGGGCTTCCGACCGCTCGGCGATGGCCAGGTAGCGGCCGGAGTCCATCGCCACCATCCGCTGCACGGCGCCGGAATTCAACGTCCAAGAGATGTAGAAGGCGTTTTCGTAGTACTTATGCTCGGCAATCGGTCCCAACCGTGGTTTCTTCCTGGCTATCGATGTTTCCTTCTTCTTAATCGTTCGGATGGTTCCGGGACGGCCCGCTACTGCGTCGGACACGGCCAAGACCAGTGCGTCCATCACTTCCTTAGTGACGCTCTCAGATTCTGCCAGGACGTCGTATTCACCGATGGGTCCCAGCCCGCCGAGCCGCAACCGCACGACCTGCCATCCGACTCCGGCGAGGAGGTCGTTGCGCGTTTTGTCTTTTTCTTCGTCGCCCGTGTGGGTATAAGCCGGATCGACTTCAATGCACACCTTTGTCTTGGAGATCAGGATGTCCGGGGTCAGAACCGGAAAGTTGTTGCGATGTGGTTCATGACCACACTGAATTGCGCTGCGGCCCTTGTGGACAGCAAACCCTCCAGCCACAAGCTTGTCTCTCACCTCCTGCTCCGTCTGAGAGGTCGAGAGATTACGAGATTGGATGACCGTGCCTGGGGGATACTTCGGACCCGAAGTTTTCGTTGTTCGCACAGCAATGCCCGCTGGCCGGCATGCGCGGCACATCGCCAGGTTCTCAACGCCCGGGCGGCCGATTACATCGTGGCCACAGTTGAGGGTCACCCGGCCATACAATCGTTCGCCCTCACAGCTGAGGCACGCCCGGGACCCACCAGCTGTCTTACGCCACCCCGATGCAGCACCGCACTGAACCACAGCGGACTCAACGAACCTGTGCCCCGCGGAACAAATCCACCGGACCTTTACCGGGGACGTGGCCGGAATGTCTTGGGGCCCGATCGGATTGTCGTCATCCCACATGTCCAGCACCTCTTTGTGCCTCGCCGCCACAGTAACTTCGTGTTTGGGCGCACGCCGGGCAAGGCCCAGCCGGGAGCGGCCTTCCGGCGTAAGTATCGGCCAGTCTTCAAGTGCTTTCACAGTCCCCCAAGTCAGGATTCAAACGCGCAAACCTCCTATTCAGGCCGATGCTAGACGAGGGCACCGACAAAAATGACTCCGGGGCCGAAGACCTCACTGCGGGTGCTGAGCGAGAACGAGGTCCGGCATCACACGACACCGTTCGGGAACCGGCCGGCTAACGGGCGAAGCTGTGGCACCCTCAAGACATGAACGCACCGGACACCACACCCAAAGTCCTCGACCTGCAGGCCTGGGAGACACTTCGAGGCTCCCACGCCGCCTACATGTCGGGCACATCGCCGGCATACGACGAGGTCCTCACCGAGGTCGCAGACCGAATTCGCGCGACGGCCAGCATCGGCAAGGCCGACATCGGGGCCTTGCTGTTCTGGAAGCGCCTCCGCGCGGATACACCCTGGGTCCGCGAACTGATGGTCAAGCCCGAAGCGGAAGTCAGGGAGATAACGGAGAAGGCCGTGTCTGCCGTCACCGATGTGTCACTACCCGTACCTAAGGCCGCCTCCGCTGGCCGGGCGGCGCTCTCACCTCTTCCTGGCTTCAAAACGGGAGATGCACTCGCTTCAGCCCTTCTGCTGGCCGCAGCTCCCAAACGAATGGCGGTATACGACGAGCGTGCCCAAACCGGACTGGAGACCCTAGGTCTCTCACTCTCCCCTGCGCGCGGGAGGTACGGACGCTACATGGAGCTGGTCGAAAATCTGCGCTCGACGGCAGGCCGATACGGGCACACCTGGTCTGCGAGGGATGTCGATATCGCACTCTTCTGGCTCGGCGGTCCGAAGTCACAGTCCTGAAGCACCCGGATCCCTCATGACGACCCACAAGCCCCTGCCGGGATCCCGTGGAATGTGACACCTCTAGTCCCCCGTTGTGTTCACCGCCGTCTGCCAACTCAGGAATGATCGTCGACTCCGACCTCCACCCGCAGCATGCACACACGTTTGATTCCTAGGAACCGGGACACCTTAATGGGCACACGCGGTTAAGGTCGATCGCAGCCGGCACCCTCTAGCCCACTCAACTGCAGGTCAAGAAAAACGCCGCCCGTAAAAAGCGAGTTGCCCCCCCCCCCGCGGCTCATCAGGCCGGGAAGGGAACGAGCTGGCAGCCGAGGACAAGATCGCTATGGACTGGCATCTGCTTGCGGCTTAGAGGCCTGGATTTGCCTTCGGTGTCGAACCGTCAATGTGCATGGTCAGTCAAAGCTGCCTCGGCCAAGCGCCGGAATATTGAGCGGGATGGCGTTTCGGTAGTCCTTGGCCTTCAAATCTTCAATGTGTCGAAAGGCGACAAGTGACTGTTCGATGCCGACGCCCTTCAGTGGCTTCTTCAGAGTCTTCCAGAGATCGCGTAACGCGTTCTTCTTCCTAAAATTTAGCGGGGCGTTGAAGTTCACGTCGGTAACGACGACGAGGCGAACGCGCTTAGGTACCAGGCGATTTCCTTCGATCTCAAGTCGGAATTGTTCGACATCTTCACACCAGTCCTCAGATCCCTTTCGTGCCTTAGTGACAAGGGCGTTGAGGGCATCGATAAGGTCTTTCGACAAATAGTCGTGAAGCGCGGGGCGCTTAAACTTTGCAGCGATCCTGGCAGCCAGGTCGAGTTCGTCATCCTCGCTGGAGAAGCCCACAATGGGGCTGCTACCTATGAGTGCTCCCTTGCTGAGTGGCACAGAGATGCGCAGGTCGATCGCCCACTCCTTGCCTGGTGCAGGCGGCTTTGTTAAGTGGACGTACTCGACAAGCTCGCCGGCTCGGGCCTGTTGAACCTTCTGTGGGATAAACGCCGCCCCTAAATCCCGCACGGGGCAGACCTGGACAAACGGATGACGCTTGCCAGGCCCAGTCGCCGCGATGTCGCAGGTTTGGGAGACCACCGCGAAGTAGCCTGTGTCCCCAATCTCAGCGACGGCGCCGAGCAGCCCCTCTCCACGATCGGAGAAATCATCTCCGGTTACCGGGTCCACGCAGCCAGCAGTCGCCAACCATGTCGCGAGGTCACCGCGGATCAGATGACCTTGTCTCCATGTATCGAGTGCGGCGACAGCCTCCTCAGGCCACGGAACGGGAAGCAGGTCATCGACCGTCAACGGCGCACACCTCGCTCGACCACGGTAACCGTCGGCCTACCGGTCTTTACTATCGGCACGTCAATGTCTGCGCCGACGCCCGCATGGCGCGAGGTGCCCATCGCACGCTGGCTGGGTGCCGGCATCGCGACCGCGAGGTCCACGAGATCTTCGAAACGGCCATCCCTGAACGCGGCCTCGCGCTCCGGCAACGCATGCAGCCAAGCAGAGACCGGTCGACCAAGTTCCTCGCGCAGATCCACAAGGGCGTCGGCGAGATGCCATAGGCCTCCAAGACTTGCCGGACGCGGCCGAGGCGTCGACGGCTTCTTCCACGAGTAATAGGTCCGACGCCTAATGCCAGTCGCGGCAAGCAAGTCCTTCTGAGTCACCGCAAGCTCACTCTGAATGCGATCGAACACCGCCAAGGGGTCAGCCGTTTCCGGATCAATCTGCGACGCCTCCTCCTCTACCAATGGGGTCTCACCGATCATGAACACGCAAAGCGCGCCGGAGACGTACGCGTTGGAGGTGAAGGTCCGGTACCAGGCGTCACCGCCGCGCACGATCCGAAGTGTCTCGTGATCGTGGATCGGGTTGAATGTCTCGG
Source organism: Arthrobacter sp. KBS0702 (assembly GCF_005937985.2). Taxonomy (NCBI): domain Bacteria; kingdom Bacillati; phylum Actinomycetota; class Actinomycetes; order Micrococcales; family Micrococcaceae; genus Arthrobacter; species Arthrobacter sp. KBS0702. The sequence continues at coordinate 308,374 of NZ_CP042172.1, read as the reverse complement.
AGAACCGCAGGACGGCCTCTCGCAGCGCGGGAACAGCAGGGTCGAGGGCAACCGGAGTCAGGTCTATCTCATCCTCGAATCTGTGCCCAAGGAAGTCCATGTTCAGCGTCGGAAGCCGAGGCGTGGCCGTCCCGGAGTGCGGCGCCACTGACATCGTGGACATCAGCTATCCCCCTCTCCCTGAAGCGACTTCAAATAATCGACCGAGACACACGCTTGGAACAGGCTCAACGCCGTTCGGTTCAGCCTACCGGCCGCATCCAGCACCTCAGCCACCTTGAACGGGCTTGCAGCGTTGGCAAAAACATCAAGGTCCAATAGGTAGTTAACGCTCTTCGACGCTTGGTCCGGGATCGGCCCATGTCGCAGTATGGCCCCGTGGCGGCCGTCGAGAGCGATCTCGACCTGCTGTTGCGCACCCGTGACCATCCGCCCGAATACCGGATTGCCGAGGGGTCCGAGCAGGGTCGCGTCGATCTTCCCTGCCCAGTCCCCCAGCGTCTTGCATGCAGGATCGACAAAGCGATCTACGTAACGGAGCCCGATCCGCTGGACCAGTGACGGTGATAAGTCTGTTGCGATGACGTTTAGGAGCATTTCGAGCGGACCTCGCATGCTGATGCTCCATCTGTTGTAATCGCCAACCTGCCAGATCACGCTACTCGGCAGTATGGTCGCGCTGTGCTGGCCATCCGCCGACGCGATCTGCCAGCCCTTCGTCTCGTCGCCCGACCAGGAAGCACCCCCGGCGTTCAAGTTGATCTGCATAGTGCCTTGGGTGGCAGGCTGAATACTGGGAAAATCGATCTCCAGCGCATCGGAGAGAGCGTCCCGGATGCGCTCCGCCGTCTCAACAGGCACACCCAACCCCTCAGACGTGAACCGGACCTCGCAGATCGCGACTTCTAGGGGGGCGTTCCCGAGCAGGGTCGTGTCAGCCGACGGGAGCCCCCCCAGTGGGGTGTCGCTGATAGCGAGGGGTTGCGAAGTGTCAGACATCATGCCTCATCATGACATGCACTTTAGATGCACTCACCGACATTCGCCAGCCTTGTTTGTGAGTTGCAACACAATTCAACTGAGAAGATGGCTTCGTCGGAGGGCTTCGGCAGCTCGACGCGATCACCCTTCATCGTGCGGCCTTCGGCGGAACGTTGGCTAGAACATCAGCTGCCTGGCCCTCATCAAGTACCCAACGCTGACCGCGTGGGTGGTCCGGGTACTTTTCGCGGAGATAGGCCCGCACGACGCGACCCGGTCGAGTTTCCCCGGTGTAGCCCAGCTTGTAGGCGAGTTCAATGGGTGAATAGGTGCTCATGGCATGAGTCTAAGGACTGCGGCAGAGGAACCCTCAGCGCGCCCGTCTAAGCCGTTGTGAGGTGGCGAATGTCCTCAGGAACCAGGGGCTGACGAGCAAGGCGATTAGTCCCACTCCGAACATGAACCACAGGGAAGGGTTCAGATCGGATACCTTGAGATGCGAGGAGGTGCCGTCATGACTGTGAAAGGCGCACACATGGTATCAAAGGGCTATATCCGCGCGTGGGCAGACGCGAGGAACGTTGTCGACGTGCTCGATCTCCAGGACGGTCGAGGCTATCCCTCCTCCTACCTGAGCGCCACAGTCGTAAGCTACGTCTACGACCCCAAGGTCCTCACCCGTGACCTCGAGGACGACTACTCGCAAATTGAAAACAGCGGCACCCCGGCTATCGTCAAACTGCGCAAGGGACACACGTTGACGGCAGCAGAACGAAGCGCAGTGATCGCCTTCCTTGACATGCACCTTGATCGGGGGCGGTACGCGGATCAAACCAAGATCCGCATACCCGCCGTTGTGTTGAAAACCGGGGGACGGATCGAAAATGCAGAGCTGACCCTCGGGGATAGGTTGCTCCTGTCACAGTCCATTCAGGATGTCCTCAGGCTGACCACGCTCGGGCTCGAACAATGGCCGTGGCAGGTGAGAAAGGCGAAGCACCTCGCAACCGGAGACGGCGCGGTCCTCCTTTGGCGGCCAACCGACGGCGCCGACATCTCCACAATCTCCTTCCCACTTTCCCCCACCCAGCTGCTCGTGATCGGTCAAAATCTCCCTGACGACGCTCCCCTTAATCCGCTGCTCGCAAAGAACAGTAAGCGGTGGATCGTCGGAGTTAAGGGAACGCTCAATTTCAACAAGGCTGCAGTCATTGCGGCTCGACGATCTCAGGGATGATGTTGCCGGAGGAGGCCCGTTGCCTGATTTTGTTTTCGCCGCCTTAGACGTACGTGGCGAGTACCGTTACACGCTGCCTGCCGGTGCGCCGCTGATCGGGTAGATGCCGTAACTGTGTGAAGCAGTCCTCACCCCTTTGCGCCTGGTACTAGCATGTCTCTTGCAACCAGGAGGCAGTGATGGCCATATCAACCAGCGCAGCTCGCCGCGACCTTGTCCGTCTCATCGAACGAGTCAATCTCGACCGGACCGAGATTCAGATCATGTCCAAGCATGGATCCGCAGTTTTGATGTCAAAGGATGAGTACGACGCTTTTGTGGAAACAAGCTACCTTCTTAGGTCACCCCGGAACGCGCAGCGCTTACTTTCGGCCCTCGAATCAGTCCGTGACGCTGAGGCTGCTGATCACAGGCCGTAGAACCTCACGTGGGCGCTCTGTCGCGCGCTCTGCCGGCCGTAGAAGCTCAGGCAAGACTGGCACCGGAACACCAAGCTGAACAGGCACCCGCAATCACCGTCGGGCTTTATGGACGGTCGTCCACAACTCCTCAGGGGAAGTGGCCGGTGCGGCACCGTCAGTCTGGGAATTGTCGGCATGATGTCGGGCGCGGATGATTGGAGGCAGTTTCATACGAACCAGCCCCCACACCACTAGCGACGTTTCGCAGCCCAACTGCTCGTCGAGAGTCAATTGCAACCGGGCAGCGCGTATCGTTCAGCGAAGCGTCAAGAAGAGTTCGGCCTGACTCGCCGTGTCATACCCCTTCTTTACTCCATCAGCTACCTCCGACTGGCGATAATCACTACATCCGTGCGCCACCCTCAGCCCCCATCATTCTCGTTCAGGAGCTTAGCGATCGCCCGGAGTGCCTCCGGGTCGACCGCCCTCAACTTGTCGACGGCCACGCTGAGCACCTCGGCACGCCGCCGACTGCGCAGCCCCTTCAGCTCGGCTCTTATCCGCCCAGGGAGCGGCCCGTCCTCCTGGAGCAGGTACGCGGGGTTGACATCGAATACCGCCGCCAGTGCCCGCAGACACTCGTCCGGGACAAACCTGCACCCTGCCGGCCTTCAGCAGAGACCACCGCGTACGTGAAATGAAGTAGCCGGTTTCCCGGGCCCCATCACAGATCGCTTTGTAGCTAAAGGGCTTGCCCGAGTCCGACTTGATGGTTTCCAGCAGAAGGTTAATCTTCCTGGACAGCACAGCCGCCCGTCGCAACGCCTCAGCGCGCTCAGGGGATAGATCAAATTCGTCCACGTCTTCATCTCCACACATTTACTAGGGTCAGCGATAACCCACCCTTTTATGTCACACGCTTGGGGCTTCTTCGGCACCGCCCGTCGGTCTAAGCGATAACCGCCTTCGGGCCCGGCCCCAGATTTTGTGAACCAGGGAATCAACGGCCGAACCCGGGGAACTGGCGGCGCCGAAAAAATGTATTCGTTTATGAGCAGATCCCAACTGCCAGACGACAGCCGGACCGGACTGATCGAAACGAGTCTCTTTAGCGGCTCAGCGAACGAATCGAGGTCAGGTGTGAGAAATCCCATGGTTTGCCCGCCCTGTGTGTCGCTTGCGTGTCATCTGGCGACGGCGAATCCGGTCGTTCCTCCCGTCTAGTCGCCGTTCGGCAGCAGGTAGCACAGAACGGCAGCCAGCTTCGGTCTACCCGTGCTCACTCCGGCCGTAAGCGAACTCCTATCAGCCGACCCAGGTTTCACACGCTCCCCGCTCACTCACGGTTCTGCGGGTCGGCTCACGTCAGGCCAGCGAAGAGACGATGCTGCTGAGTGAGCTTGGGGCCCGGAGAATTATGCCGCCAGCCCCACAGCCGGGTTACGGTCGGTTGCGCCCATCCGTTGCCCACAGTTGAGGAACGGCTTTGAGCACTCTCTTCGAATTGCCTTCAGTAGCCCCGGTACCACTCGTGCAGCCGCTTCCCGAGCTTCCAGGTGAGCCAGCCGAAGCCCATCAGCACAATGAAGGCAGTGCCGGCGATGGAGAGCTTCCAGTACCATTCTTG